>VBKW01000143.1 GCA_005879405.1 Deltaproteobacteria bacterium
GAGCGGACGGGCGAGCCCGGCGTCGCGACCGGCCTCGCCTACACGCCGAACGGCGGCGACATCCTCTTCATCGAATCGACGAAGATGAGCGGCAAGAAGGGTCTGACGCTCACCGGCCATCTCGGCGAGGTCATGAAGGAGTCAGCGCAGGCGGCGCTCAGCTACGTCCGCACCCGCGCCGAGCGCCTCGGCATCGCCCCCGACTTCTTCGAGAACTGCGACATCCACATCCACGTCCCCGCGGGCGCGATCCCGAAGGATGGCCCGTCGGCGGGCGTCACGATCGCTGCCTCGCTCGCGTCGCTCCTCACCGGCCGCCCCGTGAAGCACAACCTGGCGATGACCGGCGAGATCACGCTCCGCGGCAAGGTGATGCCGGTCGGCGGCGTCAAGGAGAAGGTACTCGCCGCGAAGCGCGCCGGCATCGACACCGTCGTGCTGCCGAAGCTCAACGAGAAGGATCTCGAGGACGTGCCGCCGAAGGTGCGCGAGGAGATGACGTTCGAGTTCGTCGACACGATCGACGAGGTGCTGGAGCGCGCGCTCGAGCCCGCAGCGGAGCCCATGGAGCGCGGCGGCGAGCCGCGCCCCAAGCGCGCCGCGGTCGTCTGAGCGCGGCGCGCGGCCGAGCACCCGTCGCCCTCGATTCTTTCTCGCCGACTGCCGATACTCCCCGCGAGCGATCGACGTATGGCGGCGGCCCCTCGCATCCTCATGGCGGCGTCGGAAATGACGCCGTACGCACAGACCGGCGGTCTGGGCGACGTCCTCGCGGCACTTCCTGCGGCGCTCGCCGAGCTCGGCGCCGCGGTGCACGTGGTGCTGCCGGCGTACGGTACGATCGATGTGAATGCCGCCGCGGCGGTGCTGAGCAGCAGCGTCGAGGTGCGAGTCGGCGGGACCCGTCGCGAGGTCGGGCTCCGCACGGCGCGGGCGGGTGCGGTTTCCGTGTCCTTCGTCGAGGCCGACGAGTACTTCGGCCGTGACCATCTCTACGGCGGTCCATACGGCGACTACCCCGACAATGCCGAGCGCTTCGCGTTCTTCTCGCGCGCCGTGCTGGCGCTCGCGGCGCGGCTCGAGCCCGCGCCAGACATCGTGCACTGCCACGATTGGCAGGCGGCGCTCGTCCCCGTCTATGCGCGCGCGTTTCCTGATCCACGTCTCGCCGCGGTGCGGACGGTCCTCACGATCCACAATCTCGGCTATCAGGGGATCTTTCCGGCGGCGGTGTGGCCGCTCCTCGACCTCGACTGGAGCTACTTCACGCCGCGGACGCTCGAGTTCTACGGCCAAGCGAATCTCCTGAAGGGCGGCATCGTCTTCGCCGACGCGCTGACGACGGTGAGCCGGCGGTACGCCGAGGAGATCCTCACCCCCGAATACGGCAACGGGCTCGACGGCGTCCTGCGCGAGCGCCATGAGGCGCTGCACGGGATTCTGAACGGCGTCGACTACACGAGCTGGGATCCGGCGCGCGACCCGTACATCACGGCGCGGTACGATCGCGACGATCTCGGCGGCAAGGCGCGTTGCAAGGCGGATCTGCAAGCGCGCTTCGGTCTCGACGTCGCACCGCAGATCCCGCTCTTCGGCATGGTGACGCGCCTCGCCGATCAGAAGGGCCTCGACCTCGTCATGGCCGCGCTCCCCGACCTGCTCCGCGACGACGCTCAGCTGGCGATCCTCGGCAACGGCGACGCGCGCTACGAGCACGAGCTGTCGATCGAGGGACGGCGCGCGCCCGGACGCCTCGCCGTCCATATCGCGTACGACCCGGCGCTCGCGCACCAGGTCGAGGCCGGCGCCGACGCTTTCTTGATGCCGTCGCGCTACGAGCCGTGCGGCCTGAACCAGATGTACAGCTTGCGCTACGGGACGGTTCCCGTGGTGCGCGCGACGGGCGGGCTCGACGACACCGTTGCCGAGTTCGACGCCGCGAGCGGGCGCGGGACCGGCTTCAAGTTCGGGCCGTACACTGCGGAGGCGCTGCTCGGCGCCGTCGCGCGGGCCGTCGACGTGTACCGCCGTCCGGATGACTGGCGCCGACTCGTTCGAAACGGCATGGCATGCGACTTTGCGTGGCGTGACGCCGCCGAGCGCTACCTCGCGCTCTACCGCTTGCTCATCGCATCGCGCACCTGACGACCCGCGTCTCCCGTCCGGAGGCTGAAGCTTGCCGACGTCGCCGCATCGATCCGTTGCGGCGCCGGCGTCATCCCCGTCGCGCGGCAGATCTCGCCCGGCAGAGTTTGCCGCCGGTCGCGACCGGCACCAAGCGCGCGCCGACGGAACGCGGCGTTGCGGCCGGCACCCTGCTTGCTCCTCCGCGGATGCGGAGGAGACCGTCTCATGCGCATCGATCCCCAGCGCGATACGATTCCCGCAGTGCGGCCGTCATCGACCGGCGGCTCGTCGACCGGCTTCGCGAGCGCGCTCGCCAGCGTGCGCAGCGCGACCGACCCGAGCCTGCCCGCAGCGGCGGACCGTGGGCAGGTAGGAAAGGTACCGATCGCGCAGCAATGGGGTCAGTACGGCAAGGGCGCCGGCCCGGAAGGGTACGGTGCGCCGCCGGATCCGGCGCAATTCGCCGACGTGCCGATCGGTCCCCATGAGCCTGCGAGCCCGCTCAACCCGAGCGGCGTCACGACCACGCCCGGATTCACCGTCGACGGCTATACCGCGCGCGGGACGCCCATCCCGCCGGGCTTCTACAACCTCGCCTATTACAACTGGTACCTGCGCGAAGGCGGGACGCCGCTCGAAGGGTTCCCGCAGCTCGCCGACGGCGCGACGATTACCGAGACGTACGGCAAGTTCGGTGACGGCGCGACGCGCGCCACGAGCTTCATCACCGCGCCGGCCGACACCACCGACCCCAGCGGCATGATGAGCGGCACGGGTGGAGATCCCATCGCAGCCACGGGCGCCACGCCGCCGGCATTCGCGAACGTCGCTGACGCGTTGACGAACGCGCTCGACGTCGCGCGGACGGGCGCCGCCGGCTCTGCCGGTGCCGCCGTCTCGGCATCGCCGGACGAACCCGCTCCCTCTGCGACGACGGCGACGGCCGCGACGACCGCGACGATGGCGACCGCGAGCGCTCAGCGCGTCGTGGCGACGCCGTCGCGACCCGCCGCGTCCGAAATGACGTCGCGCGCCGGAAGCGGTGCGGGGCCGGCAACCGATCAGTCCGCCGCGGCGACGGTCGCGAGCGGCAGCGTCGCGTCGACGAACGACGTCGAGGCGGCGCTTCGCGCCGAGCTGACGACGCTGGTGCGCGATCTCATGCGCGCCTAGCGCCGCTCGGCAACGACGCCGTCTCCCTTGGCAGGGCTGAAAATCCCTCGCAGACTTATGCAACGAATTTCCGGGACGGGACACTAGCGCCGCTCGGCAACGACGCCGTCTCGGCAGACGCCGAGGAGCTCCTCGGGTACGGCGATCAGAACGTCGGCGGCGCTGTCGCGCACGGACGGACCGCTGAATCCCCACAATACACCGCAGGTCGCGACGCCGGCGTTGCGGCCGGTCGTGACGTCGATCGCCGAGTCGCCGACCATGAGCGTCCGCGCGGCGGGCACCGCCACGTCCTCGACGAGCCGCAGGAGACCGCTCGGGTCCGGCTTCTTCGCTCCCAGCGAGTCGCCGCCGACGATGCGCGGGAAGCGCGCCGCCAAGCCGAGGCCGTGGACGATGGCGCGGCTCATGTCCTCGGGCTTGTTCGTCAGCACCGAGAAGACCGTCCCCTCCTCTGCGAGGCTCTCCAAGACCGGCACGAGGCCCGGGTAGAGCGCGCTGCGATCGAGCAGGTGCGCGCGATACCACGGCATGAAGATCGCGACCGCCGGCTCCAGCAAATGCGCGTGCTCCGCTCCGAGCGCGCGCTCGAGCAGCACTCGCGCGCCGTGTCCGACGTAGCCCCAGAGCGTTCGCCGATCCTGCGGCGGAAGACCGAGCGCCCGCAGCGTCACGTTCACCGCGTCGGCGAGATCGTCCTTGGTGTCGACGAGCGTCCCGTCGAGATCGAAGACGACGTGGGTGAACGCGTTCACGCCGCGCCGCGGGCGCCGTGAGGTCGCGACGGCGCCGCAGGCCTGTGCCGCGGCGTCACCGCGCCGGCGGCCGCGCGCTGCTCACGCCGAGAACGACGACCCGCACCCGCACGTCCGCTCCGCCTTCGGGTTCACGAACTTGAACCCCGATCCGTGCAGCCCCGACACGAAATCGAGCGTCGTCCCGGCGAGATATTCGAGCGACGCCGCATCGACGAGTACCCGAACCCCATCGACCTCGACGACCCGATCGTCCGCCTTCTGCTCCTTGTCGAAGCTCATCGTGTACGAGAACCCCGAACACCCCCCGCCGACGACGCCGACGCGCAGCGCGTACTCCGCCCCGCGGTTCTCACGCTGCATGGCCGTCTTCACCATCTCGACAGCTCTGTCGGTAAGGGTCATGACCGGCTCCTCGGCTGAGCTGGCGACGTCCGAAGCGACGTGTACGTCCATCACCACGACGGTAACGGGACCGGTACGAAGAGTCAATCGCGTGTGACGCCGCCGCACGGCGGATGGGCGGCGACGTCTCCGCTCGTCCGCCGTGCGGCGAGATCGCAATCGTACGAACGGTTCCGAACGGGCCGCGGCCGCGCCGCCGTCAAGACGGCAGCCGTAGGTCCTCGGACGTCTCCACGCTCGGTGGCACGACGAGCGGGTTCAATGCCGCCCAATCCGGCTGTGTCGTCAGGACGTTCGCGACTTCGCGCTTGCGCTTCAGCTTCTCGAGGAGCGTCGTGCGATTGAGGTTGAGGAGGCGCGCCGCCTCCTTCTTGTTGCCGCGGCTGATGTGGAGCGCGCGGGCGATGATGCGGTCCTCGATCGACGCCATCTCGCGATAGAAGTCGATGCCCTGCTGATCGAAGTCCCATGGCGGCGTCGTCCAGCCACCGGTCGCGCTCAGGCGTCCGCCTCCACGGAGCTGTGGCGGCAGATGCTCGGCGCGGATCACGCGCTCCGTGTCACCGAGCACGACGAGCTGCTCGAGCAAGTTCTTCAGCTCGCGCACGTTCCCCGGCCAGTGATACGCGGTCAGGATGCCGAGCGCGTCGTCGGTGATCTCGAAGCGCGGTAGACCCTTCGCGCTGTGCAGATGGCCGAGGAACCACTCGACGAGGAGCGGAATGTCCTCGCGACGCTCGCGTAAGGGCGGCATCTCGACGGGGACGACGCGCAGCCGATAGTACAGATCCTCACGGAACCGGCGGTCGGCGACCGCTTCCTCGAGGTTGCGATTGGTGGCAGCGACGATGCGCACGTCCACGCACTGCGTGGTGATGCCGCCGACGGGCTCGAACATGCCGTTCTCGAGCACGCGCAGCAGCTTGACCTGCAGCTTCGGGCTCATGTCGCCGATCTCGTCGAGGAAGATCGTGCCGCCGTCGGCGAGCCGAAAGCGCCCGACTCGTGAGCAGATCGCGCCGGTGAACGCGCCGCGCTCGTGGCCGAACATCTCGCTCTCGAGGAGATCCTCGGGGATCGCCCCGCAGTGCACCGGCACCAGCCGCTGCAACCGCCGGCGGCTGCGCTCATGGATCGCCTGCGCGACGAGCTCCTTGCCGGTCCCGCTCTCGCCGGTGACGAGCACGGTCGCGTTCGTGCCCGCGACCCGACGAACGATGTCGAACACCGCCTGCATGCTGCGGTGCCGGCCGATGATGCCGGCGAACCCCGGCCTCCCCGACTCCACTTCATCGACGGTTGCCGGCGTCGCCTCCGAAGCCGCCACCACCACCTCGTCCGTCGTCTCCGTTTCCGGACTCACGAACTCGAACGCTCTCATCGTCCCCTCCTTGGCCCCGTTGATGCGGCGTCGAGCGACTGAGCAAGCGAGGTGCCAGAAACTTGAACAACTCCCATAGTCAGCGTCACACGCCGCGCGACATCGAATTGTCAGGTAAATTTCGTGACACGACGCCTCGCATGGGATCGCGACGCCGTCCGCGAATGTGCGCTTCCGTACATTCCTGTCGCGCGACGGCCAAAAATTGGCGACCGCCGCGACGGCGCGAGTTTACGCCCGCGCCGCCACACGCGACGGAACGACGAGGAAGTCCGGCGGGCAGTGCGGCAGGTCGAGCACGATCTGCCGCGCGCGGCGCGTCCGTAGATCGACGACGACCGGCGCCATCAGATTGACCGTCATCAGCGTCGGGTCTCTCGGAATGGTGACGATGACGAGCAGCGCGATGTCGTTCGGATCGGTCTCGAGGAGACGCGCCGCGGTCTCGAGCGGCGGCTCGTAGCCGGCGACGAGCTCGCACGGATTGGCGACCGCGAACGCCAGCTCCGGATCGTCGATCGCGAGCAGCCATTTGAAGGGCGACCCCGGCCGATGCTCCAGCACGACGTAGCGCCGCAGTTGCGGGAACCCGACCAGACCCTGCGGGATCTCGACGATGCTCGCGCGCGAGATCTCGAACGACCCGAACCGTCGCGACCGGACGTGCAACGTCGGCGAGGGATCGACCTCGCGCGACGCATGCGCGGCGGTGCACTCAGTCGTGCTTGGCATTGCCGACCTCCAGCCACAGCTCGGCGGCGTCGGCGAGACGGTCCTCGCCCGCGAGCCGAGCCTTTTGATTCTGCTCTTCGATCGCGCGAAAGATCTCCTCGCGAAAGATGCGCACGTCCGCCGGCGCGGTCAGGCCGAGTCGCACCTGGCCGCCGCGGATCGCGAGCACCTGCACCCGCACGTCGTCGCCGAGGCGAATGGTTTCACCGATCTTCCGTGTCAATACCAACATGCCGCCCTCCTGGCAGGCGTCATCGTCGAACGATCAGGTCACAGCTGCAGGAAGTCGAGGACGCTCGTTTGTAACTTGTTGCCGACCGCCAGCGCTGCTTGCAGCGCCGTCTGGAGCTGGACGAACCGGCTGATCGCGGCCGAGAGATCGACGTCCTCGATGCCGCTCACCAACGTCTGCGCGCCCGCGGTCAGGCTGTCGATCTGGTCGCTGCGATCCTGGAGCCGGGTCATCCGTCCGCCGATCGCCGCCCGCTCTTCGCCGATCCCCGCCGCGGCGCCGGCGAGCGCGTCGATGCTCGTCGTCGGCGTTCCGCCGGCGGCGAGCGTCTGGCGCATGTCGTCGAGGGCGGTGATCGCGGCGCCGAACACGTGGTCGCCCGGCGTCGTCAACGTCACCGTCTGGCCGGAGCCGATCGGCAGGACGAAGGGATCCGTCGGGCCACTGTAGGCGGTCGCGGCGTCGAAGTTCGGATCGTCGAGATTCGCGAACGGCTGCTGGCCGCTCGCGAGACCGCCGAACACGTAGCGGCCGCCGACCGCGGTGTTCGCCAAGCTCAAGACGCTGCTCTCGATCTGCACCACCTCGGCGGATGCTTGCTGGCGCTGCTCAGGCGTGACGAGCCCGCTCGTCGTCTGCGCCGCGATCTCGCTCGCGCGCGTGAGCAGGCTTTCGACCTGCTGGAGCGCGCTGTCCTCCGCGCTCAGGACGGCGTTGCCGAGCCCGATGCCGTCCTTCGCCGCCGCGAGCGCGCGCACCTCGCCGTGCAGCCGGTTCGCCGCCGCCGTTCCCGCCGGGTCGTCACTCGGGTTCTGCAGCTTCTTTTGCGAGCTGACCTGCGCCTGGGCGTCTGCGATCTGTCGTTGCAGGCGGGCGACGCTCGTCGTCAGCTCGCGAAAGAGCGTGCTCTGTGTGACCCGGCCGAGGATCATTGGAGTACCGAAAACAGGTCGTCGAGCATGTGGTTGCTGACGACGATCAGCTGCGAGGCTGCTTGGAAGCCGCGCTGGAATTGGATGAGGTTCGTGAACTCTTCCTCGAGGCTGACGCCCGAGACCGCGTCGCGCTGCGCCGACAGCGTATCCGACACCGTTTGCTCGATCGTGGCCTGCGCGTCCGCCGTCCGCGCCAGCGCGCCGGCGTGCGCCTGGATCCCGCCGAAGAAGTCGCCGAGCGTGACGTCGGCGAGCGCGGCAAAGGTCGTGTCGCCGAGGGCGAGCAATGCCTGGGCGCCGGTATTGTCGCCGGGATTGGCGGTACGCGCGGCGGCGATGCCGCGCGGATCAGTCAGCGCGACGGTCAAGTCGGCGGCGCCCGTTCCGGCGAAGAACGCCGCGCCGACGCTGCCGTCGAGGTCGCGACCCGCCGGATCCGTCTGCACGGCGTTCACCGCGTCGCGGAGCGTCGTCGCGAGGCTATCGAGGTCGGCCGCGACCGCCGGCGTCGTGTTGTCGCGGACGTCGAGCAAGGCGCCGAGCGTCCCGCCGAGCGCGCCCGGCAGCGGGACCGCCGCATTGCCCTGCTGCACCGCGATCTGTGCCACTGCGCCGCCGTCGAGCGCGGAGCCGCTCGCGCCGTTGACGGTCGTGAGCGTCGCCGCGTCGCTGCCGAGGACGAGCGCGACCCCCGAGGTGGCGTACACGTTCGTCGTGCCGTCGGATTGCTCGACGACGTGCACGTCGAGACTCTTCGCCAGCGACAGCAGCGCCTCGCGCCGCGCGTCGCGCAGATCGTTGGCGGTCGCACCGCCGACCTCCGCCGCGTGAATGTTGGCGTTCAGGCTGGCGATCGTCGTCAGCAGCTGATTCGCGTCGCGCGTCGTCTGCACGACTTGGCGATCGACGTCGCGTTGCGAGCTGGCGAGCGACGCGGCGCTGGCGCGCAGCTGCGACGCGAGCGTCTCCGCCTTCTGCAACAGGTCCGAGCGAGTGCCGATGTCCTGCGGGCTCGTCGCGAGCGCGTTGGCGGCGGCGAAGAACTCCTGCAACGCGGTGCCGATCCCCGCGCCTTGCACCGGAAACGTGCCTTGGATGCGATCGAGGAGATCGCGGCTCGTCGTCGCCGCGGCGAGCGTCGAGGCGCTGGCGAGCCGCCGCGCCTCGAGAAACGGATCGACGGCCTGCAGGACCGCGCCGGCGCGGACGCCGCCGCCGACGGCGTCGCCTTCCGGCGGCACGCTCGTCAGCACGACGCTTTGCCGGCTGTACCCGGGCGTGTTGACGTTGGCGATGTTCTGCCCGGTCACCTGCAGTGCGCGCTGCTGCGCGAGCAAGGCTTGGCGAGCGATCGAGAGCGGCGCGAAGATCGACATTCACGCGCTCCAGCGATTCGCCCTGCGCTCGGGCGTGCGCAGGACGGCCTGGCGATCGTACCGGCTCTCCGGAAGCTCGCGCCGCATCACGGTGAGCGTGTCGGTCACGTGCGCGAGCGCCGAACGGATGATCCCCTCGTTGATCCGTTGCGCGCGCCGCACGCGCGCAGCCTCGCCTCGCACCTCGTCGGCGACGGCCGCGAGCGCCGGGTCCGCGGTGGCGAGCGCGGCGAACGGCACCGCGGCTTCGCGCATGCGGTCACGGCGCAGCCGCGCGACCCGTTCCCACTCCGCTTGCAACACCTCGCGCTCGCGCAGGCAGGCGACGAGCGCCACGTGATCGTAGCCGGCGACGGCGGCGCGTTCCGCATCGAGGATGGGCAGCAGCCGTGCGCAGCAGTCGCGCTCGAGCTCGAGCAGGGCCCGCAGGCTCGCCCCGTTGGGCTCGAGGCTCATGACGTCAGACCACGAGATCGGCCGCGAGCTCGCTGACCAAGCTCTTCGCGACTGCCGCCGGATCGGGCTGATAGGCATTCGCCACGACGCGCGCCCGCAAGCTCGCGATGCGCGCCGCATCCGGATGCTCCACCGCGCCGACGTCGGCACGCAGTCGTTGCCGCAGCCGAGCACCGTCGGAGAGCTCGACCCGGTCCGCCGCGGTCGGATCGGGATCGCGTCCGCGCGTGTCGTCGGTCGTCGGACGCGGCAACGGGACGAGCGTGCTCGGATCCTCCACGCCCGCAATCCCTGGACCGTTCACTCGTCGCGTGATGCGCATCGCTCGGCCTTTCCCCGGCACCCTGATAGTGCCGCCGGTCAGGATATCGACCGAAGAGCGCCGAACCTTTAGCGACGGAGCGGTACGAAAGTGCCACTCAGGCCTCCTCCGCGCCGTGCGGCGCCGGCGGCGCGACCGCCGTCGCGCCACCGTCAGGGGCGAGAACCGTCGACGGATCAACCGCTTGGCCGTCGCGGGTCACGGCGAAGTGGACGTGCGGACCGGTCGCGCGCCCCGTCGACCCCACCGTCGCGAGCACGTCGCCCGCGGCAACTTTCTGGCCGCGCTGGACCAGCGAGCGTTGGACGTGGGCGTACGTGCTCACCACGTCGTCGGCGCGCACCTCGACGACGTTGCCCGCCTTGCCGCGCCGGCCGCTGAAGGTCACCTCGCCTGCCGCGACGGCGTGGATCGCGCTGCCGCGCGGCGCCGCCACGTCGATCCCGAGGTGGAGCGCGCGGGCGCCGGTGATGGGATCGCTGCGCACGCCGAAGCCCGACGTTACCCGTCCTTCGGCGCCGGCGACGAGCTGGCTCGCGACCGCGTTCTCGGCCGCCGTCGCCGCTCCGAGCCGATCCGAGTCCTCGCCGCCGCCGCTGCGGGTGGTCTCGTCGGCCGCGGCGATGCCACCGGGTGCCGCCGCCGTCTCGCCGTCGGCGGAGGTCGCCCCGTGCTCGCGGCGCTCGATCTGCGCCGCCAGCTGCTCCGCGAGCCCGAGGTGCGCGTTCTTCGTGATGCTGCGCGCCAGCTCGCTGTCGAACGCGCCGTCGAGGACCTTGTTCGCGGCGCTGTCGCCGCCGAAAAGGCCCGTGCTCGCGACCGTCTTCCGCATGGCGCCGATCACCTGCGCCACGAGCAGCGCTTCGAACTCGCGCGCGATCTCGAGCGGCGACTTGTGTCCCTGTCGATGCTGCTCGTCGATGCCTTGCGGCGTCGTCGGCAGGAGCGCCTCCGTACCGAGAGTGCCAATCGCAAGCGGGCTCATGCGGCGGTCCTCCTCACATCAGCTCGAGCTCGGCGTCGAGGGCGCCGGCGCTCTTGATCGCCTGTAGGACGGCGATCAGATCTTGTGGCGTGACGCCGAGGGCATTCAGGCCGCCTACGAGCTGTCCCAGGCTCACGGCGCCGCGTAGCAGCGCCAACCGCTGCTCTTTCCCTTGCTCGACGTTGATCGTGCTGTCCGGCACGACGACGGTCTCGCCGTTCGAGAACGGCGCCGGCTGCGACACGCCGAGGTCGGTCTTCACCTGGATCTGCAAGCTGCCGTGCGCGATCGCGACCGGCGCGATCCGCACGTCCTCGCCCATGATGACGGTGCCGGTGCGCTCGTTGACGATCACTTTGGCGCGCCGGCTCGGCACCACCTCGAGGTTCTCGATCTCGGGCAGCATCAGCATCGCGCGCTCGTTCTCCAGGAGGTGGATCTCGATCGTCGCCGGATCGACCGCCTGCGCCGCGCCGTCGCCGAGCGCCGCGTTCACGGCGCTCGCGACGCGCGTCGCGGTCGTGACGTCGGCGTCGTGCAAGCTGAGGCGCACGATGCCGTCGGCCCCCAGGTTCACCGGCACCTCGCGCTCGACGATCGCGCCACCGGTCACGACACCCACCGTCGGGTGGCCGCTCGTCGCCGACGCACCCGCCGCTTGCGCCGCATAGCCGCCGCCGAGTGAGACCGGACCTTGCGCGACCGCGTACACGTGCTGATCGGCGGCGGTGAGCGGCGTCAGGATCAACGTGCCGCCGCGCAGCGACTTGGCGTCGCCGATCGACGACAGCTGCACGTCGATGCGGTTCCCGGAGCGCGCGAACGGCGGCAGCGTCGCCGTCACGACGACTGCCGCCGCATTCTTCACCCGGATCTGCCGCGGATCGACCGAGATCGTGACGCCGCGGCGCCGCAGCATGCTCAAGATGCTCTGCACCGTGAAGAGCGACTGCTGCCCGTCGCCCGTCCCGTCGAGTCCGACGACGACACCGTACCCGGAGAGCTGATTCGACCGCACCCCCTCGACGTCGGCGATGTCCTTGATGCGCGCCGCCCGCGCGGGTGTCGCAGCAAGCACGACGAGCGCGAAGACCGCGAGCGTCACGGCGCCCATCGGAGGATGCGCGCGAAGCGCGCACCGCACGGCGGCGAAATCAATCAAAACGGCCATACCAAATCCATGAGCCAGTACCCCCAGCCGGGACGCTGCTTCATGCCGACGACGCCGATGCCGTAGAAATCGATGCGTCCGAGGGCGACGCGCGATGACAGCACCTGGTTCTGTGCGTCGACGTCCTCGGGACGGACCCAGCCGCCGATCACGAGATGCTGGTCCTCGTGATTCACCGAGACGATCTTCTCGCCCTCGATCCAGAGGTTGCCGTTCGGCGCGACCTCGGTGACCTGTGCGCTCATGAGCGCGGAGAGCTTGCCGTGGCGATTGGTCGTGCCCTGGCCGTCCCACTCGCGGTCGGTGTCGGCGGCGATGAGCGCGTTCGGGTTGATGTTGGGGTGATGCTTCTGGAGCTGCTGCGGGAACCCGAAGAACTCCGCGATGCTCGCGGTGACCGTCGTCTTCGTCTTCGTCGCGGTCTCCGCGTCCTTGCTGCCGGAGGCGTCCTCGGAGACCACGATCGTGATCAAGTCGCCCGGGTACCGCGCCTTCACGTCGCTGAACGGGAAGTTGGCGCTCACGTTGTCGCGCCAGAGCGAGCCGGTGCGCGCCGCCTGGATCGGCACCGGCGGCGCCGCGACGACGCCGCCGCGCACCTGCGGTCGCCGATCGAGGTACATGCGCCCGCAACCGGCCAGCGCCGATGCCGTCAGCAGCAGCGCGAGCAGGACGATCTGCGCGCCGGGCGCGACTCGGCTCGGCGGGCGCTCAGTACTGGACGAGAACCGTTCCACGCTCCACCACCTGCGCCGCGATCTCCTGCTGTGACTTGCGATTGCGAACGCGGATCTGCGCGCCCGCGGCACCCGCCTCCAACGCCTCGCCGGGCGTGCTGAGACGCATCCCCGGCGTCTCGACGACGATCGTCACCACGTCGCCGCGACGGACGAGGAGCGGGCTCGCGAGCGCCGTCACGGTCACGGGCGCGTTCGCCGGCAGCGCCGCGCGCGCTTCCTTGCCGACGGCGTCGGCCACCGTCGTGACGATGCCCGACGGCAACCCGGTGAGCTCGCGCTCCTCGACGGTCACGTCCTCACGCCGCAGCACCGCCCCGCGCGCGACGGCATGGCGCAGCAGGACGATCGGCCCCGTGACGCCGACCTCGAGCCGCGCCGCCAGCGTCGCCACGACGTTTCCGTCCTGCACCAGCTCGACCTCGATTCGCCGCCGCGGCGCCCGCGCGCTCGCCGCCGACGGCGGCAGCACCCTCACGTCGTACGGTCCCGGCGGAATGCGCGCCGCCCCCCCGACGTCGACGCTGCGCAGCTGCTCGCCCGCCCCGAGCAAGGACGCCGCGTCGCGCTCGACCGCACCACGGATCTCGTCCGCGCTCACATCCTGGTACGCCCGCGCCACCCGCACGTTGGCGGGAATTTCGTAGCGCGTCGCCGCGTCACGAAGGCCGGCAGTGCGCAGCTTCTGCAAGATCGCCACGCCGTCGAGACGTTTACTGCCGCCCGGATCCGGCGCCGCGCCGAGGTCGACCCCGCCAAAGTCCGCGCCATTGCCCTCGAGCACCGCGACGTCCGCGAGACGAATCGCCGCGCCGTCGACGGTCGCCACGCGCCCGACGACGATGCGCCCGAGCGGCCCGACCGTGTCGCCGTGGCCGTCGTCGCCACGTACCGACGTCGCCGCGACCGCGGCGACGAGCAACGTCGCAACCGCCGCCCACCCCGCAGCGCCGAGCGCGATCCGAAGCGCGACGCCCGAGGTCGTCTGTCTCTCTCGTCGCATCGCGCGCCGACTCAGCGCCCGAGCTGTGACGCGGTGCGGAGCATCTCGTCGGCGGCCGTGATCGCGCGCGAGTTGATCTCGTAGGCGCGTTGCCCTGTGATCATCGCCACGAGCTCCTCGACGACGCTCACGTTCGAGCCCTCGAGGAACCCTTGCGCGAGCTGGCCGTGGCCGTCCTGGCCGGGCGTGCCCGGCTGCGCCGTGCCGGCAGTGTCGGTCTCGCGGAAGAGGTTGCGACCCTCGGCGCGGAGACCGGCGGGATTTGCGAAACGCGCCGTCTGGATCTGCCCGACCTGGCTCGGTGCGGTTTGCCCGGCGAGCTTCACGCTCACGGTGCCGTCGCTGCCGATCGTGACCGACTCGGCGGCTTGCGGAATCGTGATCTGCGGATTCACCGGGTTGCCCTCGGAGGTGACGAGCGACCCCGTCGAGTCGAGCTTGAACGCGCCGGCGCGGGTGTACGCCGTGTTGCCGTCGGGCAGCGTCACCTGGAAGAAGCCGTCGCCCTCGATCGCGATGTCGAGCGGATTCGTCGTCTGGTCGAAGTCGCCTTGCAGGTGGATGCGCTCGACGGCGGCCGGACGCACGCCGAGGCCGACCTGGATGCCGGTCGGCACCTGCGTCGTGCCGGTCGCGAGACCGCCCGGCTCCTTCAACGTCTGGTAGAGCAGATCCTGAAAGTCGGCGCGGCTCTTCTTGAAGCCGGCGGTACCGACGTTCGCGAGGTTGTTCGCGATCACGTCGATGTTGAGCTGCTGCGCCTCCATGCCGGTCGCGGCGCTGTAGAGTGCACGGATCATCGTTCTCCCCCTTACACGCGGCCGACGTCGGTGACGGCGCGACCGCTCACCTGATCGAGGCGCGATGCGGCCTGCATGTACGCCTCGTAGCCGCGCATCGTGTCGATCAGCTGCACCAAGCTCTCGATCGGCGACGCGTTCGCGCCCTCGAGCGCGCCTTGTCGGACGGTCACGTCACCCGGCGCCGCGGCGACGAGGGGTAGCGAGCCCGCTGCGAACACGGTCCCGCCTTCGCGCACGAGCTTACTCGGATCGGCGACGGTGACGACGCGCAGCTTGCCGGCGGTGAGATCGCCGGCGTGCACGGTGCCGTCGGCCGCGATCGCGAGTGGCCCGCTACTCGCCGGACCGACGCCGCCGACCCGCAGATCGCCGTTCTCGCCTTGGACCCGCCAGCCGTCTTTCGTCGCCAGGAACCCGTCGCCGTCGATCATGAGGTTGCCGCGGCGGGTGAGGCGCTCGCCGCGCGGTCCGTCGACGACGAGAAACCCCTTGCCGGCGAGCGCGACGTCGAGCAGGTTCCCGGTCGGCTCGATCGGTCCCTGCGAGAAATCCGTCTCGACGACGACGCGGGCGATCGGCGTGTCGACCGCCATCGGATCGGGCGCGGTGCCGACCGCCGCTGCCCGCTGCGCGACCCGCTCCGCCTTGAAGCCCGGCGTGCTGGCGTTCGCCAAGTTGTTGGTGATCGCGTCCAAGCGCGTGAGCGCCAAGATGCCTCCCGAAACGGCCGAGTACATTCCCGCGTTCATGATCCGCTCCGCATCGCGGGCCCTTGGGAGCAACGCTCGTGCCACGCGCGTGCTTCGTCACCGCGTCGCGCAGCGCCACGAAACTCGGCGCCCGTGATGGTGCACGTGCCGGCGCGCGCCCGGCCGCGTCGACGCGACGAAGACGTCGGCAAACTTTGCCGGGCGATTCTTGCCGCGTGCCCACGGTCGCGACGGCGCGCGCAGCCGACAGAGGCGCGTGCGGTCACGCGTGCACCGCCGTCGCGACGCGCGACCGCGACGCCTTGCCGCGCGCGCCGCGCCGCTCGTCGTCGCGCAGACCGATGACGACGCGCACTTCCGCCGCCGGCATGTCGACGCGGCGGGCGATCTCCTCGACCGGCATCGCCGCCGCGGCGAGGCCGCGAATGCTCGCGATCACGTCGCGATCGATCGCGCCTGCGTCGCGCGTCGCAGTGACGCCGGGGCGCGCGCCGACGGCGTTCGACTCGTCCACGAGCGCGCGCAAGCGTCGCTCGTGCGCGTCGAGCGCGCCGTCGAGGTCACGCGCGACTCCTTCCGATTGCGCGACGAGGACGCGCAGGCGCTCGAAGATCTCCTGCAAGCGGCGCTCGCGCTCTTCCCAGTCTGCGTGCGCTTGCGGGTCGCGACGCAGACGCCACGATACCGCTGCGAGCATCACGATCACGACCACGTCCAGCGCCGGCATGATCCACGTACCATTCATCGCTCCGCCTCCTCCGCGGTCACGCCTGCGCGCCGAAGTGCTCGTGCAGGAGGCCGCGCAACCGCAGCAACGCCTGGGCGTGCAGCTGCGACACGCGCGACTCGGTGAGCCCGAGTACCGCGCCCGCCTCTTTCATCGTGATGCCTTCGTGATAGTAGAGCGCGACCACCGTGCGCTCTTTCTCGGGCAGCGCACGGATCGCGTCGGCGACGAGCGAGACGCGCTCCTGTGACAGCAGCGCGTGCATCGGATCGTCGCCCTCGCCTTGCAGAAGCCGCTCGAGCTGGATGCGCTCCTGCCCCGGCCGGACGCCGAGGTCTTCGAGACTGAAGAGCGTCATCTGCCCGACCTCGGAGAGCAGCGCGTGCAGCCCGCCGAGCGTCATCCCGAGGGCCTCCGCCGCCTCCTCCTCCGTCGCCGGCCGTCCGAGCACGCCTTCGAGACGACGGTACGTCTTCTCGAGGAGCGTCGCCTTCTGCCGGACGCTCCGCGACACCCAATCCATGCCGCGCAAGTGATCGAGGATCGCGCCGCGGATGCGGAACTGCGCGTAGGTCGCGAACGCCGTCTGCTTCCTCTCGTCGTACTTCTTGAACGCGTCGAGGAGCCCCTCGATACCCCAGCTCACGAGCTCGTCGAGGTCGATCTGCGGCGGCTTGCGCACGGCGAGGCGCTGCACGACGCGGCGGACGAGCGGCAGATGCGCGCGGATCGCCTCGTCGGGCGGCGTCCCGGCGCGCTCGCTCGCGCTGCGGCCGCGCGCGCCGTACGCTTTCGTGTGGGAGCCGGTCCTCACGCGCGTTCCTCCGCCAAGAGACGCCGGAAGAAGAACTGCAGTCCGCCTTTGGGCGGCACGCTCTCGGGCCCGTCGACGACGCACTGCGCGAGCCTCTCGAACGCGCGGCTGACCGGCGCGTGCGGCGCGAGCTCGACGACCGCGCGCTGCCGCCGCACCGCCTCCGGCACCTCGGCGTCGAACGGTACCCATCCCGCCCAGCGCAGGCTCACGTGGAGAAAGCGCTCGGCGACCCGACTCAGATGCGTGAACGTGCGCCGCGCCTCGAACTCGCCGCGCGCCATGTTGACGACCACGGCGAAGCGCTGCTCCGCGTAGCGTGTCGACAGCACCTTCACGAGCGCATACGCGTCGGTGAGCGCCGTTGGCTCGGGCGTGACGACGACCATCGTCTCGTGCGCCGCCGCCGCGAAGAAGAGGACGTTCGACGAGATGCCGGCGCCAGTGTCGAGTAGGAGCACGTCGAACGCGCCGTCGAGACTGTCGACCTGCTCGAGTAGGAGCAGGCGCTGCGCGTTCGTGAGCTGCGTCAACTCCTCGAAGCCACTCGCTGCCGGTACGATCTGGATGCCCGCGGGCCCCTCGACGAGGACGTCGCGCAGCGGGCACTCGCCATGCAGCACATGCCGGAGCGTCGCGCGCGGGTTGACGCCGAGGAGCGTGTCGAGATTCGCGAGCCCGAGGTCGGCGTCGACCACGATCACGCGCTGGCCGCGGCGCCGGAGCGCGATCGCGAGATTCGCGACGATGTTGGTCTTGCCGACGCCGCCTTTGCCGCTCGCGACCGCGATCGTGCGGCCGCCCCGCGTGACGGCATTCGAGGCCGCAGCCGTCCCGGTTCCGCTGTCCGGTCGCACGCTCATGCAGCCACCAGCCAGCGCACGAGCGCGCTGCCGCTCGGGATCGCGAGATCGTCGGGCACCCGCTGTCCAGTCCCGAGCCACGCGAGCGCGAGCTGCCGCTCGCGCAGCCACGTGCACGCCGTTCCGAGACTCGCGCCCTCGTCGACTTTGGTCACGATGCAACTCGCCGGTCCGAGACGGTCGAACTGCCGCCACGCGGCGTGGAGCGCGCGCTCCGATGCTCCTGCGCTCACGACGGCGGCGCGCGCGATGGGCTCCTCCGCGGCGCCGAGCATGGCATCGACGGCGGCTGCCTCGTCGGGATCGCCGCCGAGACCCGCCGTATCCACGTACACGGCATCGCGATCGGCAAAGCGCGCGAGCGCCGCACGCAGCTCGCCGCCGTCGCGGGCGACCTCCATCGGGACGTCGAGCAGACGCGCGTACGCGCCGAGCTGCTCGCGCGCGCCGACGCGCAGCGTGTCGGCCATGACGAGGCCCACGCGCGCGCGCCGGCGGTCGGCCACGTGGCGCGCCGCGAGCTTGGCGATCGTCGTCGTCTTTCCCGTGCCGTTCACGCCGACGACGAGAATCACGAATGGCTTCGCGCGCGCGATCTCGATCGTGCTCGCCTGCCGCTGCGGGATGAGCGCGCGCGTTTCGTCGCGCAGCACTTCGGTCAGCCGATCCATCGACGTGATGCGCTCGTCGCGCACGCGCGCCTCGATGCGGTCGATGAGCGACGTGGTTAGCTCCGCGCCGATGTCGGCGCCGAGGAGTCCTTCTTCCAGTCCGTCGATCGCGTACCGGTCGATCGGCAGATCGGGAGTCATCGCATCCTGGCGCCGTCACGAGATCGGCGTCGACGGCGGCGGTGATCTCGATCCCCCCTTCCGGACACGCGCGCGTCTGGAGGATCACCGCATCCGGGCCGAGCGCATCCTTCACGCGGCGGAGGGCCGTCGACGCGTCCGGACCGGTGAAGCGACGGAGCCGCATCAGAGGCTCACCTCCGCGCCCGCGGGCGCCGTCATGCGCGGCGGCAGCATGCGCGCTGCCGCGTCGCCGTCGTCGTCGAGACTCACGACGCCGAGCGAATGGATCTTCACGTTCGCCGGAATTTCACCGGGCGCGACCAGCGCCAGGCTCGGCAAGAACCGCTCCGTCAACCGCCGCAGATGGCCGCGGATCCCCGTCGAGCAGAGCAAGAGCGGCTGCTGGTTCTGGGTCGCGAACTGCTCCGCCCAGGACGCGAGCTTCCCGAGGAGGCGCTGCGCCGTCGACGGCTCGAGTGCGAGGTACGTGCCGTCGTCGGTGCGGTGCACCGCCTCGGCGATCAGCTTCTCGAGACGCGGTGCCAACGTCACGAGCGGCAGCACGCGGTCGGCGGTCAAGAAGCGATTGACGATCGATCGCGACAGCGCTTGCCGCACCTGCTCGGTGAGCGCGAGCGGATCCTTCGACTGCGGCGCATGATCGGCGAGCGTCTCGACGATCGTGAGCAGGTCGCGGATGCTGACGTGCTCGCGCAACAGGTTTTGTAAGACTTTCTGCACGCCGCCGAGCGGGAGCTGCTGCGGCACCAGCTCCTCGACGACCTTCGGATGCGTCTTGGCGATGCCGTCGAGGAGCGCCTGCACCTCTTGCCGCCCGAGGAGCTCGTGGGCGTGCCGGCGGATCAGCTCGGTCAGATGCGTCACGATGACGGTCGCGACGTCGACGACCGTGTAGCCGGCGAGCTGCGCCCGCTCGCGATCGCCCGCCGCCACCCAGAGCGCGTCGAGGCCGAAGGCGGGCTCCTTCGTCGGGATGCCGCGGAAGCTCGCGTCGGCGCCGCCGGGGTTGATCGCGAGATAGTGGCCGGTGCGCACCTCGCCGCGCGCGATCTCGACGCCTTTGAGAAGAATCGCGTACTCGCTCGACTTCAGCTGCAGGTTGTCGCGGATGTGGACCGGGGGCACGACGAAGCCCATCTCCTGCGCCAGCTGGCGGCGCAGGCTGCGGATGCGCTCGGTCAGCTCACCGCGCTGCTCGCCGTCGACGAGCGGCACGAGCTCGTAACCGACCTCGAGCTCGAGGAGGTCGAGCGGCACCGGCGCGTCACTCTTGTCCCCGGCTTTCGTCATGTCCGGGCGGGCGGCCGCGACGGCTTCCTCCGTCCGCGCCGCGGCGTCGATGCGGCTGAAGTATGCGAGACCGCCGATGCCGCCGGCGAGGACGACGAACGGCAGGAACGGCAGCCCGGGCAGGATCGCGAACGCGCCGAGGATCACCGACACGGTCGTGAGCACGCGCGGGTTCAAGAGAATCTGGCTCACCACCTCGGTGCCGAGGTTCGTCCCGGACGCGGCGCGGGTGACGATGATGCCCGCCGCGGTCGAGATGAGGAGCGCCGGCAGCTGCGACACGAGGCCGTCGCCGATCGTCAGGACCGTGTAGAGCTCGGCGGCGTCCTGGATCGCGAGCCCGCGCTGCACGATGCCGATGAAGAGGCCGCCGATGATGTTGATCGCCGCGATCAAGAGGCCGGCGACGGCGTCGCCGCGCACGAACTTGCTCGCGCCGTCCATCGCGCCGTAGAAGTCCGCCTCGGCCTCGATCGCGCGCCGGCGCTCGCGCGCCTGCTTCTCCGTCAAGAGGCCGGCGTTCAGCTCGGCGTCGACCGCGAGCTGCTTCCCGGGCATCGCGTCCAACGTGAAGCGCGCCGCGACCTCGGCGATGCGCCCCGCGCCTTTCGTGATCACCGCGAAGTTGATGACGACGAGGATCAGGAAGACGACGATGCCGACGACGTAGCTGCCACCGACGACGAAGTTGCCGAACGCCTGGATCACGTGCCCCGCCGCCGCGGAGCCGCTCTCGCCGTGCAGCAAGATGAGCCGCGTCGAGGCGACGTTCAGCGACAGCCGAAAGAGCGTCGTCACCAACAGCACCGACGGGAACGTCGAGAATTCGAGCGGCCGCACGATGTACATCGCGACCAGCAGAATGATCAGCGACAGCGACACGTTGAGCGTCAGCAGCAGATCGAGGAGCGGCGTCGGCAACGGGATGACCATCACGATCACGACGACGACGAACGCCGCTGGGATCGCGAGCTCGCCCCCGGCGAGCAGCCGGCGGATGACGGTGCGGGCCGTGCTCTTCGCCATCGCCTACCCCGCCCGCCTAGTCTTGAGCGCGTAGATGTACGCTAGGATCTCGGCGACGGCGCGATACAGCGACCCAGGGATCTGGCCGCCGATCGGCACCGCGCGGAACAGCGCCCGCGCGAGCGCGCGGCGCTCGAGGATCGGCACGCCGGACTTGCGCGCGATCTCCTTGATGCGTTCCGCGACGTGCTCGGCGCCCTTCGCGACGACGACGGGCGCACCCATCGCGCCGGGCGTGTAGCGCAGCGCGACCGCGAGGTGCACCGGGTTGGTGACGACCACATCGGCGCCCGGGACGTCGTCCAGCATGCGGCGGCGCGCGATCTGCTGCGCCGCGCGCTTGACCCGCGCCTTCACCTGCGGATCGCCTTCCGCCTGCCGGCGCTCGTCCTTCACCTCGCCCTTGGTCATGCGCAGGCCGAGACGGTGCTGGCGGCGCTGCCATGCGTAGTCGCAGGCGGCGAGGAGGGAGATCGCTCCTGTCGCCCAGAGGACGATGTGAGCGAGCTCGCGGCCGGCGACGGCGAGGATCTCGCGCGGCGCGCTCGCGGCGAGCGGCGCGATCTGGTCCTCGATCTTGAGAACCAGCCGCCATGTGATCCAGGCGACGAGCGCGATCTTGACCAGCGCTTTCACGAGCTCGACCCCGCCGCGCTTCGAGAAGAGGCGCTGGATGCCGCTCGCCGGTGAGATCTTGCTCACGTCCGGGAGCACGCGTTTCGGCAAGAAGCGGAAGCCGACTTGTGCCGTGGTCGCGACGAGACCGACGACGCCCGTCACTGCGAGGATCGGCCACACGGCTCCCGCCGTGTCCCTCGCGAGGTGGCGCATGACCTCGCCCATCTGCGCCGGGGTGAAGTCGGTTGCCGATGCAGCGAGCAGGCTGCGGCGCATCATGTCGCGCAGCGTGGCGACGAGCGCCGGCCCGCGGTTCGACATCGCGAACACCGCCGCGAAGAGCACCGCCGCGGCGGTGACCTCGGCGGATTGCGGCACCTGCCCTTGCGCGCGCGCTTCCTCGCGGCGCTTGGGAGTCGGCTCTTCTGTTTTACTGTGGACGTCCTCGGCCATGGCTCAGTGCATTGCCCGCATGATTCCCGCGAGCGTGGTCGACATCTCGGCGAACGACGTCTCGAGCAGACGGACGGTGAACGGCTGCGACGCGGCGAGCATGAGGAGTCCGACGCCGACATGCAGCGGAAAGCTGACGACGAAGACGTTCAGCTGCGGAATGAGCTTGGCGAGCACCGCCATCGCGCCGTTGATCAAGAGCAGCATGACGATGATCGGCGCTGCGACGCGCAGCGCGATCACGAAGATGCTGCCGGCGAGCACGAGCACGCGCCCGAGGCCGTCGGTCGTCGGGAAGCCGCCGCCGATCGGCACCAGCGTGAAGCTCTCGGCGATGGCGCGAATCAGTAGATGGTGGCCGTCGACGGCGAGGAAGACGAGGAGCGCGAGCAGGTTCTGCCACTGCGCGAGCGCGGTGACGTGCTCCTGTGTCTGCGGGTCGATCAGATTCGAGAGGCCGACGCCCATCTGAATGCCGGCGAGCTGCCCGGCCATCTGCACGCCGCCGAACACGAACTGGGCGACCGTGCCGACCGTGAAGCCGATCGCGACCTCCAGCGAGAGCGCGGCGAAGAGGCGAATGGGTCCGGCGTCGACGGCGATCGCCGTCGCCGCCTCGGCCGGGATCGCCGGCAGCATCGCCAGCGCGAGGAAGAACGCGACCGCCGCACGCACGCGCACCGGCGCCGTGCGCGAGCCGAGGATCGGCGCGACCATGAAGAGGCCGCCAACACGTGCGAGCGCGAGCACGAACACGATCATCCGTGGCAGGGTGATCGCGAGGAGTGCGGCGCCGAGGTTCATCGCAGCAACCCCGGAATCGATTCGAAGAGCGCCGTCGTGTAGTTGAGCATCTTCTGCAGCATCCACGGCCCGAAGAGCGCGAGGGCGAGGATCGTCGCGCCGATCTTCGGGATGAACGTGAGCGTCATCTCGTGGATCTGCGTCAGCGCCTGGAAGATGCTGACCGCGAGACCGGCGACGAGGCCGAAGAGCAGGACCGGCCCGGCGAGGATCAGCGTCATCTCGAGCGCGTTGCGCCCGAGCTGCAGGACGGCTTCCGGGCTCACGCGCGCGTCCTCACTGGAAGCTCCGGATGAGCGAGCTGATGAGCAGGTTCCAGCCGTCGACCAGGACGAAGATCATCAGCTTGAACGGCAGCGAGATCAGGACGGGCGGGAGCGTGATCATGCCCATCGACGTGAGGATCGAGGCGACCACCATGTCGAGGACGAGGAACGGGATGTAGACCATGAAGCTGATCTGAAACGCCGTCTTCAGCTCGGAGATCATGAAGGCGGGGATCACCACCTCGGGCGGCACGTCGGCGGCGTTGTCGGGCCGCGGGTGGTGGCTGATGCCGAGGAAGAGCGCGAGATCCTTCTCCCGGGTCTGCCGCAGCATGAACGCGCGCAGCGGTTGGAACCCGCGCTCGAGCGCCTCGACGGGCGGCGTGCTCTCTTGCAGGTACGGCTGCACCGCGTCCTGGTTCACCTGCTGCAGCGTCGGCATCATCACGAAGAACGTCAGGAAGAGCGCGAGCGCGACGATCACCTGATTCGGCGGCATCTGCTGCGTGCCGACCGCCTGCCGCACGAATGCGAGGACGATCACGATGCGCACGAACGCGGAGACACCGATCAGGATCGCGGGGGCGAACGACAGCAGGGTGAACAGCAGCATCAGCTGAATGCTCGTCGAGATGCCGTCGCCGTTGCCGCCGACCTCGAGCGACAGCTGCGGGAACGCAGCGTCCGCGCTGGCCGCGCTCAGGAGCAGCGTCGCTGCGGTCGCCGCGAGGACGAAGAACCCGATCGCGGGGCGTCCGGGCGGCGGCGTCGCGGGACGGTCTTCGCTGCACCCGAGGTGCGCAAGAGGGTAGGTTTGCGCACCACGGGTGCAGCGAAGACCGTCCCGCGACGCCGCCTCCTGGGCGACCGACCGATCGGCGTCTTCGTCCCGCGCCGTCAACCGTGCGTCCCCGCGCCCGGGGCGCGGCTCGCGGGCGCTGCGCACCCTCATGTCGTCCAGGGTACGGGGCAGCGGCGACGGCGTCGTTTCGCTGGGCGCCAGTGACGGCGGCGTTGTCTCGCTGCCGAGTCTCCACCCCGACTCGCCGCTTCGCTGCCCCGTTCGGCCGCTCGTGTCGCGGCCGCTGAGTTCGTCCGACGAGGTCGACGCGAGGCGGCCGACGCAGGTCACGGAATCTTCGGTGAGGCCGAGGAGGAAGCGTTCGTGGTCGACCTCGACGACGGCGAGGAGGCGTTTGCCGCCGAGGGCGCGGGTAGCGATGAGACGGATGAGCTCGCTCGTGCCGGCGCCGGTGCGGCGGCGTTGCCACCAGACGGCGGCGCCGGCGAGGATGGCGACGAGCCCGACGGCGAGGAACGGCGTCAGGGAGAGATCGGGTGGAGCGGACGGCATCAGCGCAGGCGCTCGACCCGTTCCGTCGGGCTCACGATCTCCGTGAGACGCACGCCGAACTTCTCGTTCACCATGACGGCCTCGCCGCGCGCCACGGGCTTGCCGTTGATCAAGACGTCGAGCGGCTCACCGGCGAGCTTCGCGAGCTCGATCACCGAGCCGGCGCCGAGCGCGAGGAGCTCGCGCACCGCCATACGTACGCGGCCGAGCTCGACGCTCACTGCGAGCGGAACGTCGAGGATCAGGTCGAGCGTCGCGGTGTCGCCGTCCTGGCGGGTGCTGGTCATCGCTGCGGCTTCGTCGGCCATCGTCACTCTCCTCGCGCGGCGCCGAGTACGCGGACCGCGTTGTGGCCGCGACTCACGCCGGCTACGCCGGTCATCACGTGAACGTCCTCGACGCGCAGCGCGACGGGATCCTCGCCGCGCGCGCCGAGCGCCAGCACGTCGCCGACGTGCAGGCCGAGAAGCTCGCGCGTCGAGATCTCGTGATGGCCGAGCTCGGCGCTGACCGTCACCTCCGCCTGGCGGACGGCGCGGCCGAACGCCGCGACCCACTCGCGGTCGCCGCCGCTCGCGCGTGCCGTCGGCCTCCCGTCGAGCCGGTCACGGATCGGCTCGAGACTGGCGTACGGAATCGCGAGCAGCAGCGCGGCCGGACCATTACCGACGTCGCAGGCGAGCTCGAGGGCGACGACCGGCTCGGTCGGTCCCGCGATCGCGATGCGCGCCGGATTCGACTCCAGCGCGACGAGCGCGCACTCGAGGCGCTGTACCGGCGTCCACGCTTCCGCCAAGTCGGCGAGCACGCGCGCGCCGAGACGGCGCAGCGTCTGCTGCTCCAGCGCCGAGTACCCGCGGCCTTCGACGTTCTCCGGCAGCCGCCCGGGTCCGCCGAACACGCGATCGACGAGCGCGAACGCGAGCGGCGCAGGGATCGCGAGCAGCCCTTGGCCGCGCAGCGGAGTCAAGCTGAAGAGCTGCAGCGACGCGCCCGTCGGCAGCCGGTCGCGCCACGTGGCGAAGCGGAGGGTCTCGAGCGCGCCGACCGTCAGGGTGGCCGTCACGCCCGCCTCGCTCGCGAGCGAGGCGCGCAGCCGCCCGACGAACGTCTCGTGGACGACCTCGAGCGCGGGAAACCGGCGACCGGCGAGCCGATCGGCGGCGAGCAGATCGTACGGACGCACGGCGCCGCGGGGCGCCCGCTCACCCTCCACCGCCACGTCGCCCTGCTCCATGCCGTGTAGCAGCGCGTCGACCTCGTCCTTCGAGAGCGTCTCGTCGCTCATTGGACGATGAACTCGGTGAAGTAGACGGCCTTCACGACGTCGCGATCGAGGACTTGATTGACGCGGGCGATGATCTCCTCGCGCAGCTGCTGCTTGCCCTCGGCCGTCCGCACCTCGTCGAAGGTCTTGCTGCTGAGCAGTGTGAGCAGCAGATCGCGGATCTGCGGCAGGTGCGCGTTCACGTCCGGCGGAACGGTCGCGCCCAAGAACTCGATCTGGAAGGTCGCCTTCAGGTAGCGCGAGCCGCCCTCGTCGGCGAGGTTCGCGATGAAGGTCTCGAGCGGCAGAATCGGCCCGGGGCCCTTGTCGGCCTTGCCGTGGCCACCCTCCTCGACCGCCGCCGTCGCCTCGGCGTGACGGTTCTTGCCGCCGCCGAACGGCAGCACCCCGAGGTACCACGCCGCCGCGCCGCCGCCGGCGAGCAGGACGACCGCGCTCGCGATCAGCGGCAGCTTCGATCGCTTCTTCGCCGGGGCCGACTCGTCTCCGGCCGGTTGCGGCGTGCTGTCCTCCCCCTCGGCCATCCGTCCTCCCCTGGACGCGCGTCAGCTCCCTGACTCCCGCGGTCCAAGGGGGAGAATCAGCAAGCCATGTGCCCGCGCACACGCGGATGCACCGGCCGCTTGCGACGGCGGAACGCCGCGGAAAGACGTGAGCGGACGCGCGCCGAAGGAGGTGCCCGACGCGTGCTCCAGGTCATCGCCCCGGAGCAAGCGTCAGGATTCTGGCGCCGCGCGGCCGCCGAGGGACTACCGCACGATGTTGATCAAATCGTTCAGCAGCTGGTCGCTCGACGTGATCACGCGTGCGTTCGCCTGGAAGCTGCGTTGGGTGGAGATCAGGTCGATGAACTCCTGCGCGATCGAAACGTTCGACTGCTCGAGCGCGCCGGCGACGATGTTCCCGAGGCCGCCCGATTGCGGCGTGCCGATCGCCGGCGAGCCCGAGTCGACCGACTCGCGGTACATGCCGTTGCCTATCGGCGTCAGCGCGTCCGGCGCGGTGAAGCTCGCCAGCGCCAATTGAAAGAGCGGCCGGCTCTGGCCGTTGTCGAAGATGCCGGTCACGACACCCGACTCGCTGAACTGGAGATTCAGCAGCTGCCCGGCGCCGAAGCCGTCCTGCGACTGAAAGCTCACCGCCGACGGGCCGGCGAACTGCGTGATGCCATCGATGCCTTGTCCGGGATTGTTCACCGGGTCGGTGTTCGCGGTCCCGAAGTTGAGCGTGATGTCCTGCGCGTTCGCGCCGTTGAAGTTGACGGTCGCCACGTCCGGCGTCGTCGGCGCGAGGAGAGAGCCGTCGGGGTTGAAGCTCAGGTGGCCGTTGCCGACGATCTGCAAGCTACCGGCCGTGCCGCCCACCTCGCCGGCATCGACGCCCACCGAGTAGTCCCACTCGTTTGCCGCCGTCTTGGTGAAGAAGAAGTTCAGCGTGTGGCGCGCGCCGAGCGAGTCGAAGACGTTCATCGAGGTGGTGAAGTTCGAGGTCGCGAAGGCGCTATCGAAGTTCGTCGAGTCGAAGACGCCGCCGTTTACGAGCGGCGCGTCGGCCTGGAGGTTCGCCTTCATGCTGAGGAGCATCGTCGCGCGCGGCTGGCTGCTGGCGCCCGTCACCTGGACGTCCTGCGGGGCGCCGACCGGCGCGTTGCTGCTGTTGAGCGCGAAGCCTTGCACCGGCAGCCCTTGGAAGGTGACGAGCTTGCCGTTCGCGTCGAGGCGGAAGTTGCCCGCACGGGTGTAGAGATTGCCGGCGCCGGCGCCGACCACGAAGAAGCCGTTGCCCTCGATCGCGAGATCGGTCGGCCCGGCGGTACTCTCGATGTTGCCCTGCGTGAACGACGCGCTGACCTTGCCGATGCGGACGCCGAGGCCGATCTTGCCGGCGTCGCCGCCGCCGCCCTGCGCGGAGAGCAGGTCGGCGAACTCCGTGCGGCTCCCCTTGAAGCCGACGGTGTTGACGTTGGCGATGTTGTTGCCGATGACGCTCAGCGAAGCGCCGGTCGCGATGAGACCGCTGCGCGCAGTCGAGAGTGCTCCGAAAATGGCCATGGCTCGTCTCCTTCGTCCTTGTGCTGTGTCGTGATCTCGTCTCAGGTCCCGGCGGGCGGCTGCACCCGCACCTCGCGCACGTCGGTCACGGCGATGCGGCGGTCGCCGATCAGCAGGACCGGCGCATCGCCGGAGAGATCGACGCCGGTCACGACGCCGCCCCCCATCGTCGCGACCGGCGTCGCGTTACCGTTGCCGTCGCCGACGTAGAGCTGCACCGTGTACGTGCCGTCGGCGAGCTTCGGTACGCCCGCGAGCGTGCCGACCTCGAGCGTGTGCGGCCCCGCGTTCTGCGCGCCCAGGATCCCGTCGGCGATGGTGCCGCCGCTCGCGTCGAGGATCTTCGCCTCGACCGTGCCGCTCGTCGCAAGCGTGTAGTCGAGCGCGCTCGCGGCGCCGCTCTTCACGTCCACGGTGTTGCTCGCGCCGCGCACCTCCTTGCCGAGGAACCCTACCGCGTCGAGCTTGCCGACGGAGCTGCCGCCCGTATTGGCGTTCTTCAGCGTCTGGTTGATCTCGGTGAGCTGCTGCAAGCTCGAGAACTGCGCCAGCTGCGCGGAGAAGTTGGCGCTGTCGAGCGGGTTCAACGGATCTTGGTTCTGCAGCTGCGCCACGAGCAGCTGCATGAAGTCCGCTTGCGTGACAGTGTTCCCGTCTTTGCCGGTCGCTTTCGGCGTCGCGTCGGAGGACGCGGCGGCGCCGAGCAGGCTCGTCAGCGAGCTCACGGCGCTGAGCGCGGCGGATGCGGCGATCGGAATCATCGGATCAAACCCTCACGCTGAGATGGCCGGGGCCGGCCGTCGCCGGCGCATGGGTCGCGATGGCCGCGACCTGCTCGGGCGCGACCTCCGCCTCTCCCGCGGGTGCGGCGTCGCGGCGAAGCGCCATCGCGCCGTCGCGCGCCTCCGCGAACGCGCCGCTCGCGGAGCCGGAGCCGACGTCGACGGAGAAGCCGGCGAGGCGCAGCTCGCTGCGCTCCAGCGCCGCGTGCAGCAGGTGCTGCTCGCTGCGGAGGAGCGCGCGCGTCGAATCGTGCTCGGCGACGATCGCCGCGTGGATGCCGTCGTGCGCGAGTGTGATGCGGACGTCGATGTGGCCGAGGCCGGCGGGCTCGAGCCGGAGGCGCATCTCGCCGCCGCCGCGGAGCGTCGCGACGCGCACCGACTCCACGACCCGTTCCGCCCACGGGCTGATCGTCGCGTCCGTGCTCGTGCTCGGCGGCGCGGCTGCGAGCGTTCGCGCGTCACGCACCTCGAGTGCCCCTCCCGCGTGGAACGCTCCGGGGGGGCCGAGACGATCGGTGCTCGCGGTATCGGGTGCAGTCTCGGGACTCACCGGCGGGCCCCCGTCGAGCGCGTCAGCGACTGTGCCAGCAATCGGCGTCGCGACGGGCCGCGGCGGCTCGCCATGCGATCGCACCGCGGTCGGCGACACCGCGTCGCCACTGCCCAACGTCGGCGCACGTCGTGCATCACCCTCGCTCGGCCGATCACCGGCGTCGTCGGTTGCGGCGGCGTCGCGCGCAGCGTCCCGCTCGGCCACGGCCGCGTGGCCGGTCAGTGGGGTGCGGCCTTGGGTCGGCGCGGGCCGATGCTTGGCACCCGCAGCAGCTGTCGGCGCCATCGCGTCGTCGCTCGCATGCAGAGCGCGCCCGGCGCCCGCGTCTGCGGCCGTCGATGCCAAAAGCGTGCGGCGCGTCGGCGTCAGCCGAGAACGCGCGGGCGTCGACTGTGCCTCCTGCGGCGCCGACGATGCCGCGTCGACGCGAGCGGGCGCCGCGCCGTTCTCCCCTGAGCGGTCCTGGGCGTTGCCTGCTTGCGCGCCATGCGCCGTCGCGCCGGTCGCAATGTCTGTCCCGCGCACCGAAATTCCGTCGACGCTCGGCGACCCGGTCGACTCGCGCTGCACGTCCGGGACTGAAGGGATCGGCGACTCTGGAGGCGCCGTCCCGTCGCGCCCTGGGTCGCCGGCTACGCTCGGTGATGTAACGCCATCGTTGCGGACGACGCCCGTCTGCCGCGCGGCGCCGTCCTCGACGCCCGCTGCGGATCGGCGGCCCTGCAGATCCGCGGCGACGGTCGGATCGTCGTGGTGTACATCCGCAGCGACGGTCGGATCCTCCTGGTGTGCATCCGCAGCGACATCGAGAGATGTCCGTGCGCTCGTGCCCACGCCGCGACCGGCGTGTCGTGCGAGCGCCGCGACCGTCACGATCGGCGGCGGCGACCCCGCGGCGTCCGCAGAGACGGTCGGCGACGTCGTCACCTCTACGACCCGCGTAGCAACCTTCGCGGTTGGCCCCGAATGCCCTGCGTCGGTCGCGACCGGCGCTGCGGCGTCGGTTGGCACGGTCGGAGCGGTGCCGATGCTCGTCGCGCTGCGGACCCTCGGCTCCAACGCAGCGACGGGCGCCGTCGCGCCGGCGCTGCCCGCGCTGGCCCCGGCGTGCGATCCGCCAGTGGCTCGCGAGCGGTGTCTCGCCGGCCACGAGGACGATGCCGCACGCTCCTCTGCGGAGTCCTCGATCGCTCCGCGCCTCGTCACGCGCCCGTTCGCTCTGCGGTCGGGATGCTTATCCGTGACGTGCATCGTCGCGAGCGTCGTCGAGAAGTCGGACCCCGCGGGCGCGATCTCTTGGTGCGACCGGCTGTCTGCGTTCGGCGCGATCGACGGCGCGGTATCGGCTGCACGGACTGACGGCATCGGCCGCGAGTGGAGCAAGGTGGGTGCCACGGCGACGCGGCCGCTCTCGTTGCCGTTTGTCGCGCCGTCGTGCGTACCGCCGGCACGAATCGCCGGCGGCGTGGAAAGTTCTGCCTAGTCACAATGGAACGAGGGCGATGCCGACGGCCGCGAACACCTCGATCTCCGCCTCCTGCCACAGCGGCTCGGAGTCGAGGAGGACGCCGTCCATGTCGAAGACGACGGCGCGGAGCTCGGGCCGCGGGTCGACGCCCGAGAGATCGCTCGGCATCGCGACCTTGTACCGGCTGGTGCCGACGACGGAAAGCGAGCGCGCGGCGCGCGCCACGCAGAGCGTGCGCGCGCAACGGCGGCGCCCGAGGTCGTGCATGATCTCAGCGCACCGGGCTCGTCGCCAATGCGCGCGTCAGCGCGATCGCCTTGTCCTTCGTCATGAGCGGCAGGATCTCGCCGATCTGCTTCTCCTTCATGCGGCCGAAGATGCCGAGGACCGTCGCTTCGTCGAGCCGCTCGAGGATCGGCGCCGCATCGGCCGGCTTCATCGTGCCGTATACCTTTGCCAGCGACTCGGCGGCGGCGTCGGCGGCGGCAGTCGCGGCCTTGGCTCGTCCTTGCAGGCGCTTTTCGATCTCCTCGAGGCTCGCGACCTTGGCGACGATGTCCTGCTCGAAGAGGCGCAGACGCTCCTCGCGCGCCGCAACGTCGCGCTCGCGGGTGTCGAGCTCCGCCTGGCGGCGCGTGATCGCTGCGAGAAGCTCCCGCGCCTGCGCCGGCTTCGCCGCGGGCTCGGCGTCCGTCCGCTCGACGCTCGCCAGTTGCCGCGGCGCGCCGCGCCCGCCGCTGTCGCCGTCGCTCGCCTGCGTCGCTGCGCGACCCGCCTTTCCAGCGCTCACGTCGGCGGCGGCGACCCTCACTGCGCTCGCGTCCCCGTCACGTGCCGCGCGCGTCTCGGCCGCGAGCGCCAACGCGGCGGAGACGCCGCCCGTGTACCACACCGCGATCGCCGCGACCTTCACGATCAACACCACCGCCAGCCCGACCCGCAACGCACGACTGCCGCGGCGGCGTGCTGTCTTCGTCGTCTGCGCCTCGGCGGTCATTCGTCGCCTCCCCCGCTCCTCGTCCAACATCCGTCGCTCCTCGGCCGCATGCGGCCGTGTCCCAGGATCGCCAGCTCGTCGAGCAGGACGGCGGCGGCGCGCGACTCCTCCTCCTGCGTGCGCCGGCGCTGTGTCTCGACCAGACGCTCGAACCGTCGCTCTTCCCGCCGCTCCTCGTACAGCTCGGCGCGCTTCGTCACCGTCGCGGCCGCGAGGCGCTCCGCTTCGAGCGCCCAGCGCCGCTCCTCGTCGGCGAGCGCCGCGTCGTAGCGGCGCCCGACGTGAAACGCCTCCGGCGCGAGCAGACCCGCCGCGGCGGCGCGCGCCTCGTCCGCGGCGCGCTGATCACGCGCGTCATCGAGGATGCGGCGCCGGTCGGCGACGGCGGCGGCGCGCGACGCGAGCGCCTCGAGTTCGAGCTGGCGGAGCGTGCGAATCTGCGTGCGCAGGCGCAGCACGCGCACGAGCCGGGCCGACGTCGCCATCACGCCGCCCCCGCGAGCGTCGCGAGCGCAGCAATGCTGTCGCCGAGCGCCACGCGCTCGTCGAGACCTTGCCGCAGAAACGCGTTCACGGCGTCGATTTTCGCCACCGCCTCGTCGATGCGCGCGCTCGTTCCGGCTCGATACGCGCCGATGCTGAGCAGGTCCTCGGCATCGCGGTGCGTGGCCAGCCAGGCGCGGACGCGGGTCGCGAGCGTGCGCTGCGCCGGCGACGCGAGGTCCGTCATCAAGCGGGAGACGCTCCGCAGCACGTCGATCGCCGGGTACTGACCCTGATGCGCCAGCGCGCGCGAGAGTACGATGTGACCGTCGAGCAGGCTGCGCGCGGTGTCGGCGACGGGCTCGTTCATGTCGTCGCCTTCGACGAGCACCGTGTAGAGGCCGGTCACGCTGCCGCGCTCGGTGGCGCCGGCGCGCTCGACGAGGCGCGGCAACATCGCGAAGACCGACGGCGTGTAGCCGCGCGCCGACGGCGGCTCGCCGACGGAGAGGCCGACCTCGCGCTGCGCCATCGCGAGGCGTGTCAGCGAGTCCATCATCAGCATCACGTGGCGCCCCGTGTCGCGGAAGTACTCGGCGATCGCGGTCGCGAGAAACGCGCCCCGGATGCGGACGAGGGGCGGCTGGTCCGACGTCGCCGCGACGACGACGGAGCGGCGGAGGCCCTCGGGACCGAGGTCGCGCTCGATGAACTCGCGCACCTCGCGGCCGCGCTCGCCGATCAGCGCGATCACGTTCACGTCCGCGCGCGTCGCGCGCGCGATCATGCCGAGCAGCGAGCTCTTGCCGACGCCGGACCCGGCGAAGATGCCGAGGCGCTGGCCGGTGCCGCAGGTGAGGAGCGCGTTGATCGCGCGGATGCCGACGTCGAGCGGCGTCCGGATGCGCGCCCGCGTGAGCGGGTTCAGCGGCGCGCCGTACAGCGGAATGTCGCGCTCCGACGTGATCGGCCGGCTGCCGTCGAGCGGTACGCCGACGCCGTCGAGCACGCGGCCGAGCAGGTCCGCGCCGGCGCCGAAGACAGGCCGCTCGCGCACGACCACGATGCGGTTCCCGGGCTCGAGCCCGCCGACGTCGCCGAGCGGCATGAGGAGCACGCGATGCTCGCGGAAGCCCACCACCTCCGCCGGCACCGCGACGCCGTCGCGGCGCTCGATCGCACACACGCCGCCGATCGGCAGCCCGGGCCCGTTGCCCTCGATCACCAGGCCGACGACGTTCGTCACCCGCCCGATCATCCGCACCGGGTTCACGCGCTGCAGCTGGCGCGCGGCGCCGCGGAAGTCGAGGTCGGGGGTCGCGCGGTACGATGCGCTCACGGGGGTAGTGTCTTCGGCCGCCGCGGTCACGTGTCGCCGCCGGTCAGCGCCGCGCGAATGGCGCCCATCTGCCCGTCGACGCCGAGGTCGAGCTCGCCGTAGCGGCTCTCGACGACACAGCCGGTTTCGTCGAGCGCGACGTCCTCGACGAGATCGAGCTCCTTCACGTCCTCGAGCATGGCGCGCAGCCGCGGCAGCTCGTCGACGAGATAGCGATGCAACACGCTGCCGACGCGGATCCGGATGGTCTCGCGGTCGAGCGCGCCGAGTACCGCCTCGCGAATCATCGTCAGCCAGCGCTCCGGGTGCTCCGCGAGCTCGCGCTGCACCACCTTGCGCGCCACGCCGAGTGCCAGCTCGAGCAGCTCCTGCTCGTAGCGCGCGACGAGACGGCTGCGAAATTGCGCCACCTCCTCGACGGCGGTGGCAAAGCCTGCCGCGGCGCCGGCGAGCTCCGCCGCGGAGGCCGCTTTGCCGGCAGCGAAGCCGGCAGCGTAGCCCGCCTCGCGCGCCTCGACACGTGGGTCCGGCGGCTCCTCGGCCGCCGGTCGTGCGCCGTCGAGCGAGCGGCGCCCGTCGAAATCGGGAAACACGCTCGCGCCGCGTATCGTGCCGCTGATCCGCGGACCCGTGAGGGGCGCGAACTCACCGCCCACGCCGGGCACGCGTCGCGCCGCCGGATCAGACGAGGACATCGCCCTTCCCTTGCCCGGCGACGACGATCTTGCCCTCGGCCTCGAGCTCGCGCAGGACGGCGACGATCTTGAGCTGCGCCTCCTCGACGTCCTTCAGCCGCACCGGCCCCGACGACGCCATGTCCTCGCGCAGGATCTCGGCGGCGCGGCTCGACACGTTGGCGAAGATCTTCGCCGAGAGGTCCGGGCTCGCCGTCTTGAGCGCGAGCAGCAGGTCCTCGCGCGCGACTTCCTTCAGCAATGTCTGCAGGCTGCGATTGTCGAGCTTGATGCAATCCTCGAAGGTGAACATGAGGTTGCGAATGGTGCTCACGAGCTCGGGGTTGCGCGCCTCGATCTGCTCGAACACGCGCGCCTCGATCGTCTTGTCGGCCGAGTTCATCAGCTCGGCGACGACTCTGGGGCCGCCGCACGTGGCACCGGCCGGCCGCAGCAGCGCCTGTGCCTGTGCGCGCAGCGCCGTGCCGACCTCCTCGACGAGCGTCGCGGGGACGCTCGCGAGCCGCGCCAGCCGCTCGACGACGTCGCTCTGGAGATCCTCCGGAAGACACGCCAGCACCTCGCTCGCGTGCGCGGCGCCGAGATGCGCCAGCACGATGGTCGCGATCTGCGGATGCTCGGCGGCGAGCACACGCGCGAGCCCGGCCGCCGGCAGGTCGCCGAGGATCTTCGTGAGCGCGGCGCCGCCGGCGCTCTCCAGCTCGGCGAGCACCGCACCGCTCGCCGGCGTCGCGTCGCCGAGCGCTTTCGTCACCACGGTGCGCGCGAACTGCCGGCCGTCGACCGCGACCCCGCTCGCGTGCAGCCGCCGGCCGAACTCCTCGTGGACGCGCTCGAGCTGCTCTGGCTCGAGGGCGCGCACGCGCGCGAGCGCCTGCGACACCTGTCGTACCTCGGCCTCGCCGAGGTGGCGCAGCACCGACGTCGCCGCGTCGGGGCCGAGCGACAAGAGCAGCACCGCCGCCTTGTCGACCCCGGCGAGGGCCGGTGGCGCTACTCGGCTCCCGCTACCCATTGGCGGATCACGTGCGCCGTTTGCTCCGGGTTGCGGCGCGCCAGCTCGATCAAGCTCGTCGCCTCGAGCGCCGTCACGCCGGACGTGAGCGCGCGCGCCTCGACCCGTCGCGTCGCGACGCCGATCGGCGCCCGGCTGGCCATCGCCAGCAAGAACGGCCGCACGACCAGCAGCGCGACGACGAGGATCGCAACCAGGCCTCCCGCGCGCCACAGCACCTCCGACCACGCGCCGAGCCGACTCATCATCGTCGGCGCCTCCGGCGCCTCGGGCGCGGGCGGCGTTTGGAACGGCGCGCTCGCGACCTCGATCTGATCGCCGCGCTCCTCGTTGAAGCCGACGGCGCGCTTGATCAGTTCGCGATAGCGGTCGACCTCCTCGGACGGCCGCGGCACGAACGTGCGCGCGGCGCCTTCGCCTTGCCACGTGCCGTCGATCATCACCGCCACCGACAGCTTGCGGATGCCGCCCGACTGCTCGACGCGCCGGCTCGTGATCTTGCTGACCTCGTAACTGAGCGCCGCGTCCTCGCGCTCGGAATGCGGACCGTCCTCCGCGGGCGCCGGCGCGGGCTCGTTGGTCAACGTCGCATTCACGCCGGGTGCGCCGCTCGCGGCCGCGCTCTGCACGTTCTTTTCGCGCGTGCGCTTCTCGTTCTTCACGGCGACCCGGTCGGGATCGAAGCTCTCCTCGGTCTTCTCCACCTGCGCCAAGTCCAACGTCGCGGTGACGCGCGCGAGCGCGTGCCCCGGTCCGAGGACGCGGCTCAGCATGCTCTCGATGCGCTCGACGTAGCCCTGCTCGAGCTCACGCTGGAACGCGAGCAGGCTCTGCCCCGCCGGCCGGCCCGCCGCGCTCTCCTCGAGCTCGCGCGTCAGCACCTGCCCGTTGATGTCGACGACGGTGACGTCGGCGGGCCTCAGCCCCTCGACGCTCGCGGCGACGAGACGGACGATGCCGGCGATCTGGTCCTCGGCGAGCACGCGCCCCGGCCGCAGCTTCACGACGACCGACGCCGACGGCCGCCGCTCCTCGGCCACGAAGAGCGAGCGCTCGGGAAGCGCCAAGTGCACGCGCGCCGCCTCGACTGCGGAGAGCTCGCCGATCGTCCGCGCCAGCTCGCCCTGCAGGGCGCGCTGGTAGTTCAGGCGCTGCACGAAGTCCGTCATGCCGAGCGTCTGCTTGTCGAAGATCTCGAATCCGACACCGCCGCCTTGCGGCACACCGCGGGCGGCGAGCGCCATGCGCGTCTCGTACACGCGCGCCGCATCGACCTCGACCGTCGTCCCGCCCTCGCCCATCCGATAGGGAATCTTCTCCGCCTTCAGGTACTCGACGACGGCGCCGCCGTCGGAGCCGCTCAAGTTCGAGAACAGTACGCGGTACTGCGGCCGCGCCACCCAGACGCCGAGGAGCCCCGTCCCGAGGATGACGCCGACGGTGAGCGCGAGAAACGTCATCCGGCGCGCCGGCGGTAGCGCGAGGAAGAAGTCGCGGATCTGCAGCGTGAGCGCGCAGTCGGTCCATCGATCAGCGCTCAGACCTGCATCCGCATGATCTCCTGGTAGGCCTCGACGATCTTGTTCCGCACCTGCATCATCAAGCGGAACGACACGTCGGCCTGCTCCATGGCGATCATCGTCTCGTGAAGGCTCATCTTGTCGCCGGTCGCGAGCGCGGTGATCGCCGCGTCCGCTTTCTGCTGCAGCGTGTTCACCTCGTCGAGCGAGCTCTTCAGCACCTCGGCGAACGGATGCGCCTCGCCGCCGGCCGTGGGTGCCGGCGTCTCGCGCGGTCGGATGAACGCGATCTCGGGGAGCTGTGCGATGTCCTTGACGTTCATGGGCTACGCCTTGCCGATCTCGAGCGCCGCCTCGAGCACGCGCTTGGTGGCGTTCAGCGCCGCGACATTCGCCTCGTAGGCGCGCGTCGCCGCCATCATGTCGACCATCTCGCTCACGACGTTCACGTTCGGCATCGCGACGTAGCCGTTCTGGTCCGCGTCGGGATGCCCGGGATCGAAGACGAGCTGCGGCGGATGGTGATCCTCGACGACGCGCGCCACCCGCACGGCCGCGTTCTCGGCGCCGGCGGGCGCGAGCAGGTCGTCGAAGCTCTCGCCCTGCGGCGTCGCCTCGAGGACGACGTCGTGACGCCGGTACGGGCCGCCGGCGGGCGTGCGGGTGCTCTGGGCGTTCGCCAGGTTCGCCGCGATCACGTCCATGCGCAGCCGCTGCGCGCGCAGTCCGCTGGCGCTGATCGCGAATGCCGTCGCGGTGTCCATCACGCCCTGCCGTCGGTGATCACGGCGCGCAGCCCCGCGTACTTCTTCGCGATGATCTGCGACAGCGCGACGATCTTCAGCGCGTTCTGCGAGAGCCGTGACATCTCGGTGTCGACGTCGACCGAGTTGCCGTCGGTCTTCAACGTCGCGTGCACATCGACGATCGGCTCGGCGCCGTCGGCCGCGCCACGCTCCGCGTTCGCCTCGAACGCGCGCGCCAGCGCCGATCCGAAGTCGAGATCGCGCGCCCGATATCCCGGCGTCTCCGCGTTCGCGACGTTCTCGGCGAGCACGCGGTGCCGCGCCTGGTACAGATCGAGGGCCTGGCCGAGGCCCTGGATGACTGGTCCGAAGATCCGCATGGTTGACCCTCTCGAGCGTGCCGAGGGAGCAAGTTGCATTCCACGAGAGCGCGCGCGCACTGCGGGACGCGATCGTCCAAGCTCGCGCCGTCACTCACTCGACGCCCTCGTCGCCGCGGGCATTTCGTTCCGTCCGTCAAAAGGCTGACGGCAAGTTTTGCCGGTGTCAGACGGCCGACCGCTCTCGGCGCGGGGGCGCACGTTCTTCGCGGCGTCGGCAGGACGAGAACGGGTGCGCCTATGCCGGCGCGGGCGCGGGCTCAGAGCCGGGCGTCGACGATGCCGGCGGCGCGGTACTCGGCTAGCTTGTTGCGCAGCGTGCGGACGCTGATACCGAGCACCTTGGCGGCGTGGCTGCGGTTGTTGCGGGTACGGCGGAGCGTTTCGAGGATCAAGCGACACTCCATCTCGTGTACGGTCAACGCCGGGAGATCGCCGCTTACGCTGGTGGCGGCGGCGCTGACGCCCGTGGCGATGTCGGCACGCTCGGGTGCGAGGTCGTCTTCGAGCGCCACGTCGGCGAGCGTGATCGCCGTGCCGGCGGCGAGAAGTGACGCGCGCTCGAGGACGTGCTCGAGCTCGCGGACGTTGCCGGGCCACGTGTGGCGGAGAAGGTATGCGCGTGCCTCCGGCTCGAGCGCGAGCGCACGCGGGCCGCCGAAGCGCTCGCAGAAGTGCTGGATCAACGCGGGGACGTCCTCGCCGCGGTCGCGGAGCGGTGGCACGGTGAGCGGGATGACGTGCACGCGGTAGTAGAGATCGCGGCGGAACGCGGCGGCGGCGACGAGCGGGCCGAGCGGACGGTTCGCGGTCGCGATCACGCGCGCGTCGATCGCGACGGGACGGGTGCCGCCGACGCGATCGATCTCGTGCTCCTGGAGCACGCGCAAGAGCTTCGCCTGTAGCGGCAGCTCGAGCTCGCTGATCTCGTCGAGGAGGATCGTGCCGCCGCTCGCGACCTCGAACTTCCCGAGCTTGCGCGCGATCGCGCCCGTGAACGCGCCGCGCTCGTGGCCGAAGAGCTCGCTCTCGAGGAGCTCGCGCGGCAGCGCCGCGCAGTTGATTGCGACGAACGGCTGCGCGCGGCGCGGACCGCTCGCGTGAATGTGGCGTGCGAGGAGCTCTTTGCCGGTGCCGCTCTCGCCCTGGATCAAGACCGGCGCGCGGCTCGCAGCCACGCCCTCGGCGATCGTGAGGACGCGGCGCATCGCCGCCGAGCGGGCGATGAGGCGCCGCGGCGCGCTGCCGCGCTCGCTGCTCGCGGGCGACGGCGCACCCGCGTCGCGGAGGATGCCGCGCACGAGGTGCAGGAGATCCTGCGGCGAAAACGGCTTCGTCAGGAAATCCCGCGCCCCCGCCTTCATCGCGGCGACCGCATCCTCGACGGTGCCGTACGCCGTCATCATCACCATGGGCAACCCGGGCGACCGCGCGTGCACGGCGGCGAGCAGCTCGGCGCCGGTCATGCCGGGCATGCGCATGTCGGAGAGCACGAGCGCGTAGCCGCCGCCCGCGAGCGCCGCGAGCGCCGCGGTGCCGCCGTCGACGGCGGTCACCGCGAACCCGGCGCGCTCGAGCGCCTCCGTCAATCCGACGCGCATCCCGCTCTCGTCGTCGACCACCAGAATCCGTTCCGTCGTAGGCATGATCACTCCCCGTCAGCGCCCGCTCGGCGCTGCATGCGGCAACGTGAGGACGAACGTCGCGCCGCGCGCGCTCGGCCGCAGCGCCAGCGTGCCACCGTGCGCGGCGACGGCAGCGCGCGCGACCGCGAGGCCGAGACCCGTGCCGCGCTCCTTCGTGGTGAAGAACGGCGTGAAGACGCTCTCGGCGCTCGCCGCCGGAACCCCCGGCCCGTCGTCGGCGACGACGAGCCGCAGCCAGCGCGGCGACGGCTCGAGCGCGATCACGAGCGTCCCGCTTCCGGCCATCGCCTCCGCGGCGTTGCGGACGAGGTTGTGCAACGCTTGCGCGAGGAGACGCCGGTCGACCGGCCAGGTGGCCGCGCGCGCACCGCGACGCTCGACCGTGACGTCGCCGAGCGCCGGCGCCGCCGCGGCGAGCACCTCGTCGACGAGGGCGCCCAGGTCCGTCGTCGCGAGACGCGGCTCGGGCAGCCGGGTGTAGTCGAGAATGTTCGTCACCAGATGGTTCAGATCGGCGACGCCGCCCGCCACCTGCTCCGCGAGCCGCAGCGCCGACGGCTGCGCCCGCACCTCGTCGACGAGGAGCTTGATGCACAGCTCCATCGCGCCGAGCGGATTGCGCACCTCGTGGGCGAGCGTCGCCGCCATCTCGCCCATCGCGGCGAGGCGGCCGTGGCGCAGCGCCTGCGTCTCGAGACACCGCTGCCGCTCGATGCTCGCGTCGAGCGCCCGCTTCTTGTCGTCGAGCTCGAGCCGCAGCGCGTCGGCGTAGGCTTGTAGCTCGCGATACTGCTCCTCGAGCGTCGTCGTCGCTTCGGTGAAGACGCGAAACGCGGCGTGCAGCTCGGCGAGCTGCCGCTCGCTCGGTCGTGCGACGCGGTCGACGGCGGCTTCCACGCTCACGGCGTCTCCCGGCGATTCTCGAACGGCTTGACGATCGTCTCGTAGGTTTCCGCGGCGGTCGCGACGCGGCGTTCGAGGGCGTCATGGCTGCGCGCCAGCTCCGCGTACCCGGCGCGCGCGGCGGCGCCGCCGTCGCCGGCACCGAGACGCGCCAGACGGTACTGAGCGCCCTCGGCGCTCGACTGATCGGCATAGCGCTCGGTCAGCTCGCGATACGCCGCGAGCGCCGCCGGAGCATCGCCCGTCGCCTCCGCCGACTCGGCGACGATGCGGAGCGCCGTGGCCGTGTCGGACGCCGCGAGCGGCGGCGAGCGCTCACCGTCGAGGGCCGCCCGCGCGAGCCGCAGCGCGACCGCCGGATCCGCCGTCCGCAGTCGCCGAGCGACGTCGAGTCGAACGGTACGTGCCGTCGCCGGATCGAGCGCCGCCGCGGCGTCGGCGCTCTCGCCGGCGGCACGACCTTGCCCGAGCGCGGCGAGCGCCCGCGCGCGCAAGGCGGTCGCCTCCGCCGGCGCCGCGTTCCCACGCGTCCGCAACCATTCGTCGGCGACGGCAAGCGCCTGCGGCGGATTCGTCGCGAGCACCGCCCCGCCCCGTTCCTCCCAGAGCGCGTCCGGCGCGTCCTTGCCGAGCCGCTCGGCAAGCGCGCGCAGCACCGCGTCGCTCTCGACCCCGAGGCCGACGACGCGGTAGCTGCGCGCGAGCGCGATTTGATCCGCGGATGCGAGCAGCGCCGGTGCGAGGCCCTGATCGGCGACGATGGCCACCGCCTCGACGTCGGCGCCGCGACGAAGCGCCCGCGTCAACGCCTCGGTCGCGAGGCGCCGGCGCTCGTCGAGCGCTTTTGCCGAGCCGAGGCCGTCGAGGCGGCGAAGGCCCGTGGCGTCGTCGCCGCGCGCGACGTCGAGCTGCGCGAGCCCGAGCGTCGCGCGCGCCGCGAGGCGCGCTCCGAACCCGCCGGAGGCGAGCTCCGTCCAGCGGGCGCGCGCCGTCGCGTCGTCACCGGCGGCGGCCGCCGCGGCGGCGATGTCGGCGAGCACGACGCCGCTCGGCGGCGCGTCGGGAGCGGAGCGCAGCGCGTCCAGCATCGTGAGCGCGCGCCGCGGCTGCCCGTCGGCGAGCTGCTGCCGCGCTTGCACCCGGATCGTCTCCGGGTCGGCGAGGATCGCGGGCGGGCAGAGCTCCGGCAGACGCGCGACTTGCGCCGACGCGTTGCCCGGCGGATCGGTCCCCAGCACGAGCGCCGCGCGGCCGCGCGTCGCGAGGCAGACGGCCAGCGCGTCACCCGCGGCAGCGCGCGCATACGCGTCGCGGGCACGCTCGACGGCGTCGCGCTCGCGCGCGACGTCGCCGATCAACGCGTCGATGATCGGGCGCGTCGGATCCTTCACGGCCTCTTGCGCGACGCCCTGCAGCTCGGCGTCGAAGCCGAGCGCGCGGTACGCGAGCGCAATGTTCAGACGGGCGCGCGACGCATCGAAGAACTTCGGCGCGCCGCGAAGCGCGCGGCGGTAGAGATCGATCGCCGGCAGCACGCGCCCGCTCGTCGCGCGCACGGCGAGCTCGCGATCGGCCGCGAGGTAGAGCGCGGCCGGCTCGTCGCCGACGATCGCCGGCAGCGTCGCCGGGTCGGCGGCGGTCGCGAGCGCGCGCGCCAGCGCCGCGAGGTCGGCACGGCTCGCGTACGCCGGCGCTCCGGGATCGGGAGCGCAACACGCAACGGTGCCGAGCCGCCGCCACGCGCACGCCCGTTTCGGCCCCGCCCGGCCGTCGCGCGCCTGCGAGCCTTCCGCCGATGCCGCGGCCGGGGGCGCCGCCGTCGGCGCCACGAGTGGCGCGCGAGATTCCGCAGCCGCCGACGCGATGCCGTCATGAGGCGTCGCCTGCGGCGCCGGTGCGCGGCCGGCGCTCGGGTTCTTCGCCGGCGCAGCAGACGGCGCCGTGACGGCGAGCGCCGCGAGAACGGCCGGCCGGCTGATGGCGGTAGCGGCCTGCGGCGCGACAGCCTGCTCCGGCGCCGGACGCACGGCGGATCGGGCGGCGCGCGCGACGACTCTACCGGCGGGCGTCGGCGTCGGCTGCGGCGCCGCGATGAGATCGATCACGAGTCGCGGCGGGTCGCGCTCGGAATAGGCATGCACGGCGGCCGGCGCCGCGCTGGTCGTGATGCGGATCGCGGCGTTGCCACGCGCCGCCGGCGCGAGGACGACGCGCGTCCCCGCGATCGTCGCCGTGTCGTCGCCGCGGAACGTCGTCGTGTACAGCGTCGGATCCACGAGCGCCCGCGGCACGACGACCTCGACGCCCGAGCTGGTGCGCGACGCGATCGCGCCGACGACCGGCTCGTTGATGAAGAACACGATCTCCTCGCGGTCCTCCAACGTGAGGAAGTGCGGCGGCGAAGCGAAGAGCGCCTCGCCGTACGCGCGCTCCGTGAGGAGCAGCAGCACGAGCACGGACAGAGCGAGTCGTCCCAGTGACCGCATACCAGGAAAAAATTGCCGGTCGAGCAACGCTCGTGCCGCACCCGGTCGCGATCGAGCGATGGAAATCGCGACGCATTTCCTCCGTCGCGCCGCGGACGGCCAGGCTTTTGGCCGGCGCGACCGTCAGAAGGTTGACGACGGCGCCGCGCTCGCGGGGTCGCCGGCGAGACTCGACTCCGCCCGGCTCCAGGCGCGCAGCGCGGGAGCGAGCTCGTGCGCGAGCAGGGTCGACAGCTCACCCCAGGCGCGCCGCTCTTGCGCGCTGAGCAGCGCAGGAGCGACGGTCTGCACCGGCTCGACGGCCTCGGGCACGACGGCGCCGTCGAGCGTCGCCACCTGCTGCTCGAGGACGAGCGCGAGACGCAGCTCCTCCATCAGCGCCGCCAGGAGCGCGTTGGCGTCGCGATCGTCGCCGGCGGCGAAGTGGGCGACCACGAGATCGACCTTCGACGCGACGACCTCGACGGCCGCCGCCAGCTCGGCGCGCATGCAGCGCGCGAACGCCGCCGGCGTCGACGTGCCGAGCACCAGCCGCCGCACGCTCCCGGCGCCGCGCCGCGCGTAACGCTCCTCGTCGCCGGCGCTGAAGGTGATACCGTCGATCTCGACGGTCGTGACGATCTCGTCCGGGTCGACGTGGACGCCGAGAGCCTCGATCATCTCGCCGACCGTCGCACCCACCGCCTCGACCGCGCCCACCGCGCGCTCATTGATGAAGACGTCCATCGTCGCTCTCCTCCTCGATGGCGGCGCCGCCGAGCAGCGTCGTCATGCAATCGGCCCCGCGGGCGAGCTCGTCGTAGAGGGTGCGGGTCGCGGCCGCGAGCGTCGCGACGTCCGCATCCTCGAGATTCTCCTTGCCGAACTTGAACATCTGCGTCAGCACCGCAGTATCCGGCTGCGCGCCGCCGTGCTCCGCGATCATCCGGTCGAGCGCGTCGAGCTCGCGGCCGAGGCGGGCGATCTCCTCGAACGGCTCGCGACCGACCGCTCTCCGCAGTCTCGCGGCCAGCGCGCTGCCGTCGCGCGCCAGCTGCGCTACGCCGCTGAACGGCGCCGCATCGACCCTCGCCGCCTGCGGCCGCGGCAGCGGCGCGTTCGCGAGCAGCGCGAGACAGGTCGCGCGATAGGCGCGCCGCAGCTCGTCCTCCGCGCGTGCGGGCCGCGTGCCGAGGAGATCGCAGCGGTAGCGGCCGTCGGCGTCGAAGGCCGTGCGGTAGAGACGCGCGGTCGCCGTCGTCTGCGCCAGGCGATCGAGTGTCGCCCAGTCGCCGGCGAGGCGCGCGCCAACCACCGCCGCGACCAACTGCGGCTCGATCTCGGTGCGGCAGAACGGCTGCAAACAGGTGACGTTGTGATCGCAGGGCGCGCACGGCGCATTCGCGTGCAGCACGACGTTGTCGGGCGCATACGGGCCGGTGTCGAACGGCGACGCCGGGCCGAAGAAGAGTCCGACGACGGGCGTCCCGACCGCGACCGCCATGTGCATCGGCCCCGTGTCGCCGGTGACGAGGGCGTCGAGACGGCGTAGCAGCGCTCCCAGCTCGGCGATGCCGGTCTTGCCACAGGCGTCGACGACGCCGCCGCCGATCTCCGCCGCGACCGCCGCGGCGAGCGCGCGGTCGCCGCGGCCGCCGACCAGCACGACGCGATGGCCGGCGCCGGCGAGCGCCCGGCCGAGCGCGCCGAACGCCGCCGCCGGCCACTGGCGGATCTCGCGGCTGGCACCGAGCTGCAAACCGACGAGCGGCACGCCGTCGCGGACGCCGGCGTCGGCGAGCAGCGCCGCCGCCGCCCGCTCGGCGTCCTCGCGCACGACGTAGCGCAGCGGCTCGACGCCGCCGCCCCCGCCCGCCATCTCCCGGTAGTAGTCGACGAGGTTGAAGGCGGCGACGCGACGGTTGAGGCACATCGTCGCGAAGAGCCGCGCCCACGGATGATGGATCACGCGAAACCCGTCCGGCGTCATCGACCAGCCGCGCACGTCGCGGATGCCGAGGAGACCCATGAAGACCGCCGTCATCCGCGAGCTCGAGTAGTTGAGCGCGACGTCGTAGTCGGCGGCGCGCAGCTCGGCGAGCACCTCCTCGACGTAGCGATAGCCGTCGAGGAGCGCGGCGCCGCCGCGCAGCATGAGACCGCCGAGGCGGTCGAGATCGACGCGGACCACGTGATCGACGCCGGGGACGTCGTCGCAGACGTCGGCGAAGTTGCGCTCGGCGAGGAGGGTCACCTCGACACCGGGGTGATGCGCCCGCAAGGTCGCGATCGCCGGCGACGTCTGCAGGAGATCGCCGAACCGGGTCAAGTTGACGATCAAGGCCCGTGTGGCTCGCCGCGCGCTCATGCGCGGTACTCGCGCAGGTACATCTCGTCGAACTGGTGCAGAAAGAGGAGGATCGCCTCCGGCTCCTCGAGCGCGCCATCGTGCTCGACGATGCTCGCGACCAGGCGATCGAGCGCGAACGGCGTCGTCGGATCGAAGCGGTCGAGGAAGCGGCCGAGCGCGCTTCGACCCTCGCCGCGCACGACGTCGCCGACCGTCGCCACGCGGGCGCGGCCGAGAAAGCGGTCCTGCTCGTGGCCGATGACGGTGCCGAGCAGACGCTCGACGCGATGGCCGTACGTGTGCTCGGCGAGCGCACGGCGGCGGGCGCGATCCGCCATCGGCACCCGCTCCTCTGGGTGCGCCAGGTAGTGGCGGGTCAGCTCGCGCATCTCCGCGACGGTCGCGGCGATTGCGAGCTCGCGCTCGTCGAAGAGCGGCGGCAGCAGCGACCGGCGGTCGACGACCTGAAAGGCGCCGCAGCCGGCGAGCTCGAACGTGCGTGGATTGACGAAGTCGCCGCGCGGATCGACACCGTCGTGATACGTCGACGAGTGCAGGTTCAGGTTGACGTCGACGGCGTTGAAGATGCGCACTGACTCTTCGGTCGTGATGCGCGCGCCGCCGCGCTGGACGACGCGCGCGAGATCGGCGGCGCCGGCCCAGTCGCTGCCCCAGATGCGAACATCCGTGTCGAGAAAGCGTCGAAACGCGAGCCGGCGATTGCGGTACCCGGCGCCGACGAACGCAACCTCGCTCGCGTACTCGGCGCGCGCCGCCGCATCGAGGCTGAGCGGCCGATGGATCTCCGGATCGAAGCCGCACGGCAGGTACGCCACCCGCGCGGCGGTGACGGCGCCGAGCGCGGCCAGGCACTCGTCCTCTTGGATCGTGAACACGTAGTCGTAGTGCGCGGCGACGGCGCGCCAGTACGTCAACACCCGGTAGTCCTCCACGAACCACAGCACGCGCACCGCGCCCGCGGCGGCGATCGCGTCGAGCGCCGCCGGGCCGAGCGGCGCTTGCGCGAGCGCCAGCACCACGTCGGGCTCGATCGCCTCGACCGCGGCGACGACGCCGTCGCCGAGCGTCTCGCAGTAGCGGTTCTCGAGCGCGCTCCGACGCGCGCGGCGGGCACCGAAGCGTTCGAGGGCGCGAAACGCGTCGTGGAACGGACTCAGATCGAGGAGGTGCGTCTCGTGCCCGAGCGTGGCGAGCGCGCGCGCGGCATAGCCGGCGATCGGCCACGAGCCGCCGTACATGGGCGAGACGACGAGGATCTTGAGGCGCATGCCGAGATGCGTCGCCGATGCTTGCCAAGCGGTCAGCGCGCGGCGGTAGGCGTCGCCGGGCACGAGGAGCGCCGGTGCGTAGCCGAGGACGCGTGTGCGTTCGCCGGCCCGCGGGCGTCGCCCGGTGCCGCTCGACCTCGCCTCCGACGGCGCGCCGACCGTGTCGCCGGCGCCCGGCTCCGACGTCGCCGGCGGCTCGATGCTCGTGACGATCTCGATGCGGGCGAGCAACGCGCTCAGGTCGCGGGTCGCCAGCGCCACGCGCCAGATCGCGAGGTCGGGCTCGACGACGACGATGGTGCCGGCGAAGCGCGCCGCCAGCGCCTCGACGTGGTAGCCGAGTCCCAGACCGACGACGACAGCACGCGTCGCGCCCGCCGCCGCCAAGCGGTCGGCGGCACCGCGCGCCCAGCGCACCCCGTCCTGCGCCGGATCGCCGCGATGCTGCAGCGGAACGCCGGCAACGGTGAGCAGCGGCGCCCCCGACGCGGCCTGTGCGATCACGTGCGTCGGCGGGACCTCCGCGGCGGCGATTGCCGCGACGAGCGCCGGGACGCGTGCCGCGAGGACGCGCTCGTTCTCCCCGCGCAGCGTCACGAAGCGAGCTCGTGCTCGAGGGAGCGCGCGAGCGTGTGCGCCGGCGCATCGCGCAGCACGTCGCGCACGGTCGCTCGACTCTCCTCCGTCCGTCCGGCGGCGTAGAGGCAGCTCGCGAGCGCGACGCGCACGTCGGCGTCGTCGCCGACACGGGCGAGATAGTCGCGGAGATGCGTCTCGAGCTCGGCGAGACGATCGAGCGCGCTCGCGAGCGTGATGAGCCCGCTCAATGCCGCGCGGTGTGCGGGGTCGAGGCTCCGCGCCTCGACGTAGGCGCGCCACGCATCCTCCGTCTGCGCGAGCCGTGCGAGACAGAGCCCGAGCGCCGCCCACGCGTCGGCGGTGCCGCCCGCGGCGATCGCGCGCTCGAGCCAGGCGCGCGCCGTGGCGTCGTCGCCGCGCTGGAGCGCGATGATCCCGAGCCCGGCCTCGCCGCGCTCGCGATAGCCCGCGCTGCCGAGCAGCGCCGCGAATTGCGCCTCCGCCTCGTCGAGGCGCTCGAGATACGTGAAGGCGACCGCCCGCAACTCGGCGACCGCCGCCGGATCGGCGCCTGCGGCCGCGGCCCGCGCCACGTGTCGAAGCGCGTCGTCCCACGCGCCCGCGGCGCGCGCCCGTGTCGCGGCGTCGAGCGCGGCCGTCGCGAGCTGGGTCGTCGAATCGGAGGCGGTCACGGCGTGCGCCGGCGCTACGGTGCCGTTTGCACGCGCCGGCGCCGCGCCGAGCAGCGCGCTGGACGGCGTCGCGGTGACCGCGTCCGCCCTGACCGCGTGGGGAATCACGGCCGCCGGCGCCGACGCGCCCACGGTCGGGGCGAGCTCCGCGTAGAGGGCGAGCGTCGCCGCGGCGCTGCGCGCCCACGTGAACTCGCGGGCGCGTGCCGCCGCGCGTTCGGGATCGAGCGCCCGCGCGGTCTCGACCGCGCGGCGGATGCTCGCGGGATCGGCGGGCTCGAGGTACGCGATCGTGTCGCCGAGATAGTCCTCGATCGCGCCCCATCCCGACGCGGCGACGCGCGTCCCGTGCAGCGCCGCCTCGAGCGATACCAGACCCGGGAGCTCGTACCAGCTCGGCAGGCAATGCACCGCCGCATCGCGAAATGCCGCCGCCAGCATGACCGAGGGCAGCCGCGCGAGGAGCAGCGTCCGGCCGCGGCGCGCGAACCCCGCGCAGAGACGGGCGTACTCCGGCTGGTAGGAGACGCCGCCGGTCACGAGGACGACCGGTCGCGGGTCGTCGCGCAATGCCTCGAGCAGCATCAGCTGGTTCTTTCGGGTCTCGAGACGCCCCACGCAGAGCACGTAGTCGCGCAGCTCGTGGGCCGCGGCGAACGTGCCGTCGGGAAGCGGCGCCTCCTCGGTGTGGAGGTCGGCGCCGAACGGGATCACCCGAACGTCGCGCGCCTGCGGATAGTCGGCGGCGACGTGCCGGCGCTCAGTCTCGCTGCAGCACACGAGGACGCGCGCCACGCCGGCGGTGACGTCGTTCACCGCCTTGCGCGCGGGGGGTGCGTTGCGGACGCGACGCAGGGTCGCGGCGAGCGCGTCGCGATCGAGGGCGGTGCGCCGTCTCCCATCGGCGTCGGCACTCGCCGCGAAGAGCTGCGCGACCGCGAGCGACGGTGCCGCGAAGCGCGGCCAGTCCTCGTACAGCGTCGTGACCACGAGCGGCGCGCCGGCACGCGCGGCGTCCTCGGCGAACGCGCGCGTCGTCTCGGGAGTGGCGAAGTTGACCGTGTGCACGACGTCGGTGCCGGGCGGGACGCCGCGCTCGGTGGTGAATTGGACGCGTGCGCCGAGGCGCGCGAGCGTCGCCATCAAGCGTCGCACGACGACGGTGTCACCGCCGGGGTGCGTGAAGAGACTCGCGCGCGCTTGAAAGAGCACCTGCGGGCCGCGTCCGCTCCGCGCCCGCGTGTCGTGTGCGCCGGAGACGGTGGAGACCGTCGCCGACGGTGATGTGGCCGCCATGCCGTCTCCCGGGCGAGCACGGCCGCCTCGCGGCATTACCGCGAGGCGGCCCCCCGAACCCCCTTCTCCTCAGTCCTCCCCGCCTCCGCCGCCGGCGAAAGGAGCAAGACGAATGCCACGGGATTTCGTGCTCGAAGTGCGCGACATGTTTCCGCCGCTCGACGGGTCGCCGCATGCCGCGGCCGGAAATCTGTGCCGCCGTCGCGCCGCCGTCAGCGAATTGACAGCCGCCCGAGCACCCGTCCCTGCGGCGTCACCGCGTCGCTTCGCTGCCGATAGGACGGCGGCAAGTTGCAGGCCAGAGCGGCCGCGGCGGGGTCGAGTTGCAGGCCAGAGCGGCGCGGCGGGTACTGGGTCGAGTTGCGAGCCCGACGAGGCGCGAGGGAAGTGAGCCCTCGTCAAGCGAGGACAAGCAGCGCAGGCGTAGCAGCGCTACGCCGAGCAGCGGAGCGACCGAGCAACGAAGTATGGCGACGCAAATCGCTCCAGTACCCTCAGGCGCGGCGGGAGGCGAACACAGCGTCCGCGGCCGCGCTGCGATAGCGCGCCGCGCGCGCGCGGCTCGCGTGCAACGCGCCGAGGCGCGCCGCGGTCGCCGCGCGCACCGCGCTCGTGAGACGCAGCGCCGCCGCGCGGCGGCGCTCGATCGCGCCCGCGAGCGCGTCGGCTGCGGCCCAGAGCGCGGCCTGGTCGGCGGTCGCGAGCCGGCGCGCGTCCGCGAGCGGACGGAGATCCGCCTCGAGCGCCTCGAGCCGCGGCACCAGCGCCGCCGCGTCGTCCCACGACGCGGCCGCGAGATGCGTCTCCAGTGCATCGTACACGGCGGCGATCTCGCGATGGACCGCTTCGGCCGCGCGCGCGCGAGCGGCAGCGGAAGCTGGTGCGTCGGCGATATCAGGCGGCATCGACCACCGGCACGCCGTGCCGCAGGATGTCGCGGAACGCGCTCGCGACGATGTCGAGGAGACGCGAGACCTGGTCGAGGTGGCGCACGCTCTTCTGCCGGTTCGCCTCGACGAGGTGCTGCAGCATGAACTGGTAGAGGCGCTCGAGGTCGGCGGCGATCTGACCACCGGCGGCGTGGTCGAGCGTGTGGAGCAGCTCGGCGATGATGGCCTGCGCGCGGCCGAGGTCGTACCCGAAGCGACCGATGTCGTTCGCGGCGAGATTGGCGCGCGCCTGCGCCAGGAACTTCAAGCCGCCGTCGAACATGAGGAGCAGCAGGCGGCCGCGGTCCGCCGTCCCAACCTGCGCCTGCTGGTATCGCGCCGCCGTCGATTGCGCGCCGATCATCCGTTCCTCCCTCCGAGATTCGTGAGCGCCGTGAGATAGCTGCCCTGCGCTTGGAGATTGTTCACCAAGAGCTCGAGATTCGTGTACGTCGCACGCAGGTTGGCCTCGAAATCGTCGAGGTGGCGCTGCCCTGCGGTGAGTTGGTCGTCGATATTGGTGATTTGATCGGTGATGCTCTTCGCGTCGATGTCGATGAGTCCGCCCGAGCGCGTCAACACGGTGAGAAAATCGTGCACACGGTCGGCGACGCCACCGACGGCGCCTGCGCCGCCGAAGAGCGTCGCGACCGCGCCCGGATCGGCGGTGACGGCGCTCGTGAACTTCGCGGTGTCGAACCCGAGCGTGCCGTCGCGCTTGGTGGTGATGCCGACCTGCGACAGCACCGTGTAGCCGCCCTCGAGCCCGCTCACCGCGCCCGAAACCACGCTGTGCAGGCTGGACAGGATGGTGCGCACGGTGCCGTCGAACGCGAGCGGCCCCGCGGCGACGGAATGATCGGTCGACGAGGTGTCCTGCGTCACCTGGCTCTGGCTGGCGACGAAGTTGACGACGTCGTTGAATGCGTCGACGACCTTCTGCACGTTGGCGGTCGCGGCGGCGACGTCCGTCGACACGCCGACCGTCGTCGGGCCGCCTTTCCCGACGAGCGACAGCGTGACGCCGGGGATCACGTCGTCGAAAGTGTTGTGCTCACGGACCAGCGGATCCGCGAAGCCCGTCACCGTGAAGCGGGCGTTCGCCGCCGCTTGCGTGACCGCGACGCCGAGGTTCGTGTCGTCGGTGACGATCGTGATGTCGTGTGAGGTGCCGGTGTCCGTCGAGGCGATGCGCAAGCGGTAGTCGGGCGCCGCCGCCGTCCCGGCGTTCACGACCGAGGCGCTCACGCCGGCGTCCTTGCCGTTGATCGCGTTCGCGAGCCCTTGCAGGGTCGTCGTGGCGTCGATCGCCACCGTCTGGTTGTCGCCGCTCCCGACCTTGAAGACGAAGCTGCCGGTGCCTGCGGCGACGGTCGCCGCCGCAGAGCCCTTGCCGTTCGCCGACGTCGCGATCGCGCCGCGCGCCAAGTCGAGCACGGTGATGTCGGTCGTGCCGACCGCGGCGCCAGAGGTCGCCTTGGCGGTGAGCACCGTCTCGTCGCTCGACGTCGCGCTGTGGCCGATGACGTCGCTGCCGTCGCGGACGGTGTCGACGGCGGTGAGGAACGCGAGAATCTTCGTGTTGAAGGTCTGCAGCGCGGTCTGCCGCGCCGCCATGGTGTCGCGCTGCGCAGAGAGCGCGTCGAGGGGGCGGCGCTCGAGCGCCACCAGCTGGTCGATGATCTTGTTGGTGTCGAGACCGGTCGCGAGGCCGCCGACGGTGATGTCCGCCATCCGCTCAGCCCTCGCGGTCGAGGAGGACGCCGCGCCCGTCGGGGAGCCGCTTCAGCTTCGCGCCGAGATCCTCAGGCGGCAGCGTCCGCACGACCTCTCCCGTCTTCGCGTCGATCACCTGCACCACCACCCGCCCCCCTTCCTCGTCGAGCCGAAAGGACAGCTCGTAGTTCGCAAACTCCGGCAACCGGATCGACTTCGGCCCGGTGGGCTCGTTCTCGGCGGCGCCGGCGGCCGCGGGATCCTTCTGCTCGGGGTGCTGCTGCGCCGGAGGCGGCGACTTGCCGTCGCCGTCGCGCGTGTGCGCCTCGACGACGCCGTGCACCGCCGTGAGCGGCGGCGTTCCCCCGTTGCCGATGCCCATGGACTCTCTCGCTTACGGAGGCGGACGGGCATGATGCCCGTCCCGCCTCCTCGTTCGTGACTCGTTACCGCAGCAGCTGCAGCGCCAACGCGGGCTGCTGGTTCGCCTGCGCCAAGACGGCGACGCCGGCCTGCTGCAGGATGCTGTTACGCGTGAGGTTCGCCGTCTCCTCCGCCACGTCGGCGTCGCGGATGCGCGACTCGGCGGAGAGGAAGTTCTGGCTCGCCACCCGCAGGTTGTCGATCGCGGTGTTGAGGCGGCTCTCGATCGATCCCAAGGTGCCACGCTTCGTCGCGATGAGCGCAATCGCCGAGGTGATGGCGCCGAGGGCCGACTGTGCCGCCGCGGACGACGACACCGAGATGCCGGAGAGGCCGATGCCGCTCGCCGACCCGTCGATGGTCGTGAACGAGATGCGGCTGTTGGCGGAGCCGTCGAGGCCGACCTGGAGCGCGACGCTGGTGCCCCCGGAGAGCAGGTTCACGCCGTTGAACGACGTGGTGTTGGAGATCCGGTCGATTTCGGAGACGAGCGCCGTGAACTCGGCCTGGATACCGCTTCGCTGGGAGTCGCTGATCAGTCCCGAGGCCGCTTCCGAGGCGAGCTCGGCGAGACGGGTGATGACGTCGCCGGTCTTGCCGAGCGCTTGCTCGCCGATGCTCAGCGCGCTGATGCCGTCGTTCGCGTTACGGATCGCCTGGCTGGCGATACGGCTGTCGGCACGCAGCTTGTCGGCGATCGCCAGGCCTGCAGCGTCGTCGGACGCCGAGTTGATGCGGAGACCCGACGACAGTCGCTCGATCGACTTGTTGAGCAACGACGTGGTCTCCGCGAGGTGTCGCTGCGCATTCAGCGAAGCGACGTTCGAATTGATCGTGAGAGCCATCTGAATCCTCCGTGGTTTCGATCCCGTTCGTCCGTGGACGGGGCTCGTTTGTGTTTCGGACGAACGCGAAAGGGGGCCACCCCGCTTGAAACCCGCGTCGTTCCGCTCGCTGGGTGTTATCGTCGATGGTCACCGGAAACTTGAGACGCCTCGGACCCGACCGCGTGTGCGACGTCGTGGAAGAGCGCCCGGGGGAGCACGGACTCACCCGGCGGCGCTGCGCTCGCGCGGCCGCTCTTCCCCTCGTCCGGCTGCCCTCGCGCGGTCGCTCCTCCGCCGGCCCGGCCAGACTTTGGTCGGCAGCGACGGTCGCCCGCGGTCGGCGTATCGCGCCACGGCGCGGGCTGTGCCGTTGGCGTAGTCGATACGGGGCGTCGCCGCGACGGAGCGCCCTACCACACACTATGCGAAGTCGCGCGGCACCTGATTTGCCGGGCATCGCATGGATCGAAATGCGCGTACC
>VBKW01000144.1 GCA_005879405.1 Deltaproteobacteria bacterium
TCGGCCGCGGCGTCGAACGCGAACTCATCGCGGGCGACGAGCGATAGCGCAATCGACGGAATCCCGAGGAGCGTGCCTTCCATCGCCGCCGAGACCGTCCCCGAGTAGGTGATGTCGTCGCCGAGATTGGCGCCTTTGTTGATGCCGGACAGTACGAGCTCGGGACGCGCCGGCAAGATCCCGGAGACCGCGAGGTTCACGCAATCGGTCGGCGTGCCGTCGACCGCGTACTGGCGGGGCGCGATCTGCTCGACCCGCAACGGGCGGTGCAACGTCAGCGAATGGCTGACCGCACTCTGCTCGCGGTCGGGCGCGACGACGTACACTTCGCCGAGCGACTCGACGGCGCGCGCCAGCCGTTGAACGCCCTCGGAGCGGATGCCGTCGTCGTTACAGACGAGGATGATCATGCGGGTGGGACGGGCGACCTAGAGACGCCGCGGGCGCCGGGATCGTTCCCCCTCTCCCCTCACCTCCTCCATCATCCCGCCGGGAAATCGTCGGTACGGTATGCCAAGCGGCGGCGAATGACAACGTGAATCGACGCCGCGGTGCGGCTGCAGGTGACGTCGGCAGCGACCCGGATGCACTCCGGGTCGCGACACCAATCACGTGCGTCCGTGCTCGAGTCGGGGCGGCCGGATTTGAACCGGCGACCACACGCACCCCAAGCGTGTGCGCTACCAGGCTGCGCCACGCCCCGCGACGTCTGGACGCGGTGGATGGGTACCACGCGACCTGCGCCGGCGCAAATTACGCGGGCGAACGAACCCGTGTCGCAGCGCTCTCGGTCAGGAACTTGACCGCGTACACGGGCGCGTCGTGCGGCGCACTGTCAAGGCCCATTTTGGCACTGGCGCGTCACGTTTCCGGTCGAAACGAGTGGTCGAGTGTCAAGTTTGTACCGTTGCACGATGCTGTGTGCTCCGACGACGGCGACGAAACCGCCTCCATCACGACAATTGCGCGTCTGCATGCCCGTGGCCTGCGCCTTGCTCGGACGGACACGCACGTGCCCCGAGATGCGGGGCCAGAGCAGCCGTCCCGTGGGACGCGAGAGGAGCCGCGATGAAGAGCCAGGTCGAGGGAGGGATGTCACTCGAGTCGTTGGCCGAGAATGCCGGCGACGCAGCACGGCGCTTCTCGGTACGCGACAGTCTGAGCGACGTCCTCGGACCGGACGTCATCCTACCGCAACAGTTCTTCGACGGCCCGCGACGCGACAGCGACTTCTCGCCCGAGAAGGCGCTCATGCTCGCCGTCCTCGAGGACGCGATCCGCTGCTTCCAGGAGTATTTTCGGACGACGCGCGCGCGGCCGCGCATGCTGTCGCGGCAAGCGGAGCGCTGGATACGCACGCGGGATTGGAACTGGCCTTTCTCCTTCAACAACGTCTGTGAGGCGCTCGGCATCGATCCGGACTGCATGCGCGATACGCTCCTGCGCATGAAGTACGACCGGCTGATGGACGAACGTCGCCCGCGCGCGCATGGCGCGGAGCCGGCGCGGATCGTACGGCTCAGCGCGCGCGCCAAAGGCGGCAAGCGCTAGGCTCGACCACCGCAGGCGGGCGATCGCGGCCCATCTGCTGCGTTGCTCCCTCGTTCGCTTGCTTGCCCTCGCTTGACGAGGGTGCGGCATAGCTCCCGCTATGCCTCCGCGCTCACTCGGTCGCGCCTTGCATCTGGGCCACGCTCCCCCGCCTGCTCCACGGTAGTCGCGGACAAACGAGGTGGCGCCGCGCGCTTCGCGCCGGCGCATCCTTTAAGAACGTCGCGACGAACGTCGCACCTCGTCGATCCCGCGGCGTCAGTGACCGGAACAGACATTCGGGTACGCCTGACCAACCCCAGCGCCCGTCAACATCGGGCACGCATCGTTGAACTCCGCCGCGACCATCTTCTCGACGCGCATCGTTTGGCTGGCGAACACGCACGCCGCCGTCTGCGTGATCGCCGTCGCCGACGGATCGCACGGCGCACCGATGTCAGCAGGCGCGACGCCGCCGCACTTCTTGGCGATCTTCGCGAGCGCCGTGATGTGCAGCTTCGGCACGACGGCTCTCGAGTTCCGCGGGTCGAGCTTCTTCCGACACGTCACGATCGCAGCCGCCAAGGCTTTCGGCTTCGCGGCGCTCTTCAGCAGGCCGATCAGACAATCGTCGAGCTGCGCGTGCTCCTTCAAGGCGAGCTGAGTCGCACCTTTCACCAGCGCCGTCTGACACGTGCCGGCCGCTTTCGACATCGGGGTGGATTCATCACCCGTGAACACGTCGGCGATCATCTGCTGCACGCGGGTCTCGTGCTGATCGAGGATGCAGTCGATCGCCTCCAAGAGCGACGCTGCCTCGCGCGCGCACGGGCGGTTCACCGCCGCGACGCCGACGCCGGTGCACTGCCTCACGATCGTATCGTGCGCCTTCGTCCGCGCTTCGCCGAGCATAGAGCCGGCGCTCTGGAGGTCGAGTGCGAGCGTGCACGTCGCCTCGTCCGCTTGCGTGCCCTTTCCCTTAGCGACGTCTTTGATGATCGTGGTGAGGCATGAGGCGCGCGTGGCGGTGTCGAGCGTGACGAATCCCCGCGCTTCTTTCGCGATCGTCGCCTGGCATGCGATGGCGAGCTTCGTGAACCGCGGCGGCGCGAGCGCCGGCGCGAAGGCATCGCCGCGCGCAACGGGCGCGCCACCGACGGCGATGCGCGTCAGCCCGTTCGTCGGGTCACCGTCGCTGTCGATCTCGTGGTTGTTCCCGGCGTCGATCACCGAGATCGAGTGCTCGCCACGGTTGAGGACGTAGACGCGGGCGTCATCGGGGACCACCGCCACGTCCTCGGGGTTCGCGCCGACGGGGACGTTGGCCATGACGGTCTCGAGCGCCGTATCGATGACCGACACCGTCTCCGGCCCGCTGTTCACCACGTACGCGCGCGTGCCGTCGGGACTGAACGCGACGCCCTCGGGATACGCGCCGACGCTGATCGTGCCGGTCACCTCGAGCGTCGTCGCGTTCACGATCGACACGGTCGCTCCCGTGTTGTCGGTGACGTAGAGCCTGTCCCCCGCCGGGCTCACCGCAACGTGCGTGGGCTTCGAGCCGACGCTGATCGTCGTCAGCACCTCGTTCGTGCGGGTGTCGATCACGGACATCGAATCATCGGCGCGGTTCACCACGTATGCCGGCGTGCCGGCGGGGTTCACGGCGATCCCCATCGGTCCCGTGCCGACTCCAATCGTCGTCACGACCTGGCTCGTCGTCGCGTCGATGACCGAGACGGTCTTGTCATTGCGGTTCGACACGTAGATGCGGGTTCCCGGCAACTTGATGGCAACCCCCGTCGGCGTGTCACCGACCGGAATGTCGACGACATTATTTTTGTTCGTCGCGATCGCCGAGACCGTATTGTCGCCGAGGTTGCTGACGAAGACGTGCGCGCCCTCGGGGTCGACGGCAACGCCGTACGGGCGGTGGCCGACCGGAATGGTTCCGACGACGAGATTCGTCGCGGTGTCGACGATCGACACCGTGTCGTCGCCGTGATTCGCGATGTACGCGCGCGGCGCGTCGGGACTGAACGCGACGCCCTCGGGATACGCGCCGACGCTGATCGTGCCGGTCACCTCGAGCGTCGTCGCGTTCACGATCGACACGGTCGCTCCCGTGTTGTCGGTGACGTAGAGCCTGTCCCCCGCCGGGCTCACCGCAACGTGCGTGGGCTTCGAGCCGACGCTGATCGTCGTCAGCACCTCGTTCGTGCGGGTGTCGATCACGGACATCGAATCATCGGCGCGGTTCACCACGTATGCCGGCGTGCCGGCGGGGTTCACGGCGATCCCCATCGGTCCCGTGCCGACTCCAATCGTCGTCACGACCTGGCTCGTCGTCGCGTCGATGACCGAGACGGTCTTGTCATTGCGGTTCGACACGTAGATGCGGGTTCCCGGCAACTTGATGGCAACCCCCGTCGGCGTGTCACCGACCGGAATGTCGACGACATTATTTTTGTTCGTCGCGATCGCCGAGACCGTATTGTCGCCGAGGTTGCTGACGAAGACGTGCGCGCCCTCGGGGTCGACGGCAACGCCGTACGGGCGGTGGCCGACCGGAATGGTTCCGACGACGAGATTCGTCGCGGTGTCGACGATCGACACCGTGTCGTCGCCGTGATTCGCGATGTACGCGCGCGGCGCCGCGAACGCGTGCGCCGCGAATCCGACGGTCACCATTGCACAGAGCGTCGCGCTCCACCGAAGTAGCCGCATCGAGTGGGCTCCCTTCTCAGTCGTTGCAATGGCTATCGTCGAAGATGCAATCCTCGGGGTCGCAGTGCAGCGTACCGCTCGAATACCCGAGGCTCACGCAGGTCTCGCCGTTCAGCTTGTTTCCTTCGCAATCCTCGTACGAATCGATGACGCCATCGCCGCAATAGGCGCGTTTGCAGTTGGTACGGCAGGCGTCGGGTTTTGTATCGGAGTTGGCGGCGCCGTCATCGCACTCCTCGGTGCCCTCGACGATACCGTTGCCGCACACGGGAGGTCCGCCGCACTGGCTGGTGTCGAGCCTGCAATCCGCGGTGCACGCGAGCGTCCCGGGTCCGAATCCCGCGGTCGTGCAGGTGAAGCCGCCGAGGTCGCTTCCGTCGCACGCCTCGCCGGTTTCGCGGATGCCGTTGCCGCATACCGCGCTCACCGGCGAAAAGAGCAGCCCGCTGCGCACGCGGTAGGTCGCGTCCGCGAGGAACCTCGCCGTCGAGACGTCGATGAGCTCCGGCGCGTGCGACACGATCGCGCCCGCGATTATCGTGAGCTTGTCGATCGCGTCGACCAGGTTGTCCTGCGTGAGATCCGTCCACACGACGTCGAACCGCGGCTCGAGAATCGAGCGCAAGAGGCGCCCATTGAGGACGGTCGCGTGGGCGAGCTGATTGAACGCGTTGAAATCGACGGGCATGAGATCGACGAACGTGAAGCACCGGCGATCGCCTGCCTTCACCAGCGCGCCGTCGCGTGACGACGTGCGGCCGTACAGCTCGAGCAGGAGACGGTAGCGGCCGAACTGATCCGGGAACCCGTTCGGATCGACGCTGAAGCGCAAGATGCCGTCGCCGTACTCGGGGCCGAGGAGGCCGTCGTCGCCAGTGCCTTTCGTGATCGCGTCCGCGGCGAATTGCACGCGGCCATCCGCGGGAACGACGCTCCAGGACCGCAGGTTCGTCTCCGCGGTGCCCTGCACCGTCCACGCCTGCACGCCAGCCGTCGTGAAGACCGTCGCGAGCGCCTTCGGAACCTTCCCCTTCGACGTGCTGTTCGAACCGACGAGCGCGGGCATGCTCGTCAGCACCGATGGGCTCGACAGGATCGTGACGGAGCCGAGCTGAAAGACCGAGCCGAAACCGGCGCAGCTCTGGCGCGCGAACGTCGTGCCGCCGGGAATGAGCTTCACCCCGTGAACGTGCTTCCCGAGCGACACCAGGTAGGCGTTGTACTTGTCGACGCTCGCCAACGCGTCGCCGACGGTCAACTGGAACGTATGCAGCTCCGCGCGTGCCGCCGGCGGCGCGACGACGGCGACGACGAGCGCGAAGACGGCGACGAGCCGCGCCGCGAACGCGCCGGGGCGCGGCGTCGTGGGCACCCGCGTGTCAGAGCCGGAGCGCATCGTTCACGAGGAGCGCGCGAAGCACGAGCCGTTCGGCCGCGGTGTCGTCGATTCCGGTGCCGATCGCGCGCGCGAGCGTCACCGCGAAGCTCTTCACGGAGGTCGCCGCCGACCCCGGGTTGCCGGCCGCGAGCGACGTGGCGGCGTCGTCCAGGAGCTGCGACAACGTCGCACGCAACGTGTCCGGCATCGGCGAGCGGGCGAGGAGATCGACGAGCGTCTGCAGGTCGGCCGGATACGCGGAGACGACGACGAAGCACTCGCCGCGCTTCGGCATCTTTCCCGGCCGCGTCGGCGGCAGCTCGGTCGTGATGGCGACGACGAGCGACGCCGGATCGCCGGTGATCGGCGCCGCGAGGTCGAGCTGGACGAGGAACTTCGGCGTAGCGTCGGTGAGCTGCGCGATGCCGATCGCGCCCGTCGGGTCGCCGTTCGCGAACCCGGCGAGCACGAACCCCGCCGCGTCCGGGTCGGACGTGTCCGTCGTCCAGCCGGCCACACTCGTGCGCGCCGCGGCCGGCGACGTCCACGACGCGACGTCCATCGACTTGAGGGCGGTCGCGAGATCGGGGTTGGGCTTGTTGCTCTTTCCCGCGAGGACGCCGGCATGGTCGGCGCTGTCGAGAATGCGCACGCGGCTGATGACGTGGGCGCCATCGGCCAAGGCCGGGCAGCTGCGGCCGAAGAAGCGAACGCGGTCGCCGCGGATGGCGATGTCGCGACCGAACGACCCCGAGCGCGCGAGGATCTCGGCGTTGAACGCCTCGATCATCGACACGACGTCCGCGGGTGAAAAGACGAACGTCCGGTCTGCCGCCTCGGCGGGTGTGGCCACCAGCAGCGCGGCGAGGAGCGCAAACAAGGCGAGCATCAGAGGCGAGTTCAGCAAGAGCAGGACCAGCGGCGTGCTCCCCGTCGGGGTCATCGACAGCGACTAAGCTGTTGAATCAGCGAAGAAAGCACACGGGATCTCGCCCGTTCCTAATGCCAGCACACGGCGGCTCGTCGTGCACCAACGCGGCATCTTGCGCGCCCGCCGCGAGACCGCGATCGTGCCTGTAACGGGCTCTTGTGCGTCCCGCCTTCCCGGTCCCGATCGCGCGGTCGTCGAGCTCCCGGACCGGCGTCACCTCGGCGGCGGTGCCGGTGAAGAACGTCGGCGATGTAAACCTGGTCGCGCGTGAAGCGCTCTTCGACGACGAATGTGGCCGCGCTCGCCGTCTTGAGCGGATGGGCCGCAAAGAGGCGAATGTCCGATAACCGATGGTTCTGTTAACAGCGCCGTCAATGCTTCCTACCTACGCGGACGTATCTTCACGTCGACGGGCGCAGAGAAGGCGGCGCCCCCGGGGCGCCCCGCTGGCGGTCGGACGCGCAACCGCGTCGAGCCGACGTCGCAGCCGCTTCGAGCCGACGTCCCCCGACTCGCGCGCTTCGCCGGAGCGGAGCCACCGCGGGGACGCCATGTCGGGAAAAAGCGCCATCGCGGCTGCGGTTTGCGGAAGCAGGCTGAGCGCATGCCGGAGTACGGCCCCGAGCAGCCGCGCCGTACCGAAGCAAATCGCCTTGCAGCAACGCAATTCCGTGCACAGGTGACGGGCGTAAGAACCGCAATTGTTCGCTCCCTGGTGGCACACGCGTTGCTGCCAACCGTCCGGATTGGACTCAGCAGCGTTCACGCTGTGCAGTTCGACGCTTACGCGGCCCCGGGCCACGTTTCTAGACCGATGACCTCATGAGCAGACGATACCGTGTGGCGGCTCCGACGTCAGCCGTCGGACGCGCGCTCGCGCTGGCCGCGTGCGTCGTATTCGCTCCGACCCTTGCCCGCGCGAGCTTCTCGACGACCGACTACACGTTGCCCGTCCAGCAGGGGCCGGTGTCGCTCAACGCCGGCGACTGCACGGGCGACGGGCTGCCCGACGTCATCGTCTCGAATCAAGACTCGAACAACGTCACGATCCTGCGCAACCGCGGCAACGGCACCTTCGCGTTCTGGAGGACGATCTCGCTCGGGGCGGGTCCCGACGTGCCTGTCGCGCCGCGTGTCTACAGCGCGGTCTGCGGCGACTTCACGAACGACGGCCTGATCGACGTCGCGATCCTGAGCAAGGGCCTGGGCACCCTCACCATCAAACGCCGCGAGGCGTCGGGGAGCTACACCTCCCTGCCGCCGATCGAGCTGGGTGGATTGCCCGGGTCGGTCACGGCTGCCGACCTGAACCACGACGGCAACCTCGATCTCGTCGTCGCAGCCTCGAACAGCAGCGACATCGTCGTCCTGCTCGGGGACGGAAACGGCGGTTTCCCCACCATCTCGACGATCCACATCCCAACCGTGCGGCTGACGAACCGCCTCGTCGGGGCCGTCGTCGCCGATTTCGACCTCGACGGCCACCTCGACATCCTCGTCGCGAGTCAGGGCACGCCGCTTGGGTGCACGGGATGTGATCCCTTCACGGGCGACAGCTTCGGCACGTACACGCAGTCGACGACGGTGCTCCCAACCCCGTTCCGCCCTCAATGGGTGGCGACGACCGACCTCGACGGCGACAACATCCCGGATCTCGCGATTTTGTCGCGTGACCGGATCCTCTCGTTCTATCTCGGCAGCGCCGCGGGCGGGTTCGTGCCGTTCAAGACACTCACGGTCCCGCCGGGCACCTCCGGTTTCGCGCTGGCCGATTTCAACGGCGACGGCCTCATCGACCTCGCCGTCTCCTTCTACAAGACGAACGACGTACAAGTGCTGCTCGCAACCGGGGTCGCGGAGTTCCAGTTGCCCGGCCGGTTCACCGGGCAGAGCACCATCGCGAACCCCATCTTCAACTCTCCCGACGCGCCGCCCACGACCGGTGGCAGCGACGCCCCCGAGGTACTGGCGGTCGATCGTGCCACGAAGTCGATCGACGCCGTATCCGTCGGCGATCCGGTCGTCCCGCCGACGCCGCTCATCACCCTCACCGCGGAGCCGCAGCGCTTGCTCCTCGCCGATCTCGACAACGACGGGATCGCCGATGCGGTCGTCGCTGCGAAGACCAATCGCGGCGTCGCGCTGCAGATCCTCAAAGGCAACAAAGACGGTGGCTTCGATCCGCCCGTGCCGGCGCCGTCGACGTGTGGCAACGGCGTCGTCGAGGGATCCGAGCTCTGCGACGACGGCAACGTGAACGCGCGCGATGGCTGCAGCGCTACATGCCAGCCGGAAATCGGAACGGGACTGGCGTCGCTCGTCGCCGCCGACCTCGACGGCGACGGCAATCTCGATTTGGTCGCGGCCAATCTCCAGGGCCAGATCATCGCGCTCATGGGGAACGGCCAGCGCGGATTCAGCAAGGTACGGAAGCTCGTGAAGGTGAAGTCGCGGACCCAGATCGCCGTCGCCGATTTCAACGACGATCTCGCTCCCGACATCATCGGCGTTCCGGCGGGCGGCGCCGGGCGCGGCCTGTTGCTCCTCACCAACGACGGTACCGGCCAGTTCGCGCCGACGCTCATCCCGCTCTCGTTCCGGGTGACGGGGCCGCTGCTCGCGGGCGATTTCGACGGCGACGGCCTGGTCGATCTGGCGGCCGGCGTGCGCGGCGGCGTCACGGTCCTCTACAACGACGGCGACGGCCCGACGAGCGACATCGGAAAGCTCCCTGTCCCCTACGCGCCGAGCGCCCTCGCCGTCGCCGACGTCAATGAGGACGGGCAGAGCGACCTGCTCGTTGCCGGGTCGAGGTCGGCGCAGCCGGTGATGTTCTTCCCCGCGACGACCGACGGCCAATTCGGCCCCGGCCAGGCGGTCGGGGTGAAGAGTGGCGCGGTCGCCCCGACCGTCGTCGACATCGATCAGGACGGGCACCTCGACGTCGTGCTCTGCAACGGTACGAACTGCCTCGGCGGCTACGGTGACGGCAGCGGCCGCTTCCGAAACAGCCCGCCGCCACCTCCGACCAACTTCATCGGCCGATCGCTACTCGCGTTGGCGGTCGCCGACGTCGACGGCGACGGCGTGAACGACCTCGTCGGCATCAGCCGCCGCGACGAGAAGATCGTCGTGCTGTTCGGCGCCGGCACGCTGCCGGCGGCGCGCGTCGAACTCGCGACCGGCAGCAAGCCGCGCGCGTTCACCATCGCCGACATCGACGGGGACGGTCGCCTCGACATCGTCTCTGCGAACTCCGGCTCGGACGACGTCACGATCTTCTTGAACGGCGGCAACCGGCAGTTCACGGCGCTGCCCGCCGCTACCTGGCTGCCGCGCGCCTTCGACATGAGCGGCATCGCTGCCGCCGACCTCGACGGCGATGGCAAGCCCGAGCTCATCGTGAGCGATCAGGCGACGTCGCGAATCCAGATCCTCAAGATTCTCAACTTGAACAACCTCACGGGCGGCGGTCTCGCCACGATCGCCACCATCCCCATCGACGGGCCGCCGGCGACGCTCGCGATGGGCGATCTGAACGGCGATTCCGTGCCCGATTTCGTGACCGCCAACACGGACAACAATACGGTGTCGGTGCTGCTCTCCGCCGGCGGGGGAACGGCATACGACGTCACCACGTTCTCGTCGGGAGGCCTGCAGCCGATCCCGGTCGCGCTCGCGGACCTCGACGGCGACCACGACCTCGATCTCATCATCGCGAATCAGCAGTCGAACAACGTCGTGACGTTCCTGAACGACGGCACGGGGGCATTCACGCCGCAAAAGGTCGCGCAGGTGCGTGGACGTCAAGGTCCCGTCGCCATGTGCACCGGAGACATCGATGGCGACGGCATCACGGACGTGGCGATCGCGAATGTGAACAGCCAGGACGTCTTTCTTCTGTTCGGTAAGGGGGACGGCTCGTGGCGCCCGGACGAGCGCGTGTACCAGATCGGGGGCGATCTCCGCGCGCTCGTGTGCACCGACACGAAAGGAACCGGCCGGACCGACATCATCTTCGGCCGTCGCAGCGCCGGGACGGTCGACGTGATCCTGAACCAGGAGTGACCAGGCGAGCTCAAGCACGGCTTCGCCTTCGGCTGTGTCCCGACGATTGGATCGCCTGACTCAGAATCTGCCCTGCGCTGTTCGGTCGCGGACCGTTTCAAGCGCCTCGATCGGCTCCTGAAAGCGGCGTAGTTTTTGTCACATCGAGGCTAAGCGTGCTCCCGCCGATCGCACGTGCGGCAGCGTCATCGGGCGCGCAATTGCGGTCGCGCGTGCGCGGCCCGCTGCTGCGCGTGGTGCCCGGCCCCGCGCACCCCGTTCTCATCCGCCGCCGCCCGCGGGGACGAGTCGTTCTACGATCGCTGCTGAGAGAGCCGGTACGAGCGAGCTACGCGGGGTTGATCGTCTTCTTGAGAACCTGGCTGGCTTTGAAGGTGAGCACTTTGCGCCCGGTGATGATGATTTCTTCGCCGGTTTGCGGGTTGCGGCCTTTTCGCGGGCGCTTTTGGTTGACGACGAAGTTGCCGAAGCCGGAGATCTTTACCTTGTCGCCGTGCTCGAGGCGGGCTTTGATGATTTCGAAGATCGACTCGACGACTTCGGACGCTTCCTTTTTCGAGAAGCCGACCTTCTCGTAGATGCGCTCTACGATGTCGGCCTTCGTCATCGTTGCGCCCTTTTGCGGGGCGCCTGCTCCGTCATTCACCGGCGCACCTCCACGGGGACGCGAGCGACGAGCCGCGCCACGAGATCCTCGTGCAACGCGTTCACTTCCTCGTCGGTGAGGGTTCGGTCAGCGGCGCGATACGAGATCGAGTAGGCGATGCTCTTCTTGCCCTGGGGAATCGGGGCTCCGGTGTATTGGTCGAACACCCGCACTTCCTCCACGAGAGGTGGTGCGACTTCACGTATCGCATCGAGAATGTGCTGCCCTTGGACGCTGCTGTCGACCACGACCGCGACGTCCCGAAGAACGGCAGGAAAGCGTGGAAGTGGCCGAAAAACAACGCGGCGCGGACAGTACTGAACGACTCTGACCATGTCAAGTTCGGCGAGCCAGACGTCGCCCTCGAGGCCGCGCGCGGCGGCGACGTCGGGATGCAGCGCGCCCGCGACGCCGCACAGCACCCCTGCGATCATGATGCGCGCCGCCTTCCCCGGGTGCAGGTACGGCGCTTCGCTCTCGAGCGACTCCCAGCGGACGGCGTCGAGGCCGAGGCGCTCGAACGCCAGGGTGAGCGCGCCCTTCACGTCCGCGAGCGACGCGGGACGGCCGGTCTCGCCGATCACGGCGGGCTGCCATGTGCCGGCGAGGATCAGGGCCAACGCCTCGCCCTCGTGATAGCGCTCGCCGTGACGCGCGTAGACGCGGCCGAGCGCGTAGCCGGCAACCAGCCGCTCGCCTTGACGGCGGTTCACATCGAGCGGACTGCCTCGCCCGGCAGGTCCGGCAGCCCGGGAAAGACGCGGTTCTCCTCGGCCGACACCATCGCGAGGCTGATCATCTCGTCGAAGCCGGCGGCGCGAACCGCGTGCCGCAGCCGCTCCTCCAGATCGTAGTTGGCCCCGCGGCCCGGTCCGATGGCGACGATCGCCGGCGTCGCCGCGGCGATCGCGTCGTATCCGGAGAGGCGTGCGACCTCCTCGATCAGATCGACCTCGCTCTGCAGATCGGTGCGATGGCTCGGCGTAACGACGCGCAGCGCGCTGCGACCGCCGGTGACCGTCGCGCCGAGGGCGCGGAGCGGGCGCTCGATCTCGGCGACGCTGAGCGTGGTGCCGAGCAGCGCGTTGACGCGTGCGGGTCGGACGCGGATCGCCGCCGGGCGAGGACGTCGCGGCGCCTGCTTGTCGATCACGCCACGCGCGATCGTGCCGCCCGCCGTGGCCGCGATCAGCTCCGCGGCGCGGTCGAGCGCGGCAGTCGTCGCGGTCGGGTCGACGCCGCGCTCGAAGCGATACGACGAGTCGCTGGCGAGCCCGAGGCGGCGTGCCGTCCGGCGGATGCCGCTCGGGATGAAATACGCGCTCTCCAGCAGGACGTTGGTCGTGTCGGCGCGGATCTCGGAGTTGGCGCCGCCCATGATGCCGGCGAGTGCGGCCGGCCCGCGACCGTCGGCGATGACCAAGTCGTCGGGGAGCAGCTCGCGCGTGCCGCCGTCGAGGGTCACGAACGGCTGGCGGCTGCCGGCGCGGCGCACGACGATGCGCCGATCGGCGACCCGCGCCAAGTCGAACGCGTGCAGCGGCTGGCCGCGCTCGAGCATGACGTAGTTCGTCACGTCGACGACGTTGGCGATCGGCCGCATGCCGACCATGGCGAGCCGGGTCTGCATCCACGGCGGCGACGCCGCGACGTGTACGCCGTGTACGACGCGAGCCGCGTAGCGCGGGCAGAGGTCCGGGGCGTCGACGTTGACGCGGACCGCGGATCGCGTCGGCGGATCCTGCTCGTGCAAGGCTGAGCGCGGCACCTGCAGCTTCGCGCCGGTGAGCGCGGCGATCTCACGGGCGACACCGAGGACGCTCAGGCAGTCGCCGCGGTTCGGCGTGATCGCGAGCTCGAGGACGGTGTCGGCGGCGCCGAGATAGTCGACGAGACGGCGACCGGTCGGCGCGTCCGCCGGCAGGATCATGATGCCGTCGACGCCGTCCTCGGGAAGCTCGAGCTCGCGACTCGCGCACAGCATGCCGTCGGAGACCTGGCCGCGGATCGTCGCGCGCTCGATGCGGCGCCCGCCCGGCAGATCGGTCCCCGGTGACGCCAGCGCGACCTTGTCGCCCGCCTGCATGTTGCTCGCGCCGCAGACCACGCGCACGATCTCGGCGCTACCGCGGCGGACGGTACAGAGCCGCAAGCGATCGGCGTTGGGATGCTTCTCGACGGCCACGAGCTCGACGATCTCGACCGGGTTCCAGATCGGACGGTGCTCCTCGACGCTCTCGACCTCGATGCCGGCCATCACCAGCGCGTCGCAGAGCTCGTCCGTCGGCAGCACGAGCTCGACGAATTCCCGCAACCAGTTGAGCGTCAGCTTCACCGCCGGACTCGCGACTCAGAATTGCCGCAGGAAGCGCAGATCGTTTTGGAAGAGGAGACGGATGTCGTGGATGCCGTATTTGAGCATCGCGACGCGCTCGATGCCGACGCCGAACGCGAAGCCGGTGACCGCCTCGGGGTCGTAGCCGACCGCGCGGAAGACCGCCGGATGAATCATCCCGGCGCCGAGGATCTCCAGCCACCCGCTCGCCTTGCAGACCCGGCACGGCGCGCCACCGACCTCGCGCGCGCCGCCGCAGATGACGCAGCTGATGTCGATCTCCGCGCTCGGCTCCGTGAACGGAAAGAAGCTCGGACGAAAACGCAAGCGGGTGTCGTCGCCGAACATGCGCTGCACGAAGAGCGACAGCACGCCTTTCAGATGCGCGAACGTCACGCCGCGATCGACGAGAAAGCCCTCGACCTGATGGAACATCGGCGAGTGCGTGATGTCGTCGTCGTGACGGAAGACGGCGCCGGGCGCGAGCGCCGCGACCGGCGGCTCCTGGTTCTCCATGACGCGGATCTGCACCGGCGACGTGTGTGTGCGTAAGATATGTCGGTCGTCGACGAAGAAGGTGTCGTGCATGTCGCGCGCCGGGTGGTCGCTCGGAATGTTGAGCGCCTCGAAGTTGTGGTACTCGTCCTCGATGTGCGGACCCTCGTAGACCGAGAAGCCGAGGCTCACGAGAATGCCGACCGTCTCGTCGAGCGCGGTGGTGAGCGGATGCGCGTGCCCGTAGGGCCACGCGCGTCCAGGTAGCGTCACGTCGAGGCGCTCGCCCTCGAGCTCGATCTTCCGACGCTCGGCCTGCCAGCGCTCGCGGAGCTCGTCGATGCGTTGCTCGACGCGGCGCTTGAGCGCGTTCGCGAGCTCGCCGATCGCCGGTCGCTCCTCCGGCGCGAGCGCGCCGACGCCGCGCATCGCGTCGGTCAGCCGCCCCTTGCGGCCGAGGAACGTGATCCGAGCGCGCTCCAGATCCTCCTCGGAGCGGCAGGC
>VBKW01000146.1 GCA_005879405.1 Deltaproteobacteria bacterium
CGCCGTTCCGCATTTGGTTGTAGCGTTTGTTCATTCATGACACACGCCTCGGGCTCCTGTCGTTTCGTTGATGAGCTCGGTCCCGTACGCCAACCTGCGATCTCTCCGCAGGGTTCACACTGCCTCCGCGATCAGGACTGACAGAAGCTGACGCTGCGCTGAGTCTTGCCGGCTGTACCCGTGTCGAGCGCGGTCATGATGTCGAGGTTGAACGACTTCGACTGACCGGGCGTAGGGTAGCTGCCGTTGCGCATTGGCGCGTGCAGCGCGATCACCAAGTTGTCGTGATCGATGTGGCGCGTGCCGTCGAGGTGCCACACGGGATCGCTCGGATCGAGCAGGAGCGCGCCTACGTGGACGTGATCGTCTTTGTAGGTCTGGAACTCGTGGCGATCGTAGAGCAGCGAGAAGCTGTTCGCGTTGCTCTTGTCGTCGGCGATGGCGTAGATTGCGGCGTTGTCCGGGGTCAGGAGCTGCATGACGACGCCCTGCGTGTTGTAGATCGTGATGTCGGAGGGCGAGAACATGATCGGATACGCTTGGCCGAAGCCCTTGAAGATGATGTGCTGCGAGATCGCGCCGACGTTCAGCGGGATGTACGTGGTCCCGTCCGCGCCGACCGCGGCGCGGTAGCAATAGAAGATCGTCTCGCCGTTGTCCTCGGTGAGCGCCACTTGCATCGGCAGCGTCGTGAACGCGCTCGCGTCGAGGGCCAGCAGCGGTGCCGGAGCTGCGGTCGACGTGACGGTGCCGGTCACGGTGCCCGTCGATGCGGCGCCGGTCACGGTGACCGCCGTCGGTCCCAGCGGCACGTTCGGCACGGACACGCTGATTTGCGGCTTCGCGACGCCGTCGGCGAAGTCGCGCTTCACGACCGCGACGCCGGGAACGGACATCGTCGTGCCGCCGCTCGCGAACGTGACGTTGTACGATTGGCCGGGGACGATGCCGCTCGGGAAAACCGTGACGGTGTCGCCGGGCGAGCCGAAGGCGGGCCGAATCGGCGCCAGCGGCGGCGGCGGCTTGTTGCATCCGCAACCCGCGTCTACGGGAACGGCCGAAAGCGCTTTCAAAAGAACGGCGATACCTGAGAGCGCGACGAGAATCTGAAGCCGCATTGGTCGTTCCTCCATGGCGGGGCGGTTGCGCCTCGCGTGCGTGGTGACGGCGCGAGGAGCAACGTCCGCGCCAGCTCGGCGTGAGCCGTAACTCCGCGACGTCGCTCATCGGCAGCGCAGATGCGACAGCGCAGATGCGACGTGCTCCGGGCGCCCACTGCGCCGGCCGTGACTCACTGTGCCGAGCGCCCACGCGGCGCGCGCCGCTCGCGGGGCGCGAGGCGCGCAGCTACTGATGCAGCACCAGCGTACGCGTCAGCGTGTGCGAGCGGCGTCGACCGCTGCGAGCAGCCGCCGTGCGGCCTCGGTCGGCGTGAGCGTCGCACTCGCGACGGCGTCCTCCATCTTCGGCAAGAGGCGCTTCACGTCGTCGCGGCCGAGGAACCATCGCTTCAGACCCTCGTCGATCATGTTCCAGAACCAGGCGTGCTGCTGTTCGCGCCGGCGCGCCTCGAGCTCGCCGCTCGCGGAGAGGGTGCGGCGATGCTCTTCGATGATCTCCCACACGCGGTCGATGCCGATCACGTGCAAGCCGCTGATCGTGACGACCGGAGGGTCCCAGCTCGCGCTCGTGTGCCGGAAAAGACGGAGCGCACTCGCGTACTCGGCGGCGGCGCGCTCGGCGTGCGCGACGTTGTCGCCGTCCGCCTTATTGACCGCCAAGCAGTCTGCGAGCTCGAGGATACCCTTCTTGATGCCCTGGAGCTCGTCGCCGGCGCCGGCGAGCATCAGGACGAGAAAGAAGTCGACCATCGACGCCACCGCGGTCTCGCTCTGGCCGACGCCGACCGTTTCGACGAGGACCACGTCGTACCCGGCGGCCTCGCAGACGAGCATCGCCTCCCGCGTGCGCCGCGCGACGCCGCCGAGAGAGCCCGCCGACGGGCTCGGGCGGATGAACGCCTCGGATGCCGCCGCGAGCCGCGGCATGCGGGTCTTGTCGCCGAGGATGCTGCCGCCCGAGCGCGCGCTCGAGGGATCGACGGCGAGGACGGCCACCCGCTTGCCGCGGCCGATCAGCGACAGCTCGAACGCCTCGATGAAGGTGCTCTTGCCGACGCCGGGGACGCCGGTGACCCCGACGCGCGCCGCATGTCCGGTGTGCGGCAGCAGCAGCTCGAGCAGACGCTGCGCCTGCTCCTGGTGGCTCGGGCGCGTGCTCTCGACGAGCGTGATCGCCTTGGCGAGCGCGCGCCGGTCGCCGGCGCGGACACCGTCCGCGAGCTTCTCGAGCGCCGGCGCGCGCGCCGCCGTCGCGGCATCGGGTCGCATGCGGATCCGTACGTACGCGACCAACGTCCGGTCATCAACCGCGTCGCGGACGCGGCACCACGTCATTGGCATCACCACGCGAATTCGCCATCATCCGCGTCCATGGACTTCGAGCATTCCGAGCGCGCCCGGGAGTACATCGCACAGGTCGATCGCTTCATCCGCGAGCGCGTCCTGCCCAACGAGCAGACCTACGGCGACCAACTCGCCCACACCGACGACTGGCGACGCTGGCGCATCCCGCCGATCCTCGAGGAGCTGAAGGCCGAGGCGCGCGAGCGCGGTCTCTGGAACCTGTTCCTTCCCGACAGTGAGTACGGCGCCGGGCTCGACAACCGCGACTACGCGCCGATCGCCGAGCTGACCGGGCGCAGCTTTCTCGCGCCCGAGGTCTTCAACTGCAGCGCCCCCGACACCGGCAACGCCGAGGTGCTGGTGCGCTACGGCTCCGCCGAGCAGAAGCAGCGCTGGCTCGCGCCGCTCCTCGCCGGCGAGATCCGCTCCGCGTTCGCGATGACCGAGCCGGCGGTGGCGTCGAGCGACGCGACCAATATGCGGGCGACCTGCGAGGTCGAGGGCGATCAGATCGTCATCAACGGCCAGAAGTGGTGGACGAGCGGCGCCGGCGATCCGCGCTGCAAGTTCTTCATCGTCATGGGCGTGACCGATCCGACGGCAGAGCGCCACCAGCGCCACTCGATGGTGATCGTCCCGACCGACACGCCGGGTGTCGACATCGTCCGGATGGTGCCGGTCTTCGGCCACCTCGACGAGCCGCACGGCCATGGCGAGGTCGTCTTCACCGACGTGCGCGTGCCCAAGAGCAACGTCATCGCGGGACCAGGCCGCGGCTTCGAGATCGCGCAAGGACGGCTCGGCCCCGGACGCATCCATCACTGCATGCGCGCGATCGGCGCCGCCGAGCGCGCGCTCGAGCGCCTTTGCCGCCGCGCCGTCGGGCGCATCGCGTTCGGGAAGCCGCTCGCCAATCTCGGCGGCAACCGCGACATCATCGCCAACTGCCGGATGGCGATCGATCAAGCGCGGCTTCTGACGCTGAAAGCGGCGTGGGCGCTCGACCGTCACGGCGTCATCGGCGCGCTGACGGACGTCTCCGCGATCAAGGTCGTCGCGCCGAACGTGCTGCAGATGGTCGTCGACGCGGCGATTCAGATCCACGGCGGCGAGGGCGTCGCCGACTTCGAGCTCACCAGGCTCGCGGCGATGGGCCGCGTGCTGCGCATCGCCGACGGTCCCGACGAGGTGCATCGCGGCATGGTCGCCCGCCTCGAGCTCGCGAAGTACGTGTAGCGACCCGCGATCGGCGGTCACACCGGAATCGCTCCTCACGAGCGACGGCACGCGCCCCGCCGGCCGAGCTCCGAAGCTCGACTCCGGTCCGTCGGCGTAGTAATTGGCCCCGCCGGCCCTCAGCTTCACCGTTCGAGCGGCCACTTTGCGAGAGCGACGAGGCCATGATGAGGGTTGCCGTCCCCAAGGAAATTGCGCCGCACGAGCACCGCGTTGCATTGACGCCCGACGCGGCGGCGGCGTTGGTGAAGGGCGGCATCGAGGTTCTGGTCGAGCGCGGGGCGGGCGAGGGCGCGTTCCACCGCGACGCCGCCTACGAGGCGGCAGGCGCGCGCGTCGTCGGCGACGCGGCGACGCTCTACGGGCAGGCGGACGTCGTCCTGAAGGTGCAGAAGCCGACGCGCGACGAGGTCGACCGCATGCGCGAGGGCGCCGTTCTCGTGGCGTTCCTACAGGCGCTCACGAGCCCCGAGCTCGTCGAGCATTTGGCTGCGCGGCGGATCACGAGCGTCGGCATGGAAGGCATTCCCCGCATCAGCCGCGCACAGAAAATGGACGCGCTCTCGTCGCAAGCGAACCTCGCCGGCTACAAGGCCGTGCTGCTCGCCGCCGAGTCGCTGCCGAAGTTCTTTCCGATGCTGATGACGGCGGCGGGGACGATCTTTGCCGCGCGCGTGCTGGTGATCGGCGCCGGCGTCGCCGGCCTGCAAGCGATCGCGACCGCGCGCCGCCTTGGCGCGCAGGTGTGGGGGTACGACGTCCGTGCCGTCGTGAAGGAGCAGGTCGAGAGCCTCGGCGCCAAGTTCCTCGAGCTCGACGCCGGCATTGCGGCTGCCGAGGACACCGGCGGTTACGCAAAATCGCTCTCGGCCGAGGAGACGCGTCGCCAGCAGGAGCTCTTCGCGGAGAAGACCAAGGACTTCGACGTCGTCATCACGACCGCGCTCGTGCCCGGCAAACCCGCGCCGCGTCTCGTCACCAAAGAGACGGTCGCCGGCATGCGGCCGGGATCGGTGATCGTCGATCTCGCCGCGGAAGCGGGCGGCAACTGCGAGCTCAC
>VBKW01000145.1 GCA_005879405.1 Deltaproteobacteria bacterium
CACTGCTCTGCATTCATCATCAATCGTACGATCTCCTCTTTCTCGCGGCACCGATCGTCGGCCTCGCGCTGGCGGCCGATACGCTGCCAGCCGGCGCGCCGGCACGGTCGGCGCTGCTCGTACTCCTCGCCATTCCATTGGTGAACTACGCCGCAACCGATACGACGCTGAGCACGTTCGGCGTCACGGGAACGGCGTGGACCGCGATCAACTCGATCAACGGCGCCGCGCTCCTCGCCGCCTGGCTCGGATACGTCGCGCTCGCACTCGTCACCTGAACCTGGGGTTCGCTTGCCGCGTGCCGAGCGCGGCCGCGAGTGCGCCGCGAGGGACGGACGGCCGTCGCGCACCGCCGCACGGCCGATCCACATTGGGCGTGGTACTGATGCGGGCGGCCGTATACCATTGGAATAACTCCCGCCCGTGCGGATGAACCTATGCAGCCCCTCGTCCTCCGCTCCGCTGTCGCCCGTCATACAGCCGCCGTTGCGGCGCTGCCGCAGGCGCTCACCATCGAGGACGGTGACGATTGCGACGGAATTCCCGCGCTCACCGGCGAGCTGCCGCGTTCGGCATCCCGACCGCTGCGTCTGGTGCTGCGCGTCCACAATGCCGCGGGTGTACCGATCGTCGCCGGCGAGGCCCGCGTCGACGCCGGCGCGACCCGCATCGAGTTCCGCGACCTCCGTGCCCTCGGCATCGAAGCGTACGCGCACGTCCCCGCCGAGGAACGTGTGCGCATCGCGCGCCGCATCTGGTCGCGCCGGGCATACGGCGTGATCGAGAGCGGCGCATGAGGAGCGCCCAGTCGTGCTGAAGCCGCTCCTCCGCGCACCGCTCTACAACCTCGCGCGCCGTACCGGACGGCTGCGGCCGCTGCCGACGAACCTCACGTTCAGCGTCAGCTATCGCTGCAACTCGACCTGTCGGACCTGCAACGTATGGCGGAAGCGCGTCGCGGATTTCACGCTCGACGAGTACGAGCGCACGTTCCGCAGCCTCGGCCACGCGCCGTACTGGCTCACCTTCAGCGGCGGCGAGCCGTTTCTGCGTCGCGACCTCGTCGACATCATCCTCGCCGCGTACCGCGAGTGCCGTCCCGGCATCATCAACATCCCGACGAACGCGATCCTCACGTCGCGCGTGGTCGAGGGCATGGAGCGGCTCGCGCGCGAGGCGCCGGACGCGCAGATCGTCATCAATCTCTCCCTCGACGGCATCGGCGCGCGCCACGACGAGCTACGCGGCGTCCGCGGCAACTATACGAAGCTGTGCGCGACGTACGCTGGGCTGCGCGAGCTTCGGGCGCCGAACTTGACGATCGGCATTCACACGGTGGTGTCGCGCCTCAACATCGCCGAGTTCGAGGCCCTCCACGAGCACGTCCGTCGCGAGCTCAAGCCCGACTCCTTCATCACCGAGCTCGCCGAGGAACGCGTCGAGCTCGACACGATCGGCCTCGACATCACGCCGGAGGCGGACGCGTACCAGCGCGTCGTCGATCGCCTCGTGGCCGACGCCGACGCCGAGCCCGCCGAGGGCGTCGCCGGCATCGCGCAGGCCTTCCGCCGCCACTACTACGATGTCGCGCGCCGCACGCTCGCCGAGCAGCGCCAGGTGCTCCCGTGCTACGCCGGCATCGCGTCGGCGCACGTCGCGCCGAACGGCGACGTCTGGACCTGCTGCATTCGCGCCGAGCCGATGGGCAATCTCCGCGACACCGGCTACGACTTCCGGCGCGTCTGGGAGACGACGCGCGCCGACGAGCTGCGCGCGAGCATCAAGCGCGGCGAGTGCCATTGCCCACTCGCCAACGCCGCGTACAGCTCGATGCTCTGCGATCCACCGAGTCTGCTGCGCGTTGCGCGCAACTTCCTCAAGGCGAAGACGCGCGCGCGTCACGCGAGGGCGTCGTGATCCGCTGCACGATCGGCATGATGGCGCACAACGAGGAGCGCAACGTCGTCCCGGCGTTGTGCGCGCTCCTCGATCAAGAGCTCGACGGCTGTACGATCGACGAGATCATCGTCATCGCGAGCGGCTGCATCGATCGCACGGTCGAGCTCGCGCGTCACGTCGCCGCCGGTGATCCGCGCGTGACCGTCGACGTCGAGCCGGAGCGGACCGGCAAGGCGGCGGCGGTGAACCGCCTCATCAAACAAGCGAAGGGCGAGGTGATCGTGCTCTCCGGCGCCGACACGCTCCCCGATCGGGTCGCGATCTCGTCGCTCGTCGCGCCGTTCCGCGACCCGGCCGTCGGCATGACGGGCGCGCAAGTCGTCCCGGTCGATACGCCCGACACCGTGCTCGGCCGGATGAGCCACATGCTGTGGCGACTCCACCATCTGATGGCGCTGCGCCGGCCGAAGCTCGGCGAGATGGTCGCCTTCCGGAACGTGATCGCGGGCATTCCTCCCGATGCAGTGACCGACGAAGTGGCGCTCGAGGCCGAGATCCACGCGCGGGGCTATCGCCTGGTCTACGCGCCCGCGGCGCTCGTCTTCAATCGCGGCCCGCAGACCTTGCACGACTTTCTCCTGCAGCGCCGCCGTATCTACGCCGGCCATCTCGCGCTCGCACGCGAGCAGGGCTACGCGGCGTCGTCGCTCAGCCTGACGCGCGTTCTGCCGCTCGCGTGGGAGCTGCTCGGTAGCGAGCCGCGGCTTGCGCCGTGGATCCCAGTGCTCGCGGCGTTCGAGTGCTACGGCCGCCTCCTCGGAAAGCGCGATGCCAACGGCGGCAGGAAGAGCTTCATTTGGCCGATGGTACGCTCGACGAAACAGGTGCAGCCGGTGCACCGCCCGCTCGCGGCGCTCGTGCTCGAATGCCGCCCGAACGCGACGTGGTCGACGGCGACGCGCCGCCGCGTTCGCGGTCTCGCGCGCGAGACGCGCACGATGCTGTGGTGGAACGACGACCAGTGCCGGCTGGTGTTCGTCGTGCGCCCCGCGGGCAACGTGCCCGCGAGCGAATGTGCGCGCATCCTCGCCCGTGACGTCGAGCGCGCGATCGGGGGCGAGAGCGTCGTGAGCGCGGCGCGCGTCGTCGCGTTCCGCGGTCTGCCGTCCGTCGAGGCAGGCGCGGTCGCCCCCGGCACGGTCGCCCTTGGCGCCACGGCGACGCGTCCCGAGAGAGCGACGGCACGGCTCGTCGCCTCCGCGCGGCGGCGGTGAGTGCCGGCGGCGCCGCCGAATGGCGCGCTGACCGAGCCGCGGGCGTGCTCGCGCGCGTCGTCGTCATGGGCGCGAGCGGATTCCTCGGCCAGGCGCTCGTCGCGTTGCTGCGGTCGCGCGGCGCTGCCGTCCGTGCGCTCGTGCCGGCGACGCTGGCACGCGGCGACGCGCGGATCGCGGCACTGCGCGCCCGCGATGCCGACCTCGTCGCCGCGGACGTCCTCGACCGCGACGCGGTCGAGCGTGCGGTCGCCGACGCGACGTGCGTCTTCCATCTCGCCGGGCAGCTGCTCGTGCCCGGCATCCCGGACGCCGTGTACGAGGCGCTGCACGTCGACGGCACGCGTCACGTCCTCGACGCGTGTACGCGGGCGCGCTGCACGGTCGTCCACTGCAGCACCACGGGCGTCCTCGGCCCGACCGGCGCCGGGCCCGCCGACGAGGACGCGCCGCTGGCGCCGAGCAACGTCTACGAGCACACGAAAGCCGCCGGCGAGCGCCTCGCCCTCGCGCGCGCGGCGGAATCCGGCCTTGCGCTCGCCGTCGCGCGCCCGGCGCTCGTCTACGGCCCGGGCGACCTCCACCTGCTCGGTTGGTTTCGCGCGATCGCGCGCGGGTGGTATCGGGTCGTCGGCTCGGGAGAGAACTTCCTGCATCCGGTGTACATCGACGACGTGAGCGAAGGTCTCGTGCGGTGCGCGACGCACGTGCCGGCGGCGCCGCGCGTGTACCATCTCGTCGGCCCGACGCCGGTCGCGATCCGCGACCTGGCGGCGGCGATCGGCGCCGCGCTCGGACGCCGCGTGCCGCGAACGCGCATCCCGCGCGCCGTCGCCTGGGGCGTCGCGCGCGTGCTCGAAGCCGTGCCCGGCGTCTCGCCGGCGCAGCTGCCGCTCACGCGCAGCCGCGTCACCTTCATGACGCAGAGCCGCGCCTATCGCGGCGAGCGCGCGGCGCGCGAGCTCGGCTTCGTCCCCGCCGTCGATCTCGCGACCGGGCTCGCGCGCACGGTCGCGTGGTATCGCGCGGAAGGGTTGCTGTGACGGGACGCAGCGATGGCGCGGGGCGCGCGCCGGCGCCCCTGTGCTCCGTCATCATTCCCGCCTACATGGAGGCGACGCGCATTCGCGCGTGCCTGCGCTCGCTCGCGCGCCAGGACCTCGACGAGCCCTTCGAGAGGATCGTCGTCGACAGCTCTTCCGACGAAACCGCGGACATCGTCGCGCGTGAATTTCCGGACGTGGTGCTGATCCGTCTGTCGCAACGCACGGACGCGCCGCGCGCCCGCAACCTCGCCGTCGCGCGCGCGCGCGCCGACCTGCTCGCGTTCATCGACGCGGACTGCGTCGCGGCGCCGGACTGGTTGCGCCGCCTGCTGGCGCTGCTGCGCGCGGGCTACGACGCGGCAGGCGGCGGCGTCGCCAACGGCAACGGCGAGACGGCGGTCAGCTGGGCGGGGTACATCGGCGAGTTTCGCGAGTTCTTTCCGGAAGGCGCGCCGCGCGACGTCGAGAACCTCACGATCAACAACGCCGCCTACCGTCGCGCCGCGTTCGAGGCCGTCGGGCGATTCCCGCTCGACTATTTCCCGCAGGAGGACCAGGTCTTCCACGACACATTCCGCCGCGCCGGCTATCGGATCCGCTACGATCCGACGATCGTCGTCGCCCACACCCATCGCAGCGAGCCGCGAGCGTTCCTCCGCCACCAGCGCATGATCGGGCGCGCCAACGCGCGCGTCCTCCATCGCATCGACCGACCCGGCAGCACGATCGCGCGCCATCGATTGGTCGCCGTCCTCGGCGCTCCGGGGCTCGTGCTGCTGCGCTTCTTCCGCACGATGAACGCGTGTCGCGGCACCGGCGTCGCGCGCCCGGCGCTCCGCCCGGCCGTCGCGGGCCTCTGCTTCCTGGCGCAATGCTTCTGGATGTGGGGATTCGTCGAGCGCGCCGGCGCTTGCGACGTCACCGACGCGACGCTGCCGCCGGGGTGAGCACCGTGGCCACGCTCATCGCCGACGTCGAGCTCAGCGCGCCGACGGCGATCACGCTGCCGAACGGCACGAGTCGCGTACTCGCGCTCGTGCGCTGGCGTGGGGTACCGATCGGTCTCGTCGCGCTCGACGGCAACGGCGAGATCCCCGCGCCACGCCTGCGCGACGCGCTCGCGGCACGCGTGCACCCGCCGGATCCACCGTGCGAGCCGGCGCCGCCCGCGGCGCCGCTTTCGGTCGTCGTGTGCACCCGCGAGCGCGCCGAGGACCTGGTGCGCTGTCTCGACGGGCTGCGGCCGATCGCCGCCGCCGGTCACGAGGTGATCGTCGTCGACAATGCGCCGCTGACGGACGCCACGGCGACCGTCGCCGCGCGCCATCCGGTCCGCTACGTGCGCGAGCCGCGGGTCGGCCTCGACAACGCGCGCAACCGCGGCCTGCGCGAGGCGCAGCACCCGATCATCGCCTACATCGACGACGACGCCGTCGCGGACGCGCGCTGGGTCGATGCGCTGGCGCAGCCGTTCGCCGATCCCGCCGTCGGCTGCGTGACCGGTCTCGTGCTGCCGCTCGAGCTGGAGACGCAGGCACAGCACGTCTTCGAGGCGTACGCGCAGCACCGGCGCACCTTCACCCGCTGCGTGTACACCGCCGCCGACACGCGCCCAGCGACGGCCGGCGTCGTCGGCGTCGGCGCGAACATGGCGCTGCGACGCGACCTCGCGCTGCGGCTCGGCGGCTTCGACCCGCGGCTCGACGCCGGCACCCGCACCTGCTCCGGCGGTGACACGGACATGTTCGCGCGCGTCCTCGACTGGGGCGCGTCGATCGTCTACACGCCGCACGCGCTCGTCTGGCATCGCCACCGTACGACCGACGCCGAGCTGCGCCGCTGCATCTTCGGCTACGGCGTCGGCGTCTACGCGTTCCTCACCAAACGGCTGATCGAAGGCGGCGACCTCCGCGCGCTCGTCGTGGCGGCGCGCTGGCTCGTCGGCCCGTTCCTGCGCGCGGCGCGACGGCGGTTCGCGGGCGAAGCTGCCGCGCCCGTGCGCTTGCTCCTCCTCGAAGCCGCCGGTGCGGCCGCCGGCCCGGCGCGGTTTCTCGCCGAGCATCGCCGCCAGCGCGCCGCGTGACGGCAGCGATGCGCGCCGGCGAACGTCGCAGCACGGCACTGCAGTCTGCGGAAGCCGCCGCCGCAGCGACGCTCCCGTCGAGCGGCACGATCTTTCTCCCGCTCACGATCGGCGCCGTCGCCGCCGCGATCAGCGGCCTGCCGCTCTTCCAGGACGGCAGCTCGTACGTCCTCGAGCTCCTCCTCACGCACTCCGCCGTCCGCCATCACCGCTTGAGCGTCGTCCTGCTGCAGCTGCCGACGCGCGCGATGATGCGCGCCATCGGTATCCTGCATCTCGACGCTGCGCGCACGTTGCCGCTCGTGCGCCTCGTGTTCGCCGCCAGCTATGCAGCGGTGCCGCTCGTCGCGCTCGGGCTCTCGTGGCTCCTCGTCCGCCGCCGTCGCCCCGATCTCGTGATTTGGCCGGCGCTGGCGATCCTGTTCGTGAACCTCGTGAACTTCTCCTGGGTTTCGGAGCTGTTGATCGGCATTCAGCTCTGCTGCCCGTTGCTCCTCGGAACGGTGCTCCTGCTCGGGACCCCGGCGCAGTGGGCGCTGACGGCGCTCCTCTTGCCGATCGTGTGGCTCCTGCATCCGTTGCTCGCCCTGCCGTTCCTCGTGATCGCCGTCGCCGTCGCCTATGCGGCCGCGCAGCACGTCGCGACGCGTCCTGCGGCGCAGGCCCACCGGCGGTGGAGCGCCGCGCGATGGACGGTGGCGGTATACGTCGTCGCCGCGCTCCTCAGGGTCGTCGTGAGCCTGCTCAGCTTGACGAAGTACGAGTCGGGGTTCATCGGCAGCGACGAGATGCGCGAGTATCTCTTCACGACCAGTTGGCAGAACGCGGTCTTTCTGGTGAGCGCGCTCGCGATCGCCGGCGCGTGCTGGCGCGCGAAAGTGTTGCGTCCGGCACGGCGTCGACTGGCGTACCGTGGCTCGACTGTAGTCGCGATCGCCGCGGCGATCCTGCTGGTCGCGCAGTATCTCGTCGGCGGCGCCGCGTTCCCCCTGAAGACGGGGCTGACGCTCTTCGCCGCGAGCGCGATTCTATTGATCGCGATGCTCGACAGCTGCACGCCGCCCGCGCCCGACGAGACCCGCGAGCGCGTGCGACTCGCGGCCGTGCTCGCGCTCGTCTTCGCAGCGGTCGTCGTCGCCAAGTCGCTGCTCTGGCACCGCGCGGTCACGCGGCTCGTGGCGACGCTCGCCGCGGCGCGCGCGAGCTGCGTCGAGACCGTCGCCGACGAGCTCGCGTGGGTGCATCGCGCGCCGGACACGATCGTCGACACCTGGGCGTTGCCGTCGCTGGCGCTGGTCGTCCAAGACGAGCGCCCGCGCAAGCTGCTGCTGGAGTCCGGCGACTGCGCGCCCTTCTTCGCGTCCGGAACGATTCACGTGGACCCGTGGACCGTCCTCACCGCCGACGACGTCGTGCCGTCGCTGGAGTGACGATGGTGAGGCGTCGCGCGACCGCCGATCGCGTGCTCGTGAGCGCGCTCGCGACCACGTTTCTGCTGTGCCTCTACGGCGTCACCGTGCGACAGATGCACCCGGACGCGCTGGCCTTCTTGCCGCTCTTCGCGCCCGGCAAGCCGCCCTTCGATCCCGGATGGTTCCACAAGCCGCCCTTCTACCCGTACTGCAACTACGTCCTCGCGGTGTTGCCGCTGTCCGCCGCCGCGCGCGCGCTGCGCCTCTCGGCCGACGTGCCGACGACGGCGCAGATCGTCTGGTCGCGCGTGCTGCTGGCGGGCGCGCTCCTCGGCTCCGCCGGCCTCGTGTTCGCGATCACGCGCCGCGCGTACGGCACGGCGGCGGCGCGGGTGGTCGCGGTCGTGTTCGTGACCAGCGCCGGCATGGTCGCCTTCGTGCACCAGCTGACCGCCGACGTGCCGGTCATGTGGTGGATGCTGGTGGCGTTCTCCTTCGCCGATGCGATCGCGCGCGACGAACGGACGTCGAACTATGTCCTCGCGGGCTTCTGCACCGGACTCGCGGCCGCGACGAAATACAACGGCGTCGGCGTCGGCGTGGCGATCGTCGTCGCGCACGTGATGCGAGCGCTCACGGCTGCACCGGGACCGCGTACGTGGCGCGCGTGGCGCGCCATCGCGCTCGACTCGAAGCTCGCGCTCGGCCTCGTAACGGTGCCCGTCGGGTTCGTGCTCGCGAATCCGTTCGCGATCCTCGACTATCGTACCTTCAAAGACGACTTTCACTACAACTACATGACCGCGCCGGTGTACGAAGGACAGACTGGGCACAGCTGGGGAACCTTCTTTCTGCGTATCGTCGACCTGATCGGCGCGCCGGCGTTCGTAGCGTTCGCGGTCGCCGGCGCGATCGCGACCTGGCTCGTGGTGCGCCGCAGACGCCTCTCCGCCGCCGACGCGACGTTCTGGTCGACGCTCGCCGTGTGCGCGCTCTACTACGTCACATTCGCGCCGTTTGCGCGCCTGGAGACGCGCTTCGTGCTGCCGATCGTGCCGTTCTGGATGATGTTGTCGGCGCCGTGTTGGGCGCGCTGGCGCCGACCCACGACGCTCGCGGCCTTGGTCGGCGCGATCGTCGCGTACAACGTGGTGTGCAGCGCCTGGGTCGGCGCGCGGTTCCTCGCCGATCCGCGCAGCGCCGCGGCGGCGTGGGTGCGCGAGCACGTCCGGCGTGACGCATCGGTCGAGTACGACATCTACTCGCCCGCGGAGAAAGGCGGCCGCGTGCGCGCCGTCACGATGCCGTTCGTCACCGGTCGGGAGCGTCTGTTCGAGCACGTGTTTCCCGGAAACGCCTTCATCAACGGCTCGGACGCGACGCGGCGCGCGGCGGAGGAGCAGGTCGGGTGGTACGCCGTGGATGCGCTGACGCGCCGGGCCCCCGACTACATCATGATCGACTCGCTCTACTACGATCGATTCGTCGAGCCCGGTCTGCGCAGCGACCTATACCCGTCGATGCGGGAGTACTTCCGCGCGCTGCTCGCGGGAGAGGTTCCGTACCGGATCGTCTTCGACCGTCGCTCGCCGGCGGTGCCGGCGGTGATCTACCCGCGTGAGATCGACTTTCTCGACAATCGCGCGACGATCTTCGCCAAGGACACCGGCGTCAGCGCGCGTTCACGCTGATGTTCCGATCGTCTCGGCGCGGCGACACGCGCGCGATACTGACGAGCTCGCCGTCGCTCGTCACGGTCGTGGCGCCGTAGCGGCGGAGGACCGCACGCTCGAGGTGCGGGGTGAGGCCGAGACGCATCACGAGCACGGTATTCGGGCGCCGCTCTGCCCGGACGCGCGTGAGCGAGCTCACGCTCTCGACGACGTCGCGATCGGCGTAATACATGAGGAACGGCCCCTCGACGTGGAAATTGAGCAACACGTGATCGGTGAACGCCGTGTTGTCCTTCATCCATAGTCCCAGCTCGCGATAGAACTCGCGATCGGGTGTGCGCGCGCGGTCGACCGGTAGCGTCGTCGCGACGCTCGCGACGACGAACGCCACGATGATCGTGCTCAACGTGCCGACCCGCCACGGCACGGCGACGTGCGCCGCGCTCATTTCCCTCATCGCCAACCCGGCCGCCAGCGCGACGCCGGGAAGCAGATAATACAGGTAGTACTCGTGGCCCATCGTCTCCTGCTTGAAGAGCGGCAGATGGCTGTCGCCGAACAGCAGCAGCATGAGGATCGCGCCGTGCGCCGCGTCGACCCGACGCTGCAGGATCATTTGCCCGACGGCGCAGCCGACGCCGACCGCGGCGAGCACGACGACCGGTGCGGTGAACCACGTCACGCTGCGCTGGAGCTCGGTGCGGATGAAGTCGCGCATCGTGAACGTGTCGCCCCAATCGACGCGATCGTAAAACCATCCTCTCTCGCAGGCGTTCTTCAGCTCGACGAAGAGCGTCGACCCTTTGAGCCAGTAGCCGTGCGCGATGTAGATGCCGAACGCGGCGAGCGCGATCCCGATCAACATGCGCGTCAGCGTGCGGCCGTCGCGGCTCTGCGGAAAGGCGACGCGATGGTGCAGCGGCAGGAGCACTACGAGGTAGTATCCAGGCCACGCGGTGAGCGCGGCGAGAAACACGCAGACGCCGAGCCGCGCCAGATCGCGCGGCGTGCGCGTCTTCGTCCACCGCAGATACGCCCACGTCGACGTCACGACCCAGAACAGCGCGAAGACCTCGTGGTTGTACATGCGCCCGTAAACCAGCGTCAGCGGAGCGAGCGCGATCGTGAGGGTCGCGAAGAGCGCCGTCCGCGAGTCGAACTGCTCGCGTGCCAGCACGTACGTCATCGCGGCGGTGAGGACCGTCACCGCTGACGCCGCGAGCCGCGCCACCGATTCGTGAACGCCGAAGAGGCGATAGAGCTCGGTGAGGATCACGGTAATGAAGACGCTGTGGTGAGTATAGTAGGTGACGACGGCGCATATCCGTAGCGCAGGAAATTGCGCGCGAAGACGCTCCAGAGGGCGCCGTTCCAGTCACCGACGTCGAACAGCCACGGACTTCCGGCGCTGCGCGCGAGAGCCGCGAACGCGACGAGCAGGATCGCGCCGAGCGTCGCCATCTCCGCGCGCGACCGCCGATCCGCCGTCGCGATCTCCGCATGCGACGGCCGACTCGGCGTCGCGGTCATCGGTCGTCGGCGCACAGGTGGCGTTCGACGAAATCGCTGTACGGCATCGCGCGCCATCCGCCGTTGAAGATGGCGCCGATCCTCTCCAGCACGTGCCGCCGATTGCAGCGCAGCACGAAGTTACCGACGTGCCCGTACTCCGCGTATCGTATCTTCGCTTGCTCGGTATCGATGTCTTGCGGGTGGAAGTAGCCGATCAACGGCCGGCCGTCGTTGCGTCGTCTGGCGAAGATCGCGCGCAGCAGAACCCACGGCAGCGTACGGAAGCACGCGCCGCTCGCGAACGGCAATGAGACTCCCGAAAACGATATGACGCTCACGGGCAGCTCGACCACCCCCGAAACACTCTTTACGGCATCGCCGAATCCCGACCATCCGTACAGCGGATTGCGCCCCGGCAATACCGAGCTCGAGTAGACGAATTTCAGCTCGGCCAAGACGTCGTAGGCCCATGCGCACCGTTCCGTGAACGACAAATAGGGCGCTCGGAATCCGGCGACGCGCCGTGCACCGGCGCGGTATAGACACTCCAAGCTCTTCGCAATGTCGTCCTTGAACTGCGCCGGCTGATACCGCTCCATCGGGACGTGACGCCAGCCGTGGCAACCGATCTCATGACCCGCCGAGATGATCTTCCTGATCAAATCGGGATGCGCGCGCGCCGTCTCGCCGGACACGAAAAACGTCGCGGTCACGTCGTGCGCGTGCAAGAACCTGAGGAGCCGCGCCGTCGTGTCCGGTAGCCGGTCCGCGTTGCGCCAGCCGCCGACGAGCTCACCGCGCACGTCCTCGTAGTCGATGCTGAAGAGATAGAGGTTCGACGTGTCCGCAATGGGAACACGTGCCGGCGCGGGCGCGGGCGAGGCGCGCAGCGCGGCGGCGCTCGTACTGGTACGAGCCATGTGGGGTCGATACAGCAGGGGTGCAGTATACGTAGCGGTCCGCGGGCTGGACAGCGGGGGTATCAGCGCAGATTCGACTACATGAGCGTCACGCTCGCGTGAGCGACGACGCGGGCTCGCGGCGATCGGCCGTCAGTACCCTGCCGCGACGAGCGCCTTCTCGAGCTGCACCTCGGTCGCGCCGTAGAACTGCTCGAGGGTCTTGGCGCGCTTGAAATAGAAGTGCAGGT
>VBKW01000147.1 GCA_005879405.1 Deltaproteobacteria bacterium
CGCGTGCGCCGGGATGCGCGGCGAGCCAGCGCCGGACGAATGCGCCCGTCAGTCGACTCGAGGCCCCGTTCTCTCCGAAGATGCTGCTGTTCAGTTTCAGTAGTATTTTCATGACCCCTGATCTAATATCCATTCGTCGAATAGAAAAGGCGTAAATTCCGCTCAAATCGATCGATCCATCTGATCATGGCGAGCTCGGCGACGATCTCCCTCGACCAATGGCGCGCCCTGGTCGCCGTGGTCGACGAAGGCGGCTACGCCGCCGCGGCGGAAGCCATCCACAAGAGCCAATCGGCAGTGACCTACGCCGTGCAGCAAGTCGAGAGGCTACTCGGCGTGAAGGCCTTCCGGCTGCAGGGGCGGAAAGCGGTGCTCACCCCGGCGGGCCGGATGCTTTACTCTCGCGCCCGCGTTCTCCTCGACGAGGCGTCGAACCTCGAGCGCGCCGCACGCCGGAGCTCCGCCGGATGGGAGGCGGAGATCACGATCGCCGTCGAGATCATCTTTCCGACGTGGCTGCTCCTCGAATGCCTCGACCGCTTCGGACGGGAGGCGCCGCACACGCGCATCGAGGTGATCGAGACGGTGGTCGGCGGGGCGCCAGAGGCGCTGCTCGAGCGCCGCGTCGACCTCGCGCTCACGCCGCGTGTCCCGCCGGGGTTCACCGGGGAGTCGCTCATGCGGCTTGCCTTCGTGCCGGCCGCGCATCCCGATCATCCGCTATTTCGTCTCGGCCGGCGCCTCACGCTCAAGGACCTTCGCAAACACCGGAACCTGATCGTGCGCGACACGAGCGTGAAGCGCGACAAGCGCTCCGGATTTCTCGAGGCCGAGCAGCGGTGGACCGTCGGCCACATGGCGACGTCGCTCCAAGCCGCCCGCATGGGCTTCGGCTTCGCCTGGTATCCGGAGGAGAAGATCCGTGAGGAGATCGCGGCCGGCGAGCTGAAGGTGTTGCCGCTCGCGGACGGGGGCGACGCGTTCGCGGAGATCTACCTCGTGCTCTCCGACCCCGAAGGCGCAGGGCCGGGAGTGCGACGGCTGGCGGAGATTCTCAGGCGCGAGGTGCGGAGCCAATGCGCACGCAGATCGCGCGACGGCGCGCGAAAGACGAAGAGGTCGAGGCATCCACAGGTGTAGCCGCCGACACGTCGGCGCGTGTGCCGATACCTCGGCAATACGCGTCCGCCGGACCGGCACTCCCGATCACGCGATCGCGTCGCGACGGCGGTTCCGTGCCGCCGTACCGAGACGCGCGGCGCTGGCACGTCTGCTGCAGTGAGTCGGGCGAGAAGGAGGAGCCATTATCGAGCTCGGACGTCTCGCGACGCGCGACGACGAACAGCGTCAGCTCGACGCCGTCGATCCCGCACGAATCCGCACCGACGCGCGACTCGGAGGTCGGAGGCGCACGATAGGACTCGCAACGACCCTCGCGCTCATCGCCGTGGTCACGACGTTCGGCGGAGCGTCGCTCACGCATGCGGAAGCGCCGCCGCAATGTCGGGACGCATGCTCCGTCGACTTGGAGAACTGCCGCGACGGATGCGTCGAGAGCGGCGGTTTCGACGGTTGCGAAGAGGAGTGCGGCTGGGTCTACGAATACTGTGCGGATAACTGCGCCGAGCCCGGTCGCGATCTCGACGTCTGAGCGCGCCGCCGGCATCTGAGTTTCGGACACAGCGCATCCGATCCAGGGAGGCGTGCAGGCGAAGCTCCCGGCGGGCGTCACCTGGCAGGCGCTGGAGACGATGCCTCCCGAAGAGATCCGCGACAAGAACCTCTTCCCCGCCGGCTTCCTGCCGCTTCCGCATCCGAACCATCCCGAAGGCGGCATGGTGTTCCCCAAGTTCCACATCGACGAGCACGGCGATGCGTGGGAGCAGCGTGACGCCCGAACCGCCGGCGACCATCTGCACCAGCGTCGACAACTCTTCATGCGTCAGCTGCAATTGAGCACCAAGAGCGCGCTCACCAAAACCGCAGCATAAACCCAGCAGCATGAACCCAGACGAACCGGCGCCGGCGGCTCTCGCGCGACGAGCGCGACCTTCTGAGAGACCGCGCGGATGCAAGAACCGCGCGATTCCGCGGCACGGAGTTGCAATCTCTCTGCTGGAGAAACCTCTATGACAAAGACGCTGAATCGCAGCGCCAGCCACGCGGAATGTCGTCTAAGAGAGTGCGAACATCTCATCGGCGAGCTCGGAGAGCGATGGTGGCAATCTTCTTGCGGTGGGCGGTTGCATACGTCGTCGTACTGTCAGCTCCATGATCGCGGTCGTGCTCGGGGTGTTCGGCCTGAGCGGCGTCGCCTACCCCTGCGCGAGCCTCCGGGGCAGCGCCCGCATCGATACCGTTGTCACCCCGTGCCACGACGAAAACGGGGGCAACCTCGAAACGACGGCGCACGTCGTCACGGGGACGATCGTCATTGGCAACCAGCGAGCTACCGCGACCCTCGGCAGCCTCGTGATCGAGCTCCAGGCCTTCGAGAATCGGCATTTTACGCCCGTCGCCCGCAAGGTGCTGAACGCGTTCGGAGACTCGACCGTCCACACTTGCCTGGGGCCGTTCAGTGCGGGGCCCTATCCCGGCACGTTCGCACTCGTCGACGTGAACGGCGACCCGATAAGCTTCAGTTCCGTCACGAGCCTCCCGTTGGGCACCGTCGCGATCAGGTTCGTCGCGACCTTCATGGGCGAGATTCCCGAGATCTCCCCGGGTGAACGTGCGCGCGTCCGGGTGTACACCACGGCGATCGGGGCCGATGTGCCCCGCGCCTGCGTCACCGATGCGGACGGCGACGGCAACACCGATTTCAAGGTGAAGACGCTCACTTTCCAAAAGCTGGTGCGCGTACCGATCTCCA
>VBKW01000148.1:0-1960 GCA_005879405.1 Deltaproteobacteria bacterium
CCGCGTGACCGGCGTCATGACGTTCATCGTCAGCAACGACGGCGTCGTGTACGAGAAGGATCTCGGGCCGAACACGCTCGAAGAGTTCAAGAAAATGGAGCTCTTCAATCCTGACAAAACCTGGCACCCGGTACGAGCCGCGACTGACGAACAAACGGCCGCGACGGAATAGCATCGCTGATCGTCGTCGCTCGCGCGCCTGCGGGAGCGAGAAGACCACGCGCCGCGGCGCGCACGCGGGGGTCCGACAGGCGGAAGACGTTGCGGTCGAGGATGTAGTGGACGAATCCGGTCGCGAACCCGAGCGCAACCAGCGCCGGCACCCACGACGACTCGCGCAATCCCGTCGCGATCGCGCCGAAGATCCAGTCGCCGTAGTACGTGCCGTCCTGCCGATTGGCTTCGACCTCGAACAGCGGCAGGAGGATGACCGACGACAGCGCGAGGAGCAGCACTACGGCCCATGACCGTACGTTCACGGCGTGGAGCACGCGCCGTACGCGCCCGCGCGCCGGCGCCTCCTCCTCGACCGCCGTGCGTGAGGCGAGACCCGTCGCCACGATCCAGTGTTGCGACGTCCAGATGACCAGAAAGAGAAATGGACGGCGTGACTGCAGCGCGAGCGCGACCATGATCGCGAGCCCGAGCACGTACAAGACGCGGGGCAGCGACCGTTGCGACGCGTGCAGCTCCGCCGCCACCATCGCCGCGGTCGCCACGAGGAGGACGGCGGTCGCCCCGATACGGATCTCGTCTTGCGCCGACGAGAGCCACGCAGGACCGAGCCACCGATCGACCCATCGATCCTGATACGCGACGGCCCCGGCGAGCACGTCCGCGAGCACGACGAGCACGCCGCCGACCCCGACCGCGAACAGGCGATCGATCGTCCGCGTGCGACCGCCCGCCGCCCGTCCGATCCGCATCCGATACAACGACAGCGCGCCGAAATGTTGAGCGGCGAAGTGATAGGTGACGAACACGTAGTCGATGATCGCGAGCGCCACGACCCGCTCCCCACGCGTCCACGGCAACGCGGCATCCGACGGCAGGAAGAGCGCGAAGCACGCGGCGGTCACCGCGAGCGGAACGACGACGAATCGCAGCGGCTGCGATCGCAGGAGCGGCCGATATGCCTCCGTGCAATACGCGAGGTACGTGCTGCACAAGCGATGACCGATCCAAAAGAGCGCGGTCAGTCCGAAGTACACCAGATCGAGGGGGCCCTCCTGCGGATCGGCGTAGCCGCGCGAGAGCCACAGGACGACCGGCGCCAGCCAGAGCGCGCTGAGCATCCAGAATCCGTCCCAGCCGGGACCGTGCACCCACGGCGAGGGCCGCGACACCCCCGCGACTGGGCCTGCTACGCGCCGAGCCACGACCGCGCTGCCGTCTCGTCGCCGAAGTACTCGATCGGCGTCTTGCGGAACGGGCGCGCGACGAACGCGAAGACCAGCTCTTTCCACTGCGGCTCGCCGACGATCGCCGCCTTGACGATCGGCGCGTCGCTCTCGAGGCGGAGCGCGTCGTCGCCCCACTCCTCGTCGCTGGTCCAGCCCTCGAAATCCTCGAGCACGATCAAGAAGCGGACGCGTCGCCCGCCCGCGGTCGCCCGCGTCACGAAAAACAACAGTGCGGCATGATCGGCGGGCGCGACGCGACCGCGCAGCGTGATGCGGACGAGATCCGCAGCTTCCTCACGGGCATCAACGGACATCTCGAACCTCCTTGCCCTCCGCCGTCGACGAGGAGAACACATCGAGCACGTCGGCGACAGACGAAAACCGCTCGATCCTGCCGACCTTCTCCTCCAAGCCTTGCGCGCGTAGCAGATCGCGTGTCACGCCACGCGCATCGACCACGCGCAGCACGGCGCCGCGCGCCGCGACGGCGTCGCCGAGACTCGCCAGCATCGTGGCGCCGGCGACGTCGACGTTCGGCGACGTCGAGAGATCGCACA
>VBKW01000148.1:1967-19014 GCA_005879405.1 Deltaproteobacteria bacterium
TCGCGCGCACCCGCTCGAGAACGGCACGCAGCACGTGCTCGACGTTGAAGTAGACGAGCGACGATTCGACGCGAAAGAGCAGCACGCCGTCGATGCGTTCGTTGCCCGGGTTACGCGCGAGATCGGAGAACCGCCGCGTGCCGGGGATGCGTCCGAGAAACGCGACGTGCGGAACGGCGGCACGGTGGATGAGCATGAGAATCGACGCAATCGATGCGAGCAGGATGCCTTTCAAGATGCCGAGGAAGAGCACGCCGACGAGCGCGATCATCGCAACCCGAAACTCGAGCCGGCTCAGCGTCCGTAACCGTGCGATCGCTCGGACGTCGATCAGCCCTTTTACCGCGACGAGCACGATGGCGGCGAGGACGGCCCGCGGGAGACTCGCCACGGCGCTCGTGAGAAACAGTAGGCACAGCGCGAGCGTCACCGACGCGAACACGAGCGACAGCGGCGTCTTCGCACCGGCCTTGTCGTTCACCGCCGATTGCGACAGGCCGCCGGCGACCGGATACCCGTGGCCCAATGCCGCGAACAGGTTGGCGGCACCGAGGCCGAGCAGCTCCTGACGCACGTCGAGCGGATAGCCGTGCTTCACCGCGAAGGTGCGCGCCGCCGATACTCCTTCGACGTACGCGAGCAGCAGGCAGCCGAGCGCGAGCGGTAAGATCCCGTCGACGTCGCCCGGCCGCAGCGGCACGAGACCGACGGTCGGCAGTCCGCTCGGGATGGTCCCGACCAGCGCGACGCCGGCGGTGCGGAGCTGCGGGAGCGACATCACGAGGATGGAGAGCACGACGACGCCGAGCGCGACCGGCCGCCCTGGGAGCAGCCGTTCGCCCGCTAGCAAGAGCGCGATCGCCGCGAATCCCACCACGGTGGCGGCGACGTTGAGCCCGCCGAGCTGCGTCGCCACGGCGTACAGACGCGCGAAGAAGCGTCCGCCGCCTCCGGCCACGCCGAAGAGCGCGGGGAGCTGCGTCGACGCGATCGTCAACGCAGCACCGGCCTTGAAACCGAGGAGGATCGTCTCGCTGATGAAGCTGGTCAGTGAGCTGAGCCGGAGCACCCATGCGGCAATGCAGAGCGACGCCACGACGAGCCCGGCGAGCGTCGCGATCTGCCCGTACAGCACCGCGTCGCCACCCGCCATGTCCGCCACCGTCCCCCCCACCATCAACGAGATCGCCGACGTCGGTCCGATCGCGAGGTGTCGCGACGACCCGAAGAGCGCGTATCCGAGTCCTCCCAGCAGATAGCCGTAGATGCCGACCTGCGGCGGCAGCCCGGCAAGGCCCGCGTAGGCGAGCGCGACCGGAATCGCGTAGGCGGCGAGGGTGATGCCCGCGATGACGTCGCTGACGAGCCACTGCGGCTGATACTCGCCCAGCCATTGCGCCGGCGGAAAGAAGCGCCGCCAACCGCCGATGTCGTCGTCGACGGACATGCCGCGTCTCGGACCGCTCAACCCTTCTCGCGAAGCAGCGCGCGCCTTGTGGCCTCGAGCTGCCGGCGCTTCTCCTTGTCGACGCGCGGATACTCGAGATCGAGCGAGTCGAGCGTCTCCACGATCGCGGCGGCGACCACCAAGCGCGTGAACCACTTGTTGTCCGCCGGCACCACGTACCACGGCGCGTCCTTCGTCGCCGTCTCGCGGATGGCGTCCTCGTACACGCGCATGTAGTCGCGCCAGAACACCCGTTCCTTGACGTCGTTGGCGGAGAATTTCCAATTCTTCTCCGGAGTCTCGAGGCGCTCGAGGAAACGGCGCTTCTGCTCCGCGCGCGACACGTGGAGGAAAAACTTTCGGACGACGACACCGTTGCGCGACAGGTAGCGCTCGAAGTGGCGGATGTCCTGGAACCGCTCGTCCCAGATGCGTTTGGTGACGAGCTCGGGCGGCAGCTTCTGTCCCTCGAGAAATTCCGGATGGACGCGAACGACGAGTACTTCTTCGTAGTAGCTGCGATTGAAGATGCCGATCTTCCCCCGCTCGGGCACGGACTTGATGCAGCGCCACAGGTAGTCGTGGTCGAGGTCCTCCGCGGACGGCGACTTGAACGATACGACTTGGCAGCCCTGCGGATTGACGCCGGACATGACGTGCTTGATCGTTCCATCCTTCCCGGCGGCGTCCATCGCTTGGAACATCAGGAGCACCGCCCAGCGATCCTGGGCGTAGAGCTTGTCCTGCAGCTCGGCGAGCGCCTCGACGCCCAGCGCGAGCGCCTCCTTGGCGCGCGGCTTGTCCGCGGAGCCGAGGTCGAGCGTGTCGCCAGGATCGACCTTTCGCAGGCGAAACCGGCGGCCATCGTCGACCCGAAAGGGAGCGGTGAAGCGCCGTGCACGCTTGATCAGCTGTTTCGTCGTCATCGTCGAATCTCCTCGGCCGCGCGGCGCTCCTCATGGAGCAGCTCCAACGAGACGAGCCGTGCCAGCAGAATAGCCGGAAAGAGCTGCCCGATGAGCGCTTCCACGGTAACGAGGGAGCGCGCAATCGGATGATTGGGCGTCACGTCGCCGTACCCGAGCGTCGTGAGCGTCACGAAGCTGAAGTACACGAAGTGTGAAATCAGCGCGTCCGGCATCGTCGGACGCGCGTTGGCGAACGTGAACGCGTCCGGCCATTTCAGGGTGATCATCTCGTACGCAAACGCGAACGTCAGCCCGAGCAGCAAGTAGGCGGCGACGGCGCCGCGAATACGATGGAACGTGACACGTCCCCCGCGGAACACCTCCGTGAGCACGATCACGACGACCGAGATGCAGAAGACCTCGGCGAGTATGCTCGCGAGGATCAGCGGTCCATGTCCAAAGTAGAGCGCCCCCCATCGCACCGCGAGCGCGATCGACACTAGCGCACCGAGGATCAGCGCCGGCCCGCGCCGTCCTCCGACCGCCCACACGCCGGCGACGAGCATCAGCGAGAAGAAGATGCTCGTCACGAAGCGGCCGACCACGCCGATCTCCGCGAGCGGCTGAATGACGAAGATCAGGAACACCAGCAGGCCGAGGAGCGCCGTGAGACCGTGGTCCGTCGTCGGGCGTCGGACGAATCGCCGTCGCTCGCGCCCGCGGTCTCGATCTCGGTCGGCGGTCGTCACTCGGGCCGCCCACCTCCCGGAACGATCGCGTCGAGCGCGTCACGGCGAACGGGATAGCGATCAGGATGCCTCGCCTCCTCCGACTGCCAGCCACCGCCGAGCGCGCGGTACACCTGGAGAAACGCGACGAGCTGATCGAGCTCCGTACGCGCGAGGGTGTTTTCCGCCGGGAAGAGCTGCTGCTGTGCCTCGAGGACCTCGTAGTACGACGCGAAGCCCCCGGTGTAGCGCAGGGTCGCGAGTCGTACCGAATCCTGCAACGCGAGCACCTCGCGTTCCAGCTCCGCCCGGCTGAGCGCGAGCTTCTCGCGCGCGACGAGCGCGTTCGACACCTCGCCGAGCGCGCTCAGCACCGCTTGCTCGTAGGCGAGCTTCGCCACCTCCCACGCGGCAGCGCTGCCCCTGTACTCGTAGTACAGGCGTCCGCCTTGGAAGAGCGGCCCGAGGACGGACCCGCCGATGCTCCAGAGGTTCGCCGGGCCTTTCAAGATGTTCTCGATCTCCGAGCTCTGCGCACCGTAGAGCGCCGTGAGGCCGAAGCGCGGAAGAAAGTTGCCGATCGAGACCCCGACGACCGCGTTCGACGCGACGATCGCCTGCTCCGCCGCCAGCACGTCCGGGCGGCGCTCCAGCAGCGACGACGGCAGCCCCGCGGGCACGTCGGGTGGATGCGTTTGGTCGGTCAACGTCGCGCCGCGGGCGACGGGCCCCGGCGCGTGGCCGAGCAGAATCGCGATCTGGTTCTCCTTGGCGACGATCTGTCGGTCGAGGTCGGGAATCGTCGCCGCCGTGCTCGCGAGCGCGGCCGCCGCCCGTGACGTCGCGAGCTTGTTGCCGACGCCGCCGACGAGTTGCCGCGTGAACAAGTCGAGCGTCTGCTGGAACGAGTCGCGGGTGCGGAGCGCGATCTCCATCTCGAGGTCGAGCTCGCGCAGCTCGAAGTACGCTTGCGACACGCCGGTCACGAGCGAGAGGATGACGCCGCGACGCACGTCCTCCGCGGCGACGAGGTCGGCGAGCGACGCCTCCGTCGCACGGCGGATGCGTCCCCAGACGTCGATCTCCCACGCCATCTGCAGCGCGGCGAAGAAGTTGTTGCCGGTGACGTTGTCGCCGCCAAACGGATTGAAGACCTTCCCGCGCTGCGCGGACCCCTGGTACGAGGCCTGCGGCAGCAGATCCGCGCGCGTCACGCCGACGGCGTAGCGCGCCTGCTCGACGCGCTTCGCGATGATGCGGATATCGTAGCCGTTCGTGAGCGCCTCCTCGATCAGCTGCTCGAGGACGGGATCGTGGAAGAGCTCCCACCACGGCACGTCGGCGATCGACGACGGCGACGGCGACTCCGACTCCGCGCCGCGGTAGGCCGCGGGCACCTCGACCTTCGGGCGGTGGTAGTTCGGGCCGATCGCGCATCCGCTCAGCACGAGCGCTGCGATCCCGCCGATCCAGCGTCGCACCTCAGTGCGCTCCTTCGGGAGCGGCCGTCGCGGGTGCCGTCGCGGTCACCGGGCTCTTCTTCTGTCCGAGCTGCTCGACGAACGCGAAGTTGCCGGGGATCAGGAACACGCCGAACATGGTCGCGACGAGCATGCCGAAGAACACCGCCGTCCCCATGACGTTCTGCGCGCCGGCGCCGGCGCCGCTCGCCCGCATCAGCGGCACGACGCCGAGGATGAAGGCGAACGCTGTCATGAGAATCGGCCGGAACCGCAGGCGCGCCGACTCGAGAGCCGCATCCTGGATCGACTGCCCTTCCTCGTGCTTCGCCTTCGCGAACTCGACGATGAGGATCGCATTCTTGGCGGCGAGGCCGATCAGCATGATGTTGCCGATCTGGACGTAGACGTTGTTGTCATAGCCGAGCGCCCACACGCCGAAGAACGCGCCGAGCGCGACGAGCGGCGAGCCGAGCAGCACCGCCCACGGAAGCCGCCAGCTCTCGTAGAGCGCGGCGAGCAGCAGGAACACGAACCCGATCGCCATCATGAAGGTGGGGCCGGCGGACGGCGCGACCTTCTCCTGATACGACATCGACGAGTACGCGAAGCTCATCTCCTTCGGCATCGTCTCCGCGAAGGTCTCCTCGAGCGCGGCGAGCGCCTGCCCGGAAGTGTACCCGACGGCGGGCGCGCCGGTGATCTCGACCGAGCGGAACAGGTTGAACCGGTTCGTGATCTCGGTCCCGGGCTCGGAGGTGATCGTCACGAGCGTCGAGAGCGGGATCATCTCGTTCGTCGTCGTGCTGCGGACGAAGACGCCGCCGATGTCATCGGGCTTGAGGCGGTAGTCCGCATCGGCCTGGGCGTAGACGCGGTACAGGCGGCCGAAGCGGTTGAAGTCGTTGATGTAGCTCCCGCCGAGCACGGTCGACATCGCCTGGAACACGTCGTTGATCGGCACGCCGACGAGGCGCGCCTTCTCGCGGTCGAGATCGACCTTCACCTGCGGATACCGCGGGTCGAACGACGTGAACAGGTTGCCGAGCTCGGGCCGTTTCCGCGCCGCGGCGATGAACGTTCGCGCCTGCTCGCCGAGCTGCGCGACGGTCATCGAGCCGCTCCGATCCTGCAAGAGGAAGTTGAATCCCGACGACGCGCCGAAGCCGGTGATGGTCGGGATGTTGAACGTGAACGCGAGCGCTTCAGGGACGCTCGCGAGCTGCCGCTGCACCGACGCCATGATACCGGTGACGTGCAGCGCTGGTCCGTGGCGCTCGTCCCAAGGTTTGAGCCGGATGAAGATCGTACCAAAGTTCGGCTGATACGTGCTCGTGACGGCGCCATAGCCGCCGATCGTCTGGTACGAGTCGACGCCGTCCGTCTTGGCGAGGATGTCCTCCACCTGACGGAGAACGGCGCTCGTCCGCTCGAGCGACGCGCCGGGCGGCAGCTGCACCGCGACCCCGAAGATCCCCTGGTCCTCGTCGGGCACGAAGCCGGCGCGGAGCGCGCTGCCGAAGACGCCCGCACCGACGGCGACGGCGGCCACCATCACGATCGTCAACGACGACCGTCGCACGAGGAGGCGCGTCCAATTCATGTACCCGGCGGTCGTCCGATCGAACGCGGTGTTGAACAGCGAGAAGAACCTGCCGAGCGGTCCGCGCGCCTGCTTGTGCGGCCGGAGGAACATCGCCGCGAGCGCCGGCGAGAGCGACAGGGCGCTGAACGCCGACAGGAGCACCGAGATCGCGATCGTGAGCGCGAACTGCTGGTACATCCGCCCCGTGAGGCCGCCGAGGAACGCGACCGGGACGAAGACCGCGGAGAGAATCAGCGCGATGCCGACGACCGGCCCCGACACCTCCTTCATCGCCTGCACCGTCGCGTCGTGCGGCGTCATCCCGTGCTCGATGTGGTGCATCACCGCCTCGACGACGACGATCGCATCGTCGACGACGATGCCGATCGCGAGCACGAGCCCGAACATCGAGAGCGTGTTCACCGAGAAGCCGAGGAGCGGGAAGAAGATGAATGTGCCGATCAGCGACACCGGCACCGTCAGCAGCGGAATGAGCGTCGCGCGCAGGTTCTGCAGGAAGATGAACACGACGATCGTGACCAGGACGACCGCCTCGAAGAAGGTGTGGACGATCGACTCGATCGACGCCTCCACCGCCGGCGTCGTGTCGTAGACGATCTTGTAGTCGACGTCCTGCGGGAAGAGCTCCTTCGCGTGCCGCATCGTCTCGTAGATCGCCTCGGACGCCTTCAGCTGATTGGCGCCGGGCAGTAGGTACACGGCCATCGCGCCCGCCGCCTTGCCGTCGAGGCGGCCGAACGAGTTGTAGTCCTGCGAGCCGAGCTCGACGCGGCCGATGTCGCGGATGCGGATGCGGGCGCCGGTCTCGGTCTCGCGGATGATGATGTTCTCGAACTCGTCGCTGCTGACGAGACGCCCCGGCGCGCTGACCGTGTAGGTGAACTCCTGCGTCGGCGGCGACGGCGCCATGCCGACGCGACCCGCCGGTGCCTGCAGGTTCTGCTCCTTCACGGCGGCGATGACGTCGGACGGCGTGAGCGCGAGCTTCGCGAGCTTGTCCGTGTTCAGCCAGATGCGCATCGAGTAATCGGTGCCGCCGAAGAGATCGACCTGGGCGATGCCGGGAATGCGCAGCAGCTGATCGCGCAGGTTGATGCCGCAGTAGTTGATGAGGAACTGCGCGTCGTACGTGCCCCCGGGCGAGTAGAGCGAGATGAGCATCAGGATGCTCGGGCTCTGCTTCTTGACCGTGACGCCCTGGGCGACGACCTCCTGCGGCAGCTTCGCTTGCGCCGACGACACGCGGTTCTGCGTCAGCACGTTCGCCATGTCCTGGTTGACGCCGACCTGGAAGTTGACGTCGAGCTGCATGCGGCCGTCGCTGGTGTTCGACGACTTCATGTAGATCATGTTCTCGACGCCGTTCACCTCCTGCTCGATCGGCGTCGCGACCGATTGCTCGACCGCGATGGCGGACGCACCGGTGTAGTTGGCGGTGACGCGGATCGTCGGCGGCGCGAGGAACGGGTACTGCTCGATGCTGAGTCCGGTCAGCGTGAAGAGCCCGAGCACGACGACGATGATCGAGATGACGATCGCGACGATCGGGCGTCGAATGAAGAACTCTGCCACGGGAACGCGCTCGCTACTTCGCCGCCGCCTCGACGGGCTTCGGGCTCACGACCAGGCCGTCGCGGACGCGCTGCAGACCGTCGACGACGACGCGCTCGCCCGGCTTCAGCCCCTCGTCGATCACCCACTCGTTGTCGACCTTCATCCCCGTCTTGACCTTGCGGATGCTCACCGTGTCGCCGTCGCCGACGACCGCGACCTGGTACGTCCCCTGCACCTCCTGGACCGCGCGCTGCGGGACGACGACCGCGTTCTGCTTCGTCTCGAGGGCAGCGCGCACCTTCGCGAACTGGCCGGGACGGATGAGATTTCGCGGGTTCGGGAAGAGGCTCACGACGAGGAGCGTTCCCGTCTTCACGTCGACCTGCCGATTCGCGATCGTGGCCTTCCCGCGCTCGGCGTAGACGTTGCCGTCGGCGAGGATGAGCTCGAGCCCGTGATTGTCGTCGCGCGACGAGCCGTCGAGTTGGATGCGATCGGCGTAGCGCAGGTACTCTTGCTCGCTGATCGGGAACGACACCTTGATCGGATCGACCTGCGAGACCGTGGTGAGCACGCTGTTCTCACCGATGAGATCGCCCACCTGCGCGACGCTGATGCCTGCGATGCCGGCGATCGGCGACTTGATCTCGGTCCAGTCGAGATCGAGCTGCGCCTTCTCGACGCCGGCGCGCGCCGAGTCGACCGCCGCCTTCGCGGCGCGATTCGCTTGCACGGCGTTGTCGAGCTCCTGTTGGCTGATCGCGCCTTCCTTGGCGAGCTGCGTATAGCGCGTGACGTCCTGCTGCGTCTTCGTGAGCTGCGCTTCGGCGCGCCCGAGGTCGCCTTTGGCGGAATCCAGCGCGGTGCGGTACGGCCGGGCGTCGATCGTGAAGAGCAGCGTGCCGGGCTTGACCAGCGTTCCCTCGGCGTAGCGCTGCGACTCGAGATAGCCCTGCACGCGCGCCCGGATCTGTGCGTTGACCGAGCCGTCGGCCGTGCCGACCCACTCCGAGCGCAGCGCGACGTCCTTCGCCTGCGCCGCGACGACGCGGACGTCAGGGGGAGGCGGCGGGGGTGCTTCGGTTTTTCCTCGGCAACCGCTCACTACGCAGGCGGCGAGGATGATGGCGAAAGTGGTCGATTGAGAGATCGCGTGCATCGGCTGCTCTTCCGGGCACCGGCTCACCGAACGGTATACCCGCGAGACTCCATGCACGCGGCGACCGCACGATCGAACGCGTTGCGATTCGATGCCTGCGCCGCCTGCTCCTGCTGCTTCGCGTGTCGCCGCCCCGCGACGCCGCCCACCGCGGCTCCCGCGGCGGCGCCCTTCCCCGCGTCGCCCGCAATCGCGCCGACTGCCGCGCCGGTTGCCGCGCCGCGCGCGGCGCCGCCCGCGGTGCCTCTCCTCCTCCCCTTCATATCGGGGGGTGGCGGTGGGGCGGAGGGGTCGACGCCGCTCTGCGACTTCGCCCAGTCCGCGCACGCGGTTTGATCCTTTGCTTGCTGGTCCTTCGACTGGCCGTTCTTCGGATAGATGAACATCTGCTGCGCCGACGCCACGCTCACGACCAGCGCGAGCGCCGCGGTCGCGATCGTCCGGAAGCTGCGGGGCGAGATCGTCGTCGACATCGTGTGTCTCCGCTCAGTCGAAGATCGACGCCATGACGCCAACCGTGGCGCGCCAGACCTCGCCATCGGTGCCGTCCTTCGTCTGCTTGTGGCCATACAACCCTTCGACGCCGACCGCCAACCGCCGGCGGAGCTGCCAGATGACGTTGGCGCTCGCGTAATCCGTCTGGTGATACGCGGTCCCCGCCTGCGACGCGGTGTTGTCGAGGTGCGCGTAGCCGTAGCTCACGGTCGAGCGCCAGTCGTCGGCCCAGTGATGGGAGTAGCCGAACATGCCGCCGAAGTACGGGATCGCTTCGATGTCACCGTGGTGGTCGAACGCGGCGTCGTTGTTGACGAAGTCGTCGTTGACATAGCGGAAGATGCCCTCGCCATACGTGAGCTGCGCCTGTAGCGAGTCGCGTCCGACGGTGTTGAACACGCCGGAGAGGTTGAGCCCCCAGCCGAACGTGCTCTGCTGCCCGACGGTCGGCCCGCGAACGGCGATGTCGCGCAGGATCGTCGCGAACTGCACGTGGCCGATGTCGGCGTTCTCCCAGCGCACATTGAAGCCGCCGTCGGGCGCGTGGTTCACGCCGTGCGCCGCCGTGTCGATCGAGGTGTCGATTTCGGATTCCGGCTGCTCCAAGCCGAGGTTCAGCTGCCACTCGTCACCGATCTTCCGCTGGTAACGGACCAATGGACGACGCGCGAAGACCGCGGAGTTCGGCCCCTCGTAGTCGACCGTGTCCGGCCACACGTCGGGATCCTCGAAGACGCTGAACGTCTGCCCGACGATGATGCCGTAGATCTGCCCGTAGATGTGCCGGATGCGGTACGGGAACTCGCCGCTACCCGAGCCGTAGAAGTCGTTCTCGTAGTAGAAGCGCGGGCTGCCCGGCAGCGTCGGCGCCCGCACGTCGACGCGCAGCTGGGAGCCCTTGGCGTTGATGTTGGTGACCGTGCCGCCGCCCTGCTCTGGGTCGCCGTGGACGGGGATCTTCGCCGTCACGAACCGATTGTCGTCGCCGGTATTCTGCGGATCGAACGTGAAATCGGTGCGCGGCTTGGCGTTGAACTTGATCAGCACGTCGGTGTTCGGGATGTGCGCGAAGCCGTGGTACTTCGGATCGAGCGTGAGGTCTTCCGGACGCGGCGCCGCCTGTTGCTCGTCGCGCAAGGCGCCGCGATCCTCGACCGGTGCCGCATGGCCGACGATCTCGGCGGGCCCGGGGGTGCCGCGCGCTCCTTCTCGAGCTGGTCGATGCGCTTCTGGAGAATCCGTACCTGCCGCTTCAACTCCTCGACCTCGGGATCCGCGGCCCAGAGCCCGCGCGGCGCCACGACGACGAGCGTCGCCGCAAGCACCAGGACGTAACGTCGATCGATCCGCATCTCTGCCTCCTTCAGCGATGTCCCACGAAGACGTTCGCGTGCAGGGCGGTCGTGATGTAGTGGATCGCGGCCGTCGCTCGTACGCTATTCCCGGCCTTGTTGAGTCGCGGCGAGAAGCCGACGATCGCCATCTCGCCGGGCACGATGGCGACGATGCCGCCGCCGACGCCGGTCTTCGCCGGCAGCCCGGCGTCGTAGGCCCACGCGCCCGACTCGTCGTAGAACCCGGCCATCATCATGATCGCGAGGAGCTTCGGCACGTGCTGCTCGTCGACGACGCGCTGGTGCGTGACGGGGTTCACGCCGCCGTTCGCGAGCGTCGCGCCCATGCGCGCGAGCTGCTTCGCGGTGACGCCGATCGAGCACTGCTTCGTGTAGACGTCGACGCTCTCGAGCGGGTCGGCGTAGATGCGGTCGTACTTCGCGAGAATGAAGCCGATGCCGCGGTTGCCATTGTTGGTCGCGGCCTCGGACTTGTAGATGTCGGGCAGAATCTTCAGCTTCTCGCCCGCGAAGCGGCCGTACCAGTCGAGGAGCTTTTCGTACTTCGCCTTGGCGCTCTTCGCCTTCACCATGCTGACGGCGGCAATGGCGCCGGCGTTCACGAGCGGATTCCGCGAGCGCGCCTCGCCCAGCTCGATCGCCATGATCGAGTTGAACGGCATGCCCGTCGGCTCGACGCCGATCTTCCGCGCGATCGCCTCGTCGCCCTGCTCCTGCATCACGAGCGCCGCCGTGAACGGCTTCGACACGGACTGAATCGAGAACGCGTAATCGACGTCGCCGGCGGTGAACACGCGGCCGTCGACGGTCACGACCGCGACGCCGAAGAGCTCCGAGGGAATCTTCGCCAGCTCCGGGATGTAGTCGGCGTTGGCGCCGTCGCGGAGGTCCTTGAACTTCGCGTACGCCTCCGCCGTGAGCCGCGCGAGATCGCCGTCGCTCGCCGCACGCGCGGCGGACGCGGGCGCGTTCGCGGCGGGTGCGGTGTAGGCGTGCGCGGCCGGCTGCGGCGGCGAGCAGGCGATGAGAGCCGTCAGCGCTACGATGACCGCAGCGGCGAACGTCACGCGCACAAAGCCGCGTTCGTCTCCTCGTCGCGCTCCCATCGTGCAGACCTCCTCGGACCGTGTGCGGCCGGGATCGGCCGTCCTCGGTCTCCCGGATCGACCGTTGCCACAAGTAGGGAGGACGGCTCTGAGCGACAAGACGTCTCTTGCCTTTTCGCGCCAGCAACGGCCGTGGCGCACTCGCGACGAATGTGTCGCGCTACCACGCTCGCCATTCCGGAAACGCGACCGTCACGCCGAGCCGCACCGTCACCTCGGGCGCCGTCGGCGCATTGTGCCGGTACGCCGTCCACTCGCTGCTCGCGAAGACGTTGATCGGCGGCCACCCCTCGCGGACCGTCACGTGCCCAACGCCGAGGCTGAGAGGTAGGATCGTCGGCGCGCCGCGTTCCCAGCCGAACGTCCACGTCGCATCAGCCGACTTGACGTACCAGCCGCCGACGATCTGCAGCAGCACGGCGGGCTGCACCGTGACGACGTTCCGTACGCTATGCTCGCTCGAGGTGTAGGCGAACGGGATCGGGCTCTGGACGAGGCCGGCGAGCAGCAGCCGCGGAATCGCTTTGTAGACCGCGCCGAGCGCCGGCCCGAGCTGCCACGCCTCTTGTCCGGCGGCTTTGTTGGTCGCGGTCGGAAAGACGAAGATCGGGCCGACGCCGACGCGCACCCCGCTCTCCGCGGTCGGCCACGGCAGCACGAAGAGATCGAAGAGCTGCATGTCGCCGAACGCGGTGCGCGTCGCGCTACCCTTCCCCGTCGGCACCGTCACGAGGAAGAGGCTCGGCCGCACCAGCTGCACGAACGGCAAGAGCGTGAAGCGCGGAATGCGCGGCACGATCAGGCGCCCGACGACGCGGTTCGTCTGCGCGTCGGTGCCATGATTCTCCGGTGTGTAGGCGTCCTGCAGGAAGAGCTGCGGCAAGGTCGTCAGCGGATCGGTGAACTCGCGGGCGAGGGTCGCGAGCCGCTCGGCGTCCGCTTGCGCCCAACTCGCCGCGGGGATCGCCATGCTCAGCACCACGCACGCCGTGCCGACGATACGGTGGCACACTCGCACGCTCGGCCGGCCCGTCATTCCGACACGTCCCCGACCGCGCTGCTACCACGACGGAGCCGTGTCGAGACCAACGCTATTGCCATTTCCCGCCATCGAGGCTCCGGGCCGGCGCGGCCATCGCTTGTCCCGCGCCGGACCGCGTGCCATGTACCTCGCCGACGATGCGTCGCGGGGTCCCGTCCAGGCGACGCATCGATCGGACGATACCAAGGAGCGCGCTCATGACGTCACGATTGCTGCGGTTGTTCCTCGTCGCCGGGCTGTCAGCGGCGATCGCGCTTCCCGCCTCGCGCGCGGGCGCGGCAACGGCCGGGGAGCTGAATCGCGACGGCCGCGCCGCCCTCAATCGACTCCTCGCGCTTCAGCCGGCGGCGAAGACGCTCGCGCCGAAGGCCAAGGCGATCCTCGTCTTTCCCAAAATGGTGAAGGCGGGATTCATGTTCGGCGGCCAGATCGGCGAGGGCGTGCTCCTCAAGGGTGGCAAGCCGGTCGCATACTATAATTCCGTCTCCGCGTCGTATGGTTTCCAAGCGGGAATCCAGAGCTTCAGCTATGCCCTCTTCTTCATGACGGACAGCGCATTGAAGCGGCTCGACGACACACAAGGATTCGAGGTCGGCGTCGGCCCGAGCGTCGTCATCGTCGACGAAGGAGTCGCCAAGACGCTCACGACGACCACGGCCGCGAGCGACGTGTACGCGTTCATCTTCGGGCAGCAGGGGCTGATGGCCGGCATGGGCCTGCAAGGCACCAAGATCACGAAGATCGCCAAGTAGCGACGGAGACGACATGAGCGCCACACGCACAGCACTGTTGGTGTCCTTCCTGATCGCGCTGCCCGCGCCGTCGCTCCACGCCGCCGACACGAAGCACGGACAGCCGGCCGCTGGCGCCCGGCACGCGCAGCCCTCCGGCACCGCGCAACAAGCGGAGCTCGACATCCTGCGCGACACGCTGCGCGCGAACAAGCGCGCGTTCGTCGCGGTGAACCTCAAGCTCACCGACGAAGAGGCCGGACGCTTCTGGCCGCTCTACGATCGCTACGAGGGCGAGCAGCGGGCGATCAACGATCGGTTCGTGAAGCTCCTCGACGAGTACAGCAATAGCTTTCCAAATCTGTCGGACGATCGCGCCTCAGCGCTGATCACCGACTATCTCGCCGCCGAGACGGATCGCGCTCAGCTGCGCCAGAAATATCTGCCGGAGTTCTCCAAGGCGCTCCCAGGACGCAAGGTCGCCCGCTTCTATCAGCTCGAGAACAAGATCGAGGCGGTGCTGCGCTACGACCTCGCCGCACACGTCCCCGTCGTCGAGCAGTAGCGATCCGGCAGCGCGCGCCGACGTTGACTGATTCTGTCGGCGTGGTCAGTGTGCCGTCATGGCCGCCAACGCTCGTCAGCTGATCGAAGCGCGCTTCGAGCAGATGTTCCCGACGCTCGAGCCGGACGACATCGACCGGCTGCGCCGCTTCGGCGAGGTGCGGCGCTACGATCCGGGCACGTACGTCGTCAGGACCGGCGAGGCGAGCGCGGGAATGATCGTGGTGCTGAGCGGCAACGTCGCGGTCACCCAGCACAACATCCTCACCCGCGACGAGCCGATCGTGACGCACGGACCGGGCGGCTTCATGGGTGAGCTCGCGCAGCTCACTGGTCGCCCCTCCCTCGTCGACGCGCAGGCGGTAACCGCGGTCGAGGCACTCGTGATTCCGTCGCCGCGCCTCCGCGACGTGCTGGTCGCCGAGGCGGAGCTCGGCGAGCGCATCATGCGCGCGCTCATCCTGCGCCGTGTCGGTCTCCTGCAAGCGGGCGTCGCGGGGCCGGTGATCGTCGGCCACGCCGACGACGGCGACGTGCTGCGGCTCGCGGGCTTTCTCTCGCGCAACGGTCATCCGCGCGATGCTGCGCTGTCCGAGCGAGCCCGAGCTCGCACGCTGCATCGGCCTCTCGCAAGCGATCGACCCGACGAAGCCCTACGACCTCGCGATCGTCGGCGCGGGACCGGCCGGTCTCGCCGCCGCGGTCTACGGCGCGTCCGAGGGGCTTTCGACCATCGTCCTCGATTGCCGCGCCTTCGGCGGCCAGGCGGGCGCGTCGTCGCGCATCGAGAACTATCTCGGCTTCCCGACCGGCATCACCGGGATGGCATTGATGGCGCGCGCCTACAACCAAGCGCTCAAGTTTGGCGCGGACATCGTCATCCCGGAGCAAGTCGTCCGCTTGCGGTGCGATCCCGGCCCCGGCGGCACGCGCTTCGAGCTCGTGCTCGCCGACGACGAGCGCGTCCACGCCCGCTCCGTCGTGATCGCGAGCGGGGCGCGATACCGGCGGCTCGACGTCGCGAACCTCGCGGCGTTCGAGGGCGCGTCGATCCATTATTGGGCGTCGCCGCTCGAAGGCACGCTCTGCGGCGGGCAGGAGGTCGCGCTCGTCGGCGCCGGCAACTCGGCCGGCCAGGCGATCGTGTACCTCGCGACCCAGGCGGCCAAGGTGTGGGTGCTCGTGCGCGGCCGCAGCCTCGATGCGACGATGTCGCGCTATCTCGTCGAGCGCATCGCCGCCCTACCGAACGTCGAGGTGTTGCTGCAGACGGAGGTCACCGCCATCGAAGGCCGCGGCAACGTGTTGGAAGCGGTTCGCTGGCGCGACCGCTCCGGGACCGAGACGCGCCACGCGATCCGCCATCTCTTCCTGTTCATCGGCGCCGACCCGAATACTGATTGGTTGCAGTCGGATGTCACCCTCGACGCGAAGCGCTTCGTACTGACCGGCACCCACCTCGGGGAAGGCCGCCGCGCGCTCGAGACGAGTCGCGACGGCATCTTCGCGATCGGCGACGTGCGCTCCGGCTCGACGAAGCGCGTCGCCGCCGCCGTCGGCGACGGCGCGCGCGTGGTCGCGACGCTACACGAGTTCCTCGCCGCCGACGCGGCGGCGCGCGCCGCCCAGTCGTAGCGCTTCCGGCGACCGTCGAGTAAGCGTCACCGTGCGATCTCCCTCCGACGGCCGAGGTCTGCGAAATCCCTGCGGGAAATTCGCTCACCCGGCTGGAGCACCGGCCACCGGGCGCATCGGCACCTTGCAAGCCGACGGGACATCTGAAATGCGACCACGTCCGCGGTATCCTCGTGCCGCGCAGGTGGTTCGAGAGGAGGATACGATGTCGCAGCCGATCGAGGAACTTCGCCAAACGGTGCTCGCGCTCACGACGACCGTCTCCAGCGATTCGGTTCGCTATCGACTGTGCGAGATCCACGAGCGATTGCTCGAAGAGATCGACGCAACGCGACCGGCGTCACGAGGACCGGCCGCGCGCACATCGTCCACTGACGGTAGTCTCAGCTGAGCGCCGCGCGCCAACGAGCGCGCGCGACTCACGCTAGCGGGACGTCGCCGCTGTCGCGCCGCGGCTCGACAGCGCCGGAGCGCCGGCCAGGAACCAGAGCGCGATGACCGCGTCGAAGATCATGCACCCGAACGACGACGTCGGCATGAACGGCCAGATCGCGTTGCCGTAGAAGTGGTGCAGGACGTCCCAGCCGGCGTGCATGAGCCAGGCGAGGCCGATCATCGGATACGAGCGCAGGCCGAGGTATGCGGCGGTGAGCCCCGCCGGCGCGTACAAGAGCTCCCACGGACCGAACCCGCCGCCGCTCAGATACGCGCCCGCGGACCCGGCGACCACGATCGCGTTGAAGTGTCGGCGCGCCGGCTCGCGGACGCGCGCCATGATCAGTACGAAGACCACGGCGCCGACGACCGGCCCGACGTAGTCGGCGACCTGCAGCGGCGGATTGTGCATGCGCGTCCCCTCCCGTGGCGCGATCGTAGAAAATGCGGCAGAGTCCGCCAGTGGCACGAACGCCAATATCCGCGGGATTTGCGCCACCGCACGTCGTTGCCGTCCTCGCGTTCGACGGTGTCGTTCTCGGTGATCTCGCGACACCGTGCGAGATCTTCGGCCGCGTCCGGACGCCGGCCGGGCGGCGACGGTACGGGATCCGCGTCTGCGCCGTCAGGCCCGAGGTGCGGTCGGCGCACGTCACCTTGCGTGTGCCGTGGCGGCTCTCATCGTTGCGTCGCGCCGAGACGCTGATCGTTCCCGGGATCGACGACGTCGACCGGCCGTTGTCCGACCCGCTGCTGCGTGCCGTCCGACGCGCCGTCGACCGCGGCACGCGGGTCGCGTCCATTTGCAGCGGCGCCTTCATC
>VBKW01000149.1 GCA_005879405.1 Deltaproteobacteria bacterium
GATCCGCGGCAAGGCGCGCACCCCGATTGGGGGACGCTCATCTTCAACTACGGGCGCAACGAGGTCACGAACTTCCTCCTCGCGAGCGCGCTCTTCTGGATCGACCGCTACCACGTCGACGGCCTGCGCATCGACGCGGTCGCCTCGATGCTCTACCTCGACTACTCGCGCAAGCAAGGCGAGTGGATCCCGAACCGCTACGGCGGGCGCGAGAACCTCGAGGCGATCGCGTTCCTCCGCCGCCTGAACGAGCGCGTCCACGCCGAGCATCCCGACGTCGTGACGATCGCCGAGGAGTCGACGGCGTGGCCGATGGTGTCGCGCCCGACATACCTCGGCGGCCTCGGCTTCGACTACAAGTGGGACATGGGGTGGATGCACGACACCCTCGAGTACTTCGCGCACGCTCCCGTCCACCGCCGCTTCCATCACGATCGCCTGACGTTCCGCATGCTCTACGCCTGGCACGAGCAGTTCGTGCTGCCGCTCTCGCACGACGAGGTCGTGCACGGGAAAGGCTCGCTCTACGGCAAGATGCCGGGCGACCACTGGCAGAAGCTCGCGAACCTCCGTCTGCTCTTCGGCACGATGTTCGGCCAACCGGGGAAGAAGCTCCTCTGGATGGGCGACGAGCTCGGGCAGGAGGGGGAGTGGGATCACGACCGCAGCCTCGATTGGCACCTGCGCGCCGATCCCGGGCACGAGGGCGTGCGCCGCTTCGTCGCCGACCTGAACCGCCTCTACCGCGACGAGGCGGCGCTGCACGAGCGCGACACCGATCCGCGCGGCTTCGAGTGGGTCGACTGCAACGACGCCGACCAGAGCCTCGTCACGTTTCTCCGCCGCGGCGCCGATCCCGACGAGGCGCTGCTCTTCGTCTGCAACTTCACGCCGGTCGTGCGCCACGGCTATCGCGTCGGGGTGCCGTGGGGGGGCGAGTGGCGCGAGGTGTTGAACGGCGACGCCACGGTCTACGGCGGCAGCGGCGTCGGCAATCTCGGCGGTGTCCACAGCGAGCCGTTCGCGTGGCACGGGCACGCGCAGTCCGTGCGCGTCGTCGCGCCACCGCTTGCGGTCGTGGTGCTGAAGGGGCATCGCGCGGCGCACAGTGATGCCCCGACGGACGGCGATGGCGCTCGCGGGACGCGCGTCGACGCGCCGCCGGACGGCAGGGCGGCGCGCGTCGTCGCCGGCGGCCTCGGCGGCGATCCGTGGCATCCGACGTTCGGTGCCGTCGTCGGCGCGGGTGAGACGCACTTCCGCGTCTGGGCGCCGGACGCGCGGAGCGTCGAGGTACGGATCGAGCCGCGCGCCGGCCGGCCGCGCCGCGTGGCGCTCGTGCCCGCACGCTACGGCATGCACGAAGCAGACGTCACCGGTGTCGGCGCCGGCGACCGCTACGCGTTCTTCCTCGACGGCCAGGGCCCGCTGCCCGATCCGGCGTCGCGCTTCCAGCCGGAGGGCGTGCACGGTCCGTCGGAGGCCGTCGACCCGTGGGCGTTCGCGTGGTCGGACGCGGGATGGCGCGGCGTCCGTCTCGAGGACCTCGTCCTCTACGAGCTGCACGTCGGCACGTTCACGCGCGCCGGCACGTTCGCCGCGGCCGCGGAGCGCTTGCCGCTCTTGCGCGACCTCGGCGCGACCGCGGTCGAGCTCATGCCGGTCGGCGACTTCCCCGGGCGGCGGAACTGGGGCTACGACCCGGCCGCGCTCTTCGCGCCCGCACGCTGCTACGGCACGCCCGACGAGCTGCGCGCGTTCGTCGATACCGCGCATCGGCTCGGTCTCGCCGTCCACCTCGACGTCGTCTACAACCACTTCGGCCCCGCGGGCGCCTACGGGCCGGCGTTCAGCCGCCACTTCCTCACCGCGCGCCACCGCAGCCCGTGGGGCGACGGCATCGATCTCGACGGTGAGCACGGCCGCATCGTGCGCGAGTTCTTCATCCAGAACGCGCTCGCCTGGGTGCACGAGTACCACGTCGACGGCCTCCGTCTCGACGCGACGCACGCGCTGCGGGGCGACGGCGCGCGCCAGCTCCTCGTAGAGCTCGCCGCGCGCGTGCACCCGGCGGTCGCGGGTCGCGAGGTGCTGGTGATCGCCGAGGACGATCGCAATCGCGCCGACCTGCTGCATCCGCTCTCGGCGGGCGGTGTGGGACTCGACGCCGTCTGGGCCGACGACTTCCATCATCAGATCCGCCGCCTGCTCGCGGGCGACTCGGAAGGCTATTTCGAGGACTTCGCCGGCACCGTCGCCGATCTCGCGACGACGATCCGCCGAGGCTGGCTCTTCACCGGTCAACCGTCGCGACATTGGCGCGGGAGACGCGGCACCGATCCGCGCGGCATCCCGCCGCCGCGGTTCGTGTATTGTCTGCAGAATCACGATCAGATCGGCAATCGCGCGCTCGGCGATCGCCTGACGGATGTGATCGACCTCGCGACCTTCCGCGCGGCGTCGGCGCTCCTGCTCTGCGCGCCGCAGACGCCGCTCCTCTTCATGGGGCAGGAATGGGCGGCGCGGACGCCGTTTCGCTACTTCACCGACCACGAGCCGGAGCTCGGCCGCGCCGTGACCGAAGGCCGGCGGCGCGAGTTCCGCTGCTTCTCCGCGTTCAACGTCCCCGACGCGCGCGACCGCATCCCCGATCCGCAAGCGCTCGCGACGTTCCTCGCGAGCCGTCTCGATTGGGAGGAGCGCGACCGCGAGCCGCACGCCGGCATTTGGCGGCTCTACCAAGCGCTGCTCGCCTGGCGGCGCGACGAGCCCTCACTCCGCGATCCGCGCCGCGATTGCTTCGCCGTCGCCGCGCTCGACGAGGCGACGCTCGCGCTCCGCCGCGATGCCGCCGACGACAGCGCGCTCCTCCTCGTCGTCCGCCTCGTCGGGAGCGGCGCGTGCGCGGTGCCGGAGGGGCTCGCGGGTGTCGGACGCGAATGGTCGGTGCTGGGGACGACCGAAGAGGCGCGCTTCGCCGCCGACCCGGCGCCGCCGCGGGTGGAGGTCGGACCGCCGCTGCGCATCGAGTTCACCCGCCCGTCGGCGGTGCTGCTGCGCGCGCTGAGCGGCGCCGACCGAAGTCTGGCGAAGCACGTCGACCCAGTTCCGTCTTGACGGGTTGGTCTGCGCACGTTAGGGGCATCGCCGTTTAACCACCCAGCAGCGTCAAGGAGGCGGAGATGCAGATCGTGCGGTCGTCGTTCATCGTCCTCGCAGTGCTCCTCGTCGCCGCGCCGGCGCTCGCCAAGCGCGACCGGTTCGTCGACAAGGACGAGTACAAGAAGCGCGAGCGCGCGCTCAACTGTGCCATCACCGACTACGGCGACATGATGGAAGGCGACGGCATCGATTGGGTGTGGGTGAGTCCGTCGGCGCGCGTCGGCACGCCGGGTCCCATCGAGATCAAGCCGATCAAGAACGTCAGCGACGTGACCGATACCGAGCTGGCGTCCAAGGTCGAGGCCGACTTCAAGGCGGCGTTCGAGCGCATCGGCAAGTCGGTCGGGAAGGGCGGGCAGACCGTGAGCGCGTGCATCTACTGGGTGGAGCGCGCCGACATGGGACGGGCGTTCGTGCCGTTCGCCGGCGGGCACCTGGCGCAGGCCGGCGTCGGCATCGAGCTCACCGTCGCCGATGCAACCGGCGTGACGATCGCGAAGATCCGCCAGGACGCGCGCGAAGGCATGCAACCGTCAGACGCTGCTGCGAAGGTCGTCGACCTCATCGCGAACTACGTCCGCGCCCACTGACGTCGTCGCGGTCGCAGCCACGTCGCGGCGCGAGCGCGCGCACGGACGTTCAGCCGAGCTTGTACGTGACGAGACCGACGGCGACGACCTGAGTCGCGTCACGCACCTCGACCTCGCAGAAGACTAGGGTACGGCCGCGGCGGATCACCCGTCCGACGGCCGTGAGGTCCTGGGCCCGCGCCGCGGTCACGAAGTCGACGCTGAGCGCGACCGTCGTGCCGCGCAGGTTCGCCGGCGCGTCCGCGGTCGACCACGCGGTCGCCATCGCGGTGGTGTCGACGAGGGCGCTGATCGCGCCGCCGTGGACGACGTCGCCGACGGTCACCAGCGCCTCGCGAAACGGCAGCCGCAACGTCGCGCGATCCGGCTCGAGCCCGACGAGCTGCATGCCGAGGTGCGCGACGAATGGGGAGATGGCGAGGAATCGCTGCATTACGTCGGCGCTGCTCGTCTGGGTCATGGGCATGCCTCCGGCGACGGAGCCTAGCGCGACGCCGCCGGCGTCGGAACGGTCGATGCCGCGGTAGCGACGTCGCGACGCGGCGGCGACGTTGCAAGTTCTACCACGCGCCCGCTGCCAAATGTGCTCGGCTCCGCTCATCGACGGCGGGAACACGTGTGCGGATATCGACGGTTGCGCCTCCGCGGCGATCGGACCGCGCATCCGCGACGGCACGGCGATTGCGACCCTTCACCCGCACCCACGAGACGCTGCTCCGGAGCGGCACCGGAAGGCGGGGTGGCGCGCGGTGAAAGGAGGCTTCCCATGCACAGCACCGTCGGCATCTTCGAGAGACAGGCCGCAGCCGAGCGGACACGCGACCGCCTCGTCGCGCTCGGCTTCGAGCGCGACAACGTCAGCTTGCTCACGCCCGCCAACGGGGCGCAGGCGGCGCGGGTGAAGACGACTGATACCGAGGAGCGCGGCACCGGCGCGGCGATCGGCGGCGTCGTCGGTGCGGCGACCGGCGCGTCGGCGGGTGCCGCGATCGCGGCGTTCATGCCCGGCGTCGGACCCGTCGTCGCGGCGGGGTGGGCGGCGATGGCGCTGCTCGGTCTCGCGGGTGCGGTCGGCGGCGGCGTCGCCGGCAACGCGATCGAGGACGCGCTCTCCTCCGGCGTGCCGAAGGACGAGCTCTTCCTCTACGAGGACGCGCTGCGCAAAGGCCACACCGTCGTGATCGCGCTCTCCGATGACACCATCCTGATCGACGCGGCACGCAAGGTGATGCGCGAGGAAGATGCCGAGGACCTCGACACCGCGCGCGAGCGCTGGTGGATCGGCGTCCGCCCCGAGGACGAGGAGTACCGCGAGCCGGCCTATCGTCACGGCGTCGAGGCCGCGCTCCACCCAGACGCCCGCGGCAAGACGTGGCAAGAGGCGGAGCCGTTTCTCGCCAAGCGTCACGGCGACATTTTCCGCGACGAGGTGTTCCGCCGCGGCTACGCTCGCGGCCGCGCACATCACGAGCGCTGGCGGGAGACGCACCGACAGTGACGGCGCCGGCGGCACGGAACGGGACGGTCCGACTCGCCGCAGTCGGCGACATCCATTGCAGCCGGACGTCGCAAGGCCAGCTGCGCGACCTCTTTGCCTGGGCCGCCGAGCACGCCGACGTTCTCCTCCTCTGCGGCGACTTGACCGACTACGGCATTCCGGAGGAGGCGAAGATCCTCGTCGAGGAGCTCGCCGCCGCGTCGCACCTGCCGCGCATCGCGGTCCTCGGCAATCACGACTTCGAGTGCGCGAAGCACACCGAGCTGCAGCACATCCTCGTCGAGGCCGGCGTGATCGTCCTCGACGGCGAGTCGTGCGAGGTGGAGGGCGTCGGCTTCGCCGGGGTGAAGGGCTTCGCAGGTGGCTTCGGCGAGTGCACGCTGCAGGCGTGGGGTGAGGACGCCGTGAAGCACTTCGTGCGCGAGAGCGTCGACGAGGCGGTGAAGCTCGAAGCCGCGCTCACGCGCCTCAAGACCCCGCAGCGGATCGTCCTCATGCACTACTCGCCGATCCGCGACACGGTCGAGGGCGAGTCGCCGGAGATCTTTCCGTTTCTCGGCTCGAGCCGACTCGAGCAGGCGCTGAACCCGCACGGCGTGACGGCGGTGTTCCACGGACACGCGCACAAAGGTCGTCCCGAGGGACGGACGAGCGCGGGCGTGCCCGTGTACAACGTCGCGGTACCGGTGCTGCTCGCCGCCGCGCCCGGCCGGCCCCCGATCCGCATCCTCGAGCTGCCGCGCGGCGCGCAACGGGACGTCGCATGAGCGCTCCCGTGTCGGCAGCGAGGGTGGGCGTGGCCGACGCGATCGACGACCGTGCGGCTCCCGAGCTGCGCTTCTATCGCGACGCGCTCGAGTACTTGAACGCCGCGCGCGCGCCGTATCTCGTCGGCGGCGCGTATGCCTACGCGCTCTACACCGGCATCGAGCGCCATACGAAGGACCTCGACATCTTCGTCCGCGCGCGCGACTGCGGGCGCGTGTTGACGGTCCTCCGCGACGCCGGCTACCGGACCGAGGTGGCGTTCACGCATTGGCTCGCGAAGGCGTTCAGCGGCGATCACCTGATCGACGTCATCTTCAGCTCCGGGAACGGCCTCTGCCCCGTCGACGACGCCTGGTTCACACACGCGCCGGGGGCCTCTCTCCTCGGCGTCCCGGTGCGGCTCACGCCGCCCGAGGAGATGATCTGGTCGAAGGCGTTCATCATGGAACGCGAGCGCTTCGACGGCGCCGACATCTGCCACCTGCTGCGCGCGTGCGGCCGTGGTCTCGAATGGGAGCGGCTGATCGCGCGCTTCGGGACCCACTGGCCGGTCCTCCTCACCCACGTCCTGCTCTTTCAGTACGCGTATCCGGGGGAAGCCGACACGATCCCGCGGCGAGTGGTGCGGCGCCTCCTCGACCGCGCCTCCGCCGCGCCCACGCCGACCGTCAACGGCGGAGCGCGCCACGCATCGGGGCGGAGCGACGCCGGCGAGCACATCTGCTGTGGCACGTGTCTCTCGCGCGAGTACATGCACGACGTGCGGCACTGGGGCTACCGCGACGCGCGCGTCCGGCCGCTCGGCAGGATGACCGCCGACGAGGTGGCGCGCTGGATGGCGGCCTTCGAACACGAATGAGCGGTGGCCGGCGGGTGCCTGCCGTCGCGCTTCGTGCCATGGAGCCGGGGTGGGCCTGACCGAGTACAAGCGCAAGCGCCGCTTCGGCGTGACCCCAGAGCCCGCCGGCGGCGCGGCGCGCCCGCGCCGCAAGAAGGCGCTCGCCTATGTGATCCAGAAGCATCGCGCGTCGCGCCTGCACTACGACTTCCGTCTCGAGTGGAACGGCGTGTTGCTGTCGTGGGCGGTGCCGAAAGGGCCGTCGCTCGACCCGAGCGTGAAGCGCCTGGCGATGCAGACCGAGGATCACCCGCTCGAGTACGCCGAGTTCGAAGGCATCATTCCCGCCGGCGAGTACGGCGGCGGGACCGTGATGATCTGGGATCGCGGCACGTGGACGCCGGAGAGCCCGGACGTCGACGCCGCCCTCCGCAAGGGCGAGCTCAAGCTCACCTTGCACGGCGAGAAGCTCTCCGGGTCGTGGGTGCTCGTGCGGACGCGCAGCTATCCCGGCGCGGGCGGCGCCGGGCGGCCGACGTGGCTCCTCATCAAGCACCGCGACGACGCCGCGACCGGCGAGGACATCGCGGACACGGCGCCGCGCTCGGTCGTGTCGAAGCGTCTCCTCGCCGAGATCGCGTTCCAGGAGGGTGGCGACGTCGCGAAAGCGGCGTCGGGCGACCCCGAGGCGGCACTCCGCAAGCTGATCCGCGATCCCGCCGCCGTGACGGCGCAGAAGCGTCGGCGCAAGCCGTCGGTCTGGAAGTCGAGCCGGGCGCGCTCCTGAGCGATCGCGTGCCAGCGCACGAGCGAACGCCGTCGAGCGAGGAGGTGTCGGTGCGCGATCGCGTACCGTTTCGCGTCGCGCCGATGCTCGCCACGCTCGTCGACGCGCCCTTTCACCGTCCGGGTTGGGTGTACGAAGAGAAGTACGTCGGCTACCGGATCCTCGCCTACAAGGAAGGCGCGAAGGTCACGCTCCGCTCGCGCAACGCCAAGGACCGTACGGCCACGTTCGCCGACGTCGCCGCCGACGTGCGGCGCCTGCGGCCGCGGACGCTCGTCCTCGACGGCGAGGTCGTCGGCTTCGACCAGGCGCGGGTCTCGCGTTTCCAGCTTCTCCAGCAAGGCGAGAGCGCGCTGGTCTACGCCGTCTTCGATTGCCTGTACTGCGACGGCCGTGATCTCCGCCCGCGGCCGCTCGTCGAGCGCCGCGCCGTCCTCGAGCGCGCGATTCGCGGTGGCCGCCGCATGTTCGCGGCGCGCCGTCTCGCGCCCAACGGCGAGAAGGCCTACGCGCTCGCGAAGCGCCGCGGCCTCGAAGGCATCGTCGCCAAGGACGCGAGCGCGCCGTACGTCGAGGGGCGCAGCACCAAGTGGCTGAAGGTCAAGGTGCACCAGGAAGAAGAGCTCGTGATCGGCGGCTACACCGCACCGGGCGGGACCCGGCCGTACTTCGGCGCGCTGCTCCTCGGCGCGTACGATCGCGCCGGCACGCTGCGCTACGTCGGCAAGGTCGGGACCGGCTTCTCCGTGGACACGCTCGCGACGCTCTATCGCCAGTTCCAACCGCTGGTCGTCGCTACGCCGGCGTTCGCCGATCCGCCGCGCGAGAGGACGGCCGTGTGGCTCGCGCCGAAGCTCGTCGCGCAGATCGCGTTCCACGAGTGGACCGCCGACCGCAAGCTCCGCCAGCCGGTCTTTCTCGGCCTCCGCGACGACAAGTCGCCGCGCGAGTGCCGACTGCCGGAGCGCGTGTGAAGACCGCGCGGCCGGCGATCACTCCTTCTTCGGATCGAAATCCAGCGAGACCGAATTGATGCAGTAGCGCTGTCCCGTCGGGCCGGGACCGTCGTCGAAGACGTGGCCGAGGTGGGCGCCGCACGTGGCGCACATCACCTCGGTGCGGCGCATGCCGTGCGAGCGGTCCTGCTCGGTCGCGACGCTCGCGTCGTCGGCGGGCGCGGTGAAGCTCGGCCAGCCGGTGCCGGAGTCGAACTTCGTGTCGGACGTGAAGAGCGGCTCGCCGCACGCGGCGCAGCGGTACATGCCGGGGTCGTGATGAGCCCAGTACCGGCCGGTGAAGGCGGGCTCGGTGCCTTTCTGCCGGCAGACGGCGTACTGCTCGGGCGTGAGATCCTTCCGCCATTCGTCCTCGGATTTCTCGATCTTGGGTTTCATTTCTTCTTGCTCCTTTCGCCGGCGCCCGCCTGCATCTTCTTCGCAGAGCGCTGCGCGCGCGCCGTCCAGAATCGCTCGAGATCGCCGGTGCTCGCGGCGTATGCCATCGCCAGGAGGCGCGCCCGCTCGAGCTCTGACGCGTCCGGTTGCATCGCTTTCGTCGCCTGCACTGCGAGCGCAACGAGCGGGTTCTCTTTTGCGGCCGAGAGCGTGCGTGCGTCGGGATGAAAGGGGGCGATGAGCGACGCCGGGACGTTCTCGAGCGCGCCGTGCGACGCGGCATCGCCGCGGTCGCCTGCGTACGACGCGTCCGCTGTCGCCGCGCGCGTCGGCGGTGTGGCGGCGCGCGACCGCGTCGTGTCCGCGGCTGACGCGTGTCCGGTGCCCGCGTGCGACGCGGCTCGCGCCGCGTGCGCGCGCTCCTCCGCCACGTCGCGCGCGCGTTCGAGCTGCTCGACGCGCGTGCGCAGCGTCGCGGCGTCGACCCGCGCGTCGTGCAAGGCGTCGCCGGCAGCGGTCAGCGTGTCGACGAGCGCGGCCATCGCCGCCGGCGACCCGTACAGCGTCACCTCGGCGTCGCCGCTCCCGAGCGTGAGACGATTCACCTCCTCGGCCGACGACCAGTGGCGTGCGGCGAGCGCGTCGAGCCGGCGCTCGATGTCGTTCGCGTCCACCGACTCGCCTCGCCGCGCGCGTGTCACTTGCCGCTCGGCGGCTCGGAGACGAGCAGCGTCCCTTGCGCGGCGCACGCGAGGGCGCCGTCGTTCGTCACCTCGACGCGGACGACCGCGGAACGGCGGCCCATCGCGAGCACGGTCGACTCGGCGGTGAGCGTGCCGCTCTTCACCGCGCGCAGGTAGTTGAGCTTGAACTCGGTCGTCGCCGCCCATTGCCCCGGCTTCATCAATGGATAGAGGACGCAGCCGAGGCAATGATCGACGAACCCGGCCATGACGCCGCCGTGAATCGCGCCCATCGGCGTCACCAGCTCGGGGCGCACCTCCATCGTCGCGACCAGGCGTCCCGCCGTGAACTCCCGCAATTGGATGCCGAGATACTGCGGTAGTCCGCCGCCTTGCTCTTTCGACGCCAGCATCGCGTCGGCGATCCGCTGGTTGAATCCCTCGAGCTCGGCCGTCGTTCCCATCGGTATCCTCCCGTGTCTCTTCTCGGGACACTAGTAGTGCACGCGCCGCGGAACCGTCCAGCCGAGCGCGTCACCCGGCAGGCCACCCCGTCTCGTGCCGTGCGTATCGGTGGCATGCCCGCTACGCTGGGCGAATGACCGGACTCGTCGGCTTCGACGGCGCGCAGCTGATCGCGTTGGCGCACATCGGCCTCGCGATGCTCCTCGGCGCCGTGATCGGCTACGAGCGCGAGTGGCAGCGGAAGCCGGCCGGTCTGCGAACGCACATGCTGGTCAGCGGCGCGGCGGCGTTTCTCGTGACGCTCGGTGAGGTGATAATTTTACAGCACGATCGTCCGGAGCTCGTCCCGGCCGTGCGCGCGGACCCGCTGCGCATTCTGAGCGCCGTCATCACCGGCGTCGGCTTTCTCGGCGCCGGGACGATCATTCGGCGGCAGCGCGGCGAGGAGCACGTCGAGGGACTCACGACCGCCGCGTCGTTGCTGATGGCGTCGGCGATCGGCGCCGCGGTGGCGTTGGCGCAGACGGGCGTCGCGCTCGGCGCGACCGCGCTCGTCTACGTGACGTTGCGCGCGCTCGGCGGCCTCGAGCGCCGCATTCATCGTCGGTCGTGACGAAGGGCGGGTGCGCATGGCGGAAGATTCGAAACGGGCCGTCGTCGCGGCGCTGCTCGGCAACGTCGCGCTCGCGCTGCTGAAGGGCGTCGCCGCCGCGGCGACGGGCAGCGCGGCGATGTTCGCGGAGACGCTGCACTCGATCGCCGACAGCGGCAATGAGGTGCTGCTGTTCCTCGGTATGCGCCTCGCCCGCCGTCCGCCCGACGATCGCCACCCGCTGGGCCATGGCCGCGACGTGTACTTCTGGGCGTTCGTCGTGTCCGGCCTGCTCTTCAGCCTCGGCGGCGGATTCGCGATCTGGGAGGCGGTGCGGACGTTTCTCTACCCGGAGCCGCATGAGAGCTACTTTTGGGGGTACGTCGTGCTCGCCGGCGCGTTCGTGTTCGAATCGGGATCGCTCGTCGTCGGCGGACGCGCGTTCGCGCGCGCGAAAGCGCGCCGGTCGTTCTCGGAGTACTTGCGTGATCTGCGTGACCCGACCGTGCTCGTCGTCGTCCTCGAGGACTCGGCGGCGCTGGTGTCGATCGTGATCGCCGCCGCCGGCTTGGCGCTGTCGCAATGGACGAATAGCGAGCTCTACGACGCGCTCGCGTCCGGGTTGATCGGGGTGATCTTGATCGCCGTTGCGGGCTTTCTCGCCTATGATACGTACTCGCTCTTGCTCGGCGAGGCCGCGACGCCCACGACGATGGCGCGGATCTGTGACGCTGTCGCCGCGGAGCGCGATGCGGTCGCCGTGACGAGCGTGCGGACGTTGCACATCGGGCCGGAGTCGCTTTTCATCGCCCTCCGTATCCACTTTCGCGACGACCTGCGGACGCGCGACATCGAGGCGGCGGTGGCGCGACTGAAGGACGGGATCGCGACAATGCTGCCGGACATGACGCGCCCGCAGCTGATCGTGATCGAACCGACGAGCGCCGGGTCGCCGGCGGATGGATGATGGCACGCCGCCTTCGCGGCGCCGCCATTCCGTACTACAGCTTTGCCAGCACCGCGTCGGCGCTCGACGCGCTCAGCCCCGGGCCGGGCTCGGGCATGAGCGCCTCGACGGTGCCGTCGCGGAGGATCATCGCGTAGCGCTGCGAGCGCTGGCCCATACCGAAGCCGGAGGCGTCGAGCGCGAGGCCGACGGCGCGGGTGAACTCGCCGTTGCCGTCGGCGAGCATGCGCACCTTGCCGCCGGCGTTGCTGTGCTTGCCCCACGCATCCATGACGAACGCGTCATTCACCGAGATGCAGACGATCTCGTCGGCGCCTTTGGCGCGGATCGCGGCGTTCTGATCGACGAAGCCCGGGAGGTGCTTCATCGAGCACGTCGGCGTGAAGGCGCCGGGAACGGCGAACACGACGACGCGCTTCCCTTTCGAGAGCTCCGCCAGCGACACCTGCGACGGGCGCCCGTCCACCATCTCGGTCAGCTTCACGTCGGGGATCTTGTCACCTTGCTTGAGTGCCATGTGCGTTCTCCTTACTTCTCGATGCCGAGGAGCTCGACCTCGAAGACCAGCGTAGCGCCGGGCTTGATCGTCGGCGGCCGGCCGGTGTCGCCGTAGGCGACGTCGGACGGGCAGATGAGCTTGCCCTTGCCGCCGACCTTCATCAGCTGAATGCCCTCGGTCCAACACTTGATCACCTGATTCAACGGAAACGTCGCCGGCTGGCCGCGGTCGATCGAGCTGTCGAAGACCGTACCGTCGGTGAGCGTGCCTTTGTAGTGGACTTTCACCTTGTCGGTCGCCGCCGGCGAGTCGCCGGTCCCAGGGGTGACCTCTTGGTACACCGCGCCCGACGCGGTCTTCTGCGCGCCTTTCTCGGCGGCGGCCTTGTCGGCGAACTCCTGCCCCTCTTTCTTCGTCGTCGCGGCGCCGGCGTTCATGCGTGCCTTGGCGATCTCCTGGAACTTCGCCTGGTACTGCTTGGCCTCGACTTTCGGCGTGCGCTTCAGGACGCCGTCGGTGAGTCCGGCTTTCAGCATCGTCAGGTCGTGCTCGGTCAAGCTCAAGTTGCCGAGCTGCTGGCTCAAGTTCAGTCCGAACGCATAGAACGCCTTATCGTCATCGGTCGTGAGCTCCGCCGCCGCGTCGCTCGCGGCACTCGCCTGCTGGTCGCCCGGCTTGCTGCTGCAGCTCGGCAGCATCAACACGATGACTACGAGCAGTGTGACGATCGTTCGCATGTGGGCTCCTTTGTGTGGAACGGGTGCCGCGGAAGTCCGAGCGGTACTATCGGCGTTGCGCCTCGGAGGCAAGCGCTCTATAGAACGCGCCATCGAACAGCTGCCGCTCGCGCCCCGCGCATCGACTCCACGCGACGTCCTGACCGACGTCTTCGGCTACGACGACTTTCGTCCCGGACAAGCGCGCATCATCGACGCCGTGATCAAGGGCCGCGACTGCATCGGCGTCATGCCGACCGGCGCCGGCAAGTCGCTGACGTTCCAGATCCCGGCGCGCCTCCTCGACGGCACCGTGCTCGTCGTGAGCCCGCTCATCTCGCTCATGAAGGACCAAGTCGACGCGCTCGTGCGGAACGGCTTCCGCGCCGCCGTCGTCAACTCGAGCTTGGAATTCGAGGAGCGCCGCGCGACGCTGCGCCGCCTGCGCGCCGGCGAGTACGAGCTCGTGTACGTCGCGCCCGAGGGCCTCGAGGGCTCGCTGCGCACTTTGCTCGCCGACGTGCGCATCTCGCTCGTCGTCGTCGACGAGGCGCACTGCATCTCGGAGTGGGGCCACGATTTCCGCCCCTCGTACCGGCGTCTGCGCGGCCTCAAGCAGGAGCTCGGCGGTATCCCGATCCTGGCGCTCACGGCGACGGCCACGCGGCGCGTCGCCGGCGACATCATCCGCCAGCTCGGCATGGTGAAGCCCGACGGCTTCAAAGGCTCCTTCTACCGCCCGAACCTCACGCTCTGGGCGCACAAGAAGGGCGACGGCCGCGGCTCGCGCACAGACCTCCTCGCCTACGTCCGCCGCCGCGCGGCCGCCGGCGAGAGCGGCATCATCTACGCGCTCAGCCGCAAGAACGTCGAGTCGCTCGCCGAGTTCCTGCGCGCGGGCGGCGTGCGCGCCGTGCCGTACCACGCCGGTCTCGACGACGACGTCCGCCACCGCCACCAAGACGCGTTCGCGCGCGACGAGGTCGACGTCGTCGTGGCGACGATCGCGTTCGGCATGGGCATCGACAAGTCGAACGTGCGCTACGTGATCCACCGCGAGATGCCGCGCTCGATCGAGAGCTACTACCAGGAGATCGGCCGCGCCGGCCGCGACGGCCTCGCGAGCGACTGCATCCTTCTCTACTCGTGGGCCGACGTGATCAGCCACGAGCGCTTCCAGGACCAGATCGACGATCCCGATCTCCGCGCCGCGACGCGCGAGAAGACGCGCGCGATGTTCAACCTCGCCGACGCCCCCGGCTGCCGCCAGCAGCGTCTCGTCGCGTACTTCGAGGAGACGATGGAGCCGTGCAGCGCCGCGTGCGATCGCTGTCGCGGCGCTTCGGTGCTCGAACTGCTGCACGCGCCCGCTTCGCGTAGCGGCCGGCGCGGCGGCGATATTGGGAGCGGCGTGCTTCCGGCGTCCGAACGCGCTCACTCGGCGGGCGCCACGTTCGCGTGCGGAGCGCACGAGGGTGCGGCGGGACGCACGCTCGACGGCGGCGGACGCGCGATCGATCGGACCGCGGGACACGCCGCCGCCGTGCTCGACGTCGCCGACCTCGATTCCGCGGCGGAGGCGCTCTTCCAGCGCCTGCGCGCCGTTCGCCGCGCGCTCGCGGACGCCGAGCACGTGCCGGCGTATATCGTCTTCAGCGATGCCGTCCTCGCCCGCATGGCCGCCGCGCACCCGACCGACGAGGCCGGGCTCCTCGCGATCTCCGGCGTCGGACCGGCGAAGCTCGCGCGCTACGGCGAGGCGTTCCTACGGGCGCTGCGGGAGTAGCCGTCGTCCTTTCCGAGTGGCGTCGCGGCGCACCTCAACGCAGCAGCTCGTACGGTCCGCCCTTCTCGAGCGCGCGCTGGTAGGCGGGCCGGGCGTGAATGCGACCGAGATACGCCATGAGCTTGGGTCGGGTCGAATCGAGGCCGCCGCGCGCGGCGGCGGCCTCGACTGGGAAGCTCATCTGAATGTCGGCGGCGGTGAAGTCGCCGCCGGCGAACCACGCGGCGCGCCCGAGCTCCTGTTCCAAGAAGTCGAGATGCAAGCGGATCTGCGGCTCGATGAACGAGCTCTTGGCACGGCGTGCAATCGCCCGCGCGATGGGGCGGATGAACAACGGCACCGGTCCGTTTTCGATGCGGCTGAACACCAGCTGCAGCAACAGCGGCGGCATCGCCGAACCTTCGGCATAGTGCATCCAGTACGTATACCGCAGCCGATTGGCGGTGCCCGCCGCCGGCACGAGCCGGCCGTCGCCATAGCGGCCGGCGAGATACTCGACGATGGCGCCGGATTCGGCCAGCGTCAGTTCACCATCGGTGATCACGGGCGACTTCCCGAGCGGATGCACCGCTCGCAGCGCTGCCGGCGCCAGCATCGTGGCCGGATCGCGCTCGTATCGTTTCACGTCGTATTCGACGCCGAGTTCTTCGAGCAGCCAGAGGACGCGCTGCGAGCGGGAGTTATTGAGATGATGAAGGGTGATCATACGATACCTTTCAATGCCATGGAATTGAGCGCGACTCGATAGTCAACCCGGCCGGCGATCTCGACGGTTGCGGCGTCAGCACGGCGACGCCCGCGCTTTCCGGCGAGCCGCTACCTGGGACGCTGCGGGAATAATCCCCCAAACGACCCCGCTACGCGCTCGAGCGTCCGCCGCGAACCGCTGCGACACTCCCCTGCGTCGCCGCGTACGCGTCGGCTTTGCGCGGCGCTAAACGGACCCGCAGCGATCGTCCCGTGCTCGCGCGGGCGCGCTCCTTGCTGCTCTCCCGAGGCGTGGCACGAGGGCACGACATTTCCCGCGTCTCAGCGCGGTGGACGGCGGGCGACGCGCGTACGAATGACGCGCGCCAGCACACTGCGGCGCCGAGCGTCACGATTGCGTCGCCGGTGGGCGTGACGCGGTACCGTGTCGGTGCTGTGACTCGCGCGACGTGTGCGGTGCTGGCGGCCGTCGCGATCATCGCCGCGACGGCTCGTCCCGCCGCGGCGATCACCGTCGGCGGCGGTGGCGGCGCGCGGACGGATTGTCTTGCGGTGTTTCAAGCGCCCGTGAACACGCCCGCGAGTCATCCGCGCAGCATCGTCTGCGCCGACGGCGATCCGACGTGCGACGCCGACGGCGTCGTGAACGGCGTCTGCGCGATCGCGATCGCGGTGTGCGCGAACAGCACCTTCAGCCCGATGTGCACGCTCGCGGGGGTGCAGTCGATCACGATCGCGCACGCTCGCGACGACGGCGATCCGAAATTCGATCCCGCCATGCAGGCGCTGCAGCAACGCGTTCAGAGCGAGATCGATCCGCCGACGAGCACGACGGGGCTTTGCACGAGCCCGACGACCTTGCGAGTGCCGATCCGCGGTCCCTTCGGCAACGGCATGTGCAAGCCGCGCAAAGCCGTCGTCGACATGGTGACCTTGTCGACGGTGATCGACGGCGCCGTCTACCGCGACGCCGACCGACTGCGGGTGCGCTGCGAGCCGGCGCCGGACGGCTGCACCGCGCAGGCGCTCTTCAGCGGAACGTTCGACCGCATCCAACGGCAGATCTTCGACCAGAGCTGCGCGGTGAGCGGCTGCCACGACTCGCAGAGCCGCGCCGGCGACCTGCTGCTCGAGCCCGGCGCCGCCTACACCAACCTCGTCGACGCCGCGCCCGCGAATCTCAATGCGAACGCCGCCGGCTGGAAACGCGTGCACGTGCTGGATGCGACGACGGGCGACCCCGACACGAGCCTGCTGCTCCAGAAGCTGCTCGGGCCGCCGGCGGGCTTCGGCGCCCGCATGCCGTTCAATCGCCGGCCGCTCGACCGCGCGCTGATCGACGTCGTCGAGCTGTGGATCGCCGCCGGCGCGCCGCAGACCGGCTGGGTTCCCGGAACCGACTGACCAAGGAGACCGCATGGGAGACGCAAGCACCGTCCTCACCGCCGCCGAGGCGCGTCATCTGCTGCAACGGAGCGGGTTCGGGGCGACGCCGGCGGCGGTCGCCAAGATCGTGAGCCGCGGCGACACGCGCGGCACGGCCGTCGATCGCATCCTCGGCTTCGCACCGAAGAAGTTCCAACCGGGCGGGAAGGGCAAAGACCCGAGCCTCCAGGAGAGCCATGACAAATGGATAGCCTTCATGCTCAAGGCGAAGTTCCCGCTGCAGGAGAAGCTGGTCCTCTTCTGGCACGATCATTTCGCGACCAGCAACGCCAAGGTCGGCAACGTCGCCCAGATGGCGCAGCAGAACTTGCTGCTGCGTCTCTTCTGCAAGGGCAACTTCCGCGACTTCGTGAAGGCGATGACCAAGAACCCGGCGATGATGGAGTTCCTCGACACCGTGCGCAGCGGGCGGCACCACCCGAACGAGAACTATGCGCGCGAGCTGCAGGAGCTCTTCACGCTCGGCGTGCTCGATAGCGCCGGCAACCCGAACTACACGCAAGACGACATCGTGCAGATCGCGCGCGCGTTCAGCGGCTGGCGCTACGACGACAAGGGCGTCGCGTTTCTGGATCCCGACCACCACGACTTCATGGCCGACTTCCCCGAGCGCGGCCCGAAGACGATCTTCACGACCCGCGGCGGCTTCGGCTCCGGCGGCCGCTCGTTCGCCGCGAACGGCGAGGGCGCGGCCGAGATCGACACCGTCATCGATATCCTCTTCGCGCACACCGACACCGACGGGAAGAGCACGATCGCGCGCCGCATGGCGCGGCGGCTCCTCGAGTACTTCGCGCACGCCGACCCCGACCTCGCCGTCATCGACGACGTCGTCCAGGCCTCGGGGTTCGCGGCGACGTGGGACGTCGGCGCGCTCGTGCGCGCCATCCTCGTCCACGACGCGTTCTACGAGACCGCGGTGACGCCGCCCTTCGGGCCGACGACGAAGAAGTCGGTGACGTGGCCGATCGACTACGTCGTCAGCACCTTGCGGGTCCTGAACGTGAAGCCCGTCGGCAAGCATCGCGACGACCTCCGCGTCGAGGGCGGCGACTCGATCCGGAACCGCCTCGGCGACATGGGGCAGAGCCTCTTCGAGCCGCCGAGCGTCTTCGGCTGGGACTGGGAGACGGCGTGGATCAGCAGCGCAACGCTGCTCGCGCGTTTCGCCTTCGTCCGCGACGTCGTCGGTGCGCGTGTGAAGGGCAAGAGCGGCTTCCACCCGGAGAAGCTCATCGACGTGAAGCTCACCAACCCGGGCGCGATCGTCGACGCGGTCACCGATCTGCTCGGCGTCGGCGACCAGCTGACGAGCGGCGAGCGCGATGTGCTGATCGCGTATCTCACCGACGGCGGCCTGCAGCCGACGATCGATCTCACGAACCCCGACGTCCTCAACGTGAAGCTGCACGGCCTCTTCGCGCTCGTGCTCGAGTCACCGGCGTACCAGCTGCACTAGGAGATGTGATGGCCATCACACGACGACAGTTCCTGAAGCGCTCGGGCGCGGTCTCGGCGGCGGCGCTCCTCGGTCCGAGCCTGTTCACGAATCCCTTCGTCCGCCGCGCGCTCGCCGACACGATCGGCGACCGCTACCTCGTCGTCCTCTTCCTCGACGGCGGCAACGACGGCCTGAACACCGTCGTGCCCGTCGACGACGGCGGCGGGTCGCTGCGCACGGCGTACGAGGCGGCGCGCCTCACCGGGACCGGCGGCCTGCGCCTCACGCCGAGCGATCTCGGCACGACGCTCATCGGCGCCGATCCGAATACCGGCTCGCAGCTCGGTCTGCACCCGGGCTGCACCGGCTTCAAGCAGCTCTACGACGCCGGCAAGCTCGCCGTGATTCAAGGATGCGGGTACCCCGACTACTCGCTGTCGCACGATCAGTCGCGCGCGATCTGGATGGCGGGCGACCCGTCGACACCCGGCGGCGCCGCGGGGTGGGTCGGCAAGCACTTGGCGGCGAACTACGTCGGCAGCGAGATCCCCGCGGTCTGCATCTCCGATCGCATCGCCGGCGAGCTCCGCCAGTCGACGACGAGCGTCCTCGCCGTCGGCCGGCTCCGCGACCTCGGCTTCCCGTACGACGACGTCTCCGGTGACGACCTCGCGGCCAAGCGCGCGGCGGTTGCGGCGCTCTACGACACGGCGGGCAGCGGTACGCAGTCGACGATCCGCTACATCGGCGAGAGCGGCACCGCGACCTTGCTCGCGAGCGAGAGCTACCCGGCCCTCGACGACCTCTACGTGACCGATCGCTCCGCCTTCAACGATGCCTACGACACGGTCAATCGCAGCACCGCGCGCGATCTGCGCGAGATCGCGAAGATGATCTATGGCGTGAAGCAGGGCGCGGCGAACGTGCACGCCCGCTTCTTCCAGCTCGCCAACGGCGGCTACGACACCCACTCCGATCAAGGCGCCGCCGATCCCGCAGGTCAGCACTACGGCCTGCACAAAGAGGTCGGCGACTCGCTGAAGGTCTTCTACGACGACCTCGCCGACATGGGTGTCGCCGACAAGGTGTGCCTCGTCGTCTGGAGCGAGTTCAGCCGTCGCGTGCCGCAGAACGACAGCGGCACCGATCACGGCTCACAAGGCCCGATGTTCGTGATCGGCGGCGCGGTGACCGGCGGCGTCTACGGCAACCACCCGAACATCGACCCCGCCGCGCTCGACGACAACGGTAACACCGTCTACTCGCAAGCCGCCGGCGGCTTCCGCTCGACCGACTTCCGCGACGTCTACGGCACGATCCTGAAGCACTGGCTGAACGTCCCCGCGCCGACGATCCTCTCGAGCGTTCTTCCCGTCGACGGCGGCGATCCCGACACCCAGTGGACGGCGCCGAACTTCGACATGGGGTTCTTGACCTGACCGCACGCAGTTGCGCGCGCGGTCAGCGGGCGTCGGGCGGGATCGTCGCGCAGCCGTTCGTCAGCGTGACGATCTGCGCTTCGAGCGCGTCGAGTTGCTGCGCGGTGGCGTAGGTCGTGAAGATCGAATCCAGGATCGCTCTCCCGCCGGCGCTGCAGTACTGCTCCATCAGATACGCCGACGGGTGCAGCCGCGCTTCCTGCTTGTCGTTCGTCTGCGAGTTGTACGCCGCCGTCGCGCTCCCGGGCGGGTACGCGAGCACCTCCGTTTGCCAGCGCGCGTACGAGTCGAGGACGAGACGTGTCGGCGTGTTCAGCAGGAGACCGTTGTAGACGTCGTCGCCGTGCGCGAGCACTTGGTCGGTCGCTGGGAAGAGGGCGGTCGCGTGGCCGAGACCGTCGAAGTAGTCGCTGACGCCGTCGACCGGGACGTTCAGCGCCGCCGCCAGCTGCATCGCGTACGGCACCATCGACCAGCAGCCGTGCCGCGACACCTTCTCGGTCATCATCTCGTCGAGCGTGCGGATGCCCCAGGTGTCGTCGCGGACGACGTTCCCGGAGCCGTCGTAGTACACGGCGCCGTGGACGAACGCGCGCGTGTGCTCGAGGACGTCGGCGACGGCTTGACGCGGAGTCGTGAGCGCCGCGAGATCGAGGTTCTGCTGCAGGACGGTCCACGCTACTCGCGGCGAGTGGTCGAGCACGTACTGCGCGGCGAAATCGACGATCGCATCGTGGCGACACGGGTGCGGCCACTTGCAGAGCGTGAAGATGCGCTTCAGGTCGGCGCTGCCGAAGCTCGCCAACCGCCACGGTACCTTGTTCCGCACCTCGACCCAGAAGACGTGCGCGAGCTTCGCGCCGAGGATCTCGTCGCTCTGCGTGCCGCCCGGGACGTACGAGTCCGTCGAGGTCGTCGAGAAGCCGTCGGGGAGCGGCGCGGACGGCGGCATGCCCGCTTGCTCCGCCTCCTCCAGCTTCGCGTAGAACCAGCTCAGGATGCTCGTCGAGACCTTGCAGGGGTTCATCGCCTGCTGGACGTTCGCGTGGGCGGCGATGTAGGCGGCGTAATCCGCCAACAGGGGATGCGTCGTCATCGCTTGCAGACACCGCGGGAGCTTCGGCGAGGACGTCTGTTTCGTCACCGCCGCGCCGCCGCTGCTGGCGGTCGTGACGGTCCCGGCGTCGCAGCTCCGGATGCAGCGGCGGAACTCCCGCCGGATGCGCCGCGCGACCCCGTGGGCCGTCGGCGTCGCGGCATAGGCGTCACGGGCCTGCATCTCGCACGCGTCGACGCAGCTCGCCGCGCCGACGGGGCATCCGGCGCAGTTCGCGTCGCCGACGGAGCACCCAACGCACGCCGCGCTCGACGTCGTCCCGCACCGCTCGGCTGTGCAGACGTCGAACGTCGCGGTCGCGTTCGCGGCGCACGTCTCGGCGTCGGCGCCGCTCGCACGACACGCGCGGAGCGCGTCGACCGCCGGCGCGCGACATGCTTCGACACACGGCACGTCGAGTGGCGCGTTTCCAGCGGCGGCGGCGATCGGCAGCAGCGGTTGTACGACGAAGAGCAGCGAAACGAAGACGACGCGCATGAGCGCCTCCTTTTCGCGACCAGGGCTCGCGTGTCGGGCAGAGTCAGCAAGAGACGTGCCCCGAAGGCGCGTTCCGATCGCGCGAGGAAATCCTCGTCGCGAACGGACGTTGCGCGACGCGCGGATCGCGGGTCACGCGCAGCGCGCGTGTCGCGCCGTGACGGGCGTCATCGGCATGGCCTTCATCGCCGTGCGGGATACGCGCGGCGGTGCGCGCGTCATGCGTGAAAGCAACTGACCTGAGAGTTGTCTAGAGCTGGGCGATCGCGTCGGCGGCGATCCACCCACGGGTGCCGTCGGTGCGCTCGACTTGCGACCACTGCTCGCGGCTCGAGAGCACGCGGAGCTTGGCGCCGGTGGGAACCGTGAAGTGCGCCGTGCCGCTCTCCGACGGCTCGAAGCGCACCGTCGCGCCCTGGCGCGCGACGACGACCGCCCACGACGGCAGGTCGATCGCGAGCACGCGGTACGCCGCGGACGTCGCCACGACGACGAGGAGCGCGGAGGCGACGACCACCGTGCGGCGGCCGACCGCGTCGAGCGCGGGGACGAGGCGCCGTGCGATCGCGAGCAGCATCACCAGCATCCAGAGTCCGCTCGCGAGGCGCAGCAACGTGTCGCTCGCGAGCCGCGTCGCGAGCGGGAAGAGGATGCGCGCGACGAGCGGCGGCGCATCGGGCTCGGCGCCTTCGCGCGCGAAGCGGAGATTCGCGTACAGGTCCGGATCGGCGGGCATGAGGCGGCGCGCGTGCTCGTAGGCGAGCACGGAGCGTCCGATGTCGCCGGTCTTGAAGTAGGCGTTGCCGAGATTGAAGTAGAGCGGCCCGCTCTCGACGCCGGCGGCGAGGACGCGCTCGTACTCGGCGGCGGCGTCGGTGTAGCGGTCCTCGCCGTAGAGCGCGTTGGCGTGAAAGAAGATCGTGTTCGGTGACGGCGCGACGTCGGCGCGCAGCGATCGCGGCGCCAGCACCGCCGCGATCAGGGCGAGCACGACGAGAGTGCGCGTGGCGGCCGCGCCGATCG
>VBKW01000150.1 GCA_005879405.1 Deltaproteobacteria bacterium
GAGCCACGGCCCGCCGACGGCGAACGGGGTCACGAGGTCGAGCCAGTGCAGGCCGAGGCCGCCGCCGGCGAACGTCGGCCGCACGAGCCAGAAGACGTCGATGAAGCGGGCGGCGAGGACCGCGAGCGCAACCGCCGCGAGCGCCGCCGGTCGCCGCTTCACGTCGCGCGACAGCAGCACGATGAACGGCAGCATGAAGTGCCCGGCGACGAGCAGCGCTCCCACCCACAGCCACGGCCCTTGCTCGCGCCGCAAATACCAGGGGATCTCCTCGGGCAAGTTGCCCGACCAGGTGATCAGCAGCTGCGAGAACGAGAAGTACGCCCACAGCATGACGAACGCGAGCATGAGCTTGCCGAGATCGTGGAACTGCTCCGGCGTGATGATCCGCGACAGCGGCGGCCGTCGTGCCAGCGCCGCGGCCACCGGAATCGCGAACGCGAACGTGGCGAGGCCCTGCCCGCCCATCAGGAGAATGCCATAGATCGTCGAGAACCAGTGCGGATCGAGAGACATCATCCAATCGATCGCGGCGAACGTCTCGGTGAAACCGTACAGCAGAAGTCCGCCGCGGCTCAGCATCTCGAGGCGGCGCGTGACCATGGGATCGGCGCTCGTGTCCTGCTCGAGCGACCAACGATTCAGGAAATGCACGATCGCGAGCCACACGCCGAAGTACAGCGCGGCGCGGAGCAGGAAGAACGGCACGTTCAAGTAGACGCTCTTGTGCTGCAGCAGCGGATCGTGAGCGACGACGTCGGGGCGCGCCCAGGCATAGAGATAGGGGAGGCCGAACGCGAGCGGCACGAAGAGCAGCGCCATGAGCGGCAGCGTCCGCGTGCCCGACTCGAGAACGCGGCGCACGACCGCGCCCCACGCGCCGCCGGTCACGTACTGCACCATGAGAATCGCCATCGATCCGAGGGCGATGCCGATGAAGAAGAGGTAGGAGACGAGGTAGGCGTGGAAGAACGCCTCGGGTTGGAGGAGCGCGCCGACGAACGCGACGACCACCGCCGGGACCGCGACGAGCGCCGCGCCGCGCTGCACGCGCACGAGCACGTGATCGGGCGCGAGACGGAGGCCGGGCATCGTGGGATCAATCGCCATGACTCGGCTCCGGCGGCGCCTCGCCTCCCGGCGCGCGGTCGCCACCAGTCGGCGCGCTTTCACCCCCGCCCGCTGTGCGCTCACCACCGATCGGCTGCTGCACGTTCTCCCGTCCGCCGGCGCCGCTCGCGCCCGGCGCGGTGACCGGCGCCGAACCCAGCGTCGCGCGCTGGTCCTCGGGAACGTCGGCGATCGTCGCGTGTTGGCTCAGCTGCAAGGCGCGCACGTAGGCGGCGATCGCCCAGCGATCGTCCGGCGGTACCTGCGGCGCGTAGCGCGGCATCACGCCGAACCCGTTCGTCGTCACGTCGAAGAAGTACCCGAGCGGCTTCGCGCGCAGCCGCGCCTCGTGAAACGACGGCGGCGGCTTGTACCCGCGCTGCACGATCATCCCGCCGCCCGTCCCCGCACGATCGTGGCATGGCGAGCAGTAGATGTCGTAGCGCTCGTGCCCGCGATCGAGCACCGCCCGCGTGAGCGGCATCGGCAACGCGTCGACGAATACGTCGCCCGATTTGCCCGTGTAATACGCGACATTCTCGTGCAATTGCCCGCGAGCAATCGTCCCCGGCACGAGATGTCGCGACGCGCGGCCATCTTTGAAGAACGTGCTCGCCTCGTACGGGTCGTAGCGTGGAGCGTCTTGCATATCGCGCCGACAGCCGCCGGCCGCTGCGACGATCAACAGAAGGAGCGTCACGGGCAGCGTCGCCGACGCGGGGGCTCGGCTCCGCGCGAGGATCGCTCGCGCGGGATGCCGGGCATGCATTAGACGTTCCGTACTCCGCGTCGCCTTAACCGCAATGGCTCGCTCCTTATGCGCGCTCCGCCGAGCCCCCGCGCCGGCGGCGCTGCGCGCGCCGGCGTTGCGTGATCGTCGCAGCAGTCGACGGAGGACGCGGGGCATCAGTGGTCGACCTCCGAGACGCTGAGGGGGTCGAGACGCTCCAAAAACCGGCGCGTGATGACGCGGTCGAAGTGCGGGTCTGTTGCTTCGATGCAAAGAAAGAACTGGTCGCGCGACGCGAGCGCGAAGCGAGGGACGTTGAAGACCGGGTGATACGGCATCGGCAGGCCGTTCAACGCCAGCATGCCGAGCACCGCGGAGAGCGCGGCGCAGAGGACGGTCGTCTCGAACGTCACCGGGATGAACGCCGGCCAGCTGTGGAGTGGGCGGCCGCCGACGTTCAGCGGGTAGTCGATGACGGACGTCCAGTACTCGAGCGCATAGCCGGCAACGCCGCCGAAGAGGCCGCCCAAGAGGACGACGAGCGGCAGGCGGCGGTCGTGGAAGTGCAGGGCCTCCGCGAGCTCCTCGATCGGGAACGGCGAATACGCGTCCATGACGCGATAGCCCTCGGCGCGCGCCTTTCGCGCCGCGGTCACGAGCTCGGTCGGGGTGTCGAACTCGGCGAGGAGACCGTAGATCGGCGGCCGTCTCACGGCGCTTCCTCCTCGACGTGCGCCCCCGGGACGAGCGTCCGCATCTCGAAGATGGAGATCATCGGCAGGTAGCGGATGAAGAGGAACAGCAAGGTCAAGAAGAGGCCCATCGAGCCGAAGAGCATCGACCAGTCGTAGATCGTCCCGGCGTACATCCCCCACGACGACGGCAGGAAGTCGCGGTGCAGGCTCACGACGATGATGATGTAGCGCTCCAGCCACATCCCGAGGTTCACGATCAGCGAGACGCCGAAGAGCGCCGGGATCGACGTCCGCAGGCGCTTGAACCAGAGGACCTGCGGCAAGATGACGTTGCAGGTGATGAGCAGCCAGTACTGCGGCCAGTACGGGCCGCTGAAGCGGTTCAGGACCATGAAGCTCTCGTACGGGTTGCCGCCGTACCAGGCCATGAACGTCTCCATCATGTACCCGTAGGCGACGATCAGGCCCGTCGCGAGCATGACCCGCGCCATGTTGTCGAGGTGGCGCATCGTGATGAAATCCTCGAGGCCGTAGAACTTGCGGATCGGGATCGCGAGGGTCATCACCATCGCGAACCCCGAGTAGATGGCGCCGGCGACGAAGTACGGCGGGAGGATCGTCGCGTGCCATCCCGGGATCACCGACACCGCGAAATCGAAGCTGACGATGGTGTGCACGGAAACGACGAGCGGTGTCGCGAGCCCGGCGAGAAGAAGATAGGCCGTCTCGTAGCGGTGCCAGTGCTGCGCCGAGCCGCGCCAGCCCATCGCCAGCATGCCGTACGTCGCGCGCCCCACGCGGCTCGCGGAGCGATCGCGCAGGGTCGCGAAGTCGGGGATCAGGCCGACGAACCAGAACAGGAGCGAGACGGTGAGATACGTCGACACCGCGAAGACGTCCCAGATGAGCGGGCTCCGAAACTGCGGCCACATGCTCATCGTGTTCGGATACGGAAAGAGCCAGTACGCCAGCCACGGCCGTCCGAGGTGCAGAACGGGATAGAGGCCCGCGCACGCGACCGCGAAGAGCGTCATCGCCTCGGCGAAGCGGTTGATCGACGTCCGCCACTCCTGCTTCAGCAAGAGGAGGATCGCCGAGATCAGCGTGCCGGCGTGCCCGATGCCGATCCACCAGACGAAGTTGACGATGTCGAAGCCCCAGGCGACCGGGATGTTGATGCCCCAGACGCCGATGCCGCGGAACAGCAGCACGGCCGTCGCGTAGAAGAGCACCATCATCAGCGAGAACGAGAGCGCGAAGCCGACGATCCAGCCGCGCGGCGTCCCGCGCCGCAGGACGACGCGGCTGATGCGATCGGTGACCGTCTCGAACGTGTGCCCGGGCGCGATGATCGGCGGCCGGCGATCGCGGCGCGCCTCGATGACGGGCAGACTCATGCGCGCGTCAGCTCCGGATTGGGATTGGTCAGCTTCGCGAGATACGTCGTGCGCGGTCGGGTGTTGAGCTCGCCGAGAAGCGCGTAGTTACGTGCGTTCTTCTTCAGCAAGGTGACGCGCGCGTCGGGGTCGTTCTGGTCGCCGAAGACGATCGCGCTTGCCGGGCATGCTTGCGCGCACGCCGGCACGACCTCGCCGTCGCGCACGCGCCGGTCTTCCTTTTCCGCCTTGATCTTCGCGTACTGGATGCGCTGGATACAGTAGGTGCACTTCTCCATGACGCCGCGGCTGCGCACGGTGACGTCGGGATTGCGCTGCAGCTTCAGGCTCTCCGTGGTCCAGTCGGCGTAGAGATAGAAGTTGAATCGCCGCACCTTGTACGGACAATTGTTCGAGCAGTACTTGGTGCCGACGCAGCGGTTGTAGATCATCTGATTCAAGCCGTCGCTGCTGTGCGTGGTCGCGCCGACCGGGCAGACGACCTCGCATGGCGCGAGCTCGCAGTGCATGCACGGTACCGGCTGATTGTTGATCGTCGGATTCTCCTCGGGCCCGTCGTAGTAGCGATCGACGCGGATCCAGTGCATCTCGCGCCCGCGCGCCACTTGGTCCTTGCCGACGATCGGGATGTTGTTCTCCGCCTGACACGCGACGACGCAGGCGTTGCATCCGGTGCAGGAGCTCAAGTCGATCGCCATCGCCCACGCGTAGCCATCGTAGCGATACGGTGGATAGAGCGACGCATCCGGCTCTTCCGGTCCCCGCTCGCGCACGACCGCGGGATCGGCGCGAAACTCCTCGAGCGTCGCCGTCCGCACGAGGTCGCGTCCCTCCATCTGCTGGTGCCCCTGCGTGCACGCGAGCGCGTAGCGCGTGCCGGTCTTCACGACCTCGAGGCCGCGCGCGATCCACATCGCGTCGCTCGTCCGCAGCGCGTAGGCGTCGAAGCCGACGCCGTTCGCGACGCGTCCGGCGCGCGTGCGACCGTAGCCGAGGTGGACGGTGACCGCGTCGGGCGCATGGCCGGGTACGATCCACACCGGCGCGCGCACCGTACGGCCGTCGAGCCGCAGCTCGACGACGTCCTCGTTCGCGACGCCGAGGCGGGCGGCCGTCGCCGCCGCCATATGCGCAGCGTTGTCCCACGTGAGGCGCGTCATCGGCTTCGGCAGCTCTTGCAGCCAGGCGTTGTTGGCGAAGCGGCCGTCGAAGACCGTCGGATCGGGACGGAAGGTGATCTCGAGCGCGTCCGCGGTCGCGGGCTCCCGCCATGCCGGCACGATGCTCTGGCGGCGTGCGCCCGGCACCCGCAGCTTGCCCGCGGTGTCGGCGACGAGGCCCTCGTGCAGCGCCCGTTGCCAGAACGCCTCGAAGTCGCCGCCCGTGTGCTGCCGTCGCCAGTAGTCGCGCACGAGGTCGTAGGGCGCGCTCGGGGCATCGCTGCGACCGGCACACGCGGCAAGGAGCTCGTGCAGGGTCTTGCCGTCGTAGAGCGGCGCGATCAGCGGCTGGACGATCGACGCCGTGCCATCGTAGGCGCGCACGTCGCTCCAGGATTCGAGATAGTGCGCGGCGGGCACGTGCCAATGGCAGAGCCGCGACGTCTCGTCGTCGTAGAGGCCGAGCCTGACCCGCAGGCCGACCTTGTCGAGCCGCTCGGCGAAGCGCAGATCCGCCGGCGCGGTGACAACCGGGTTCGCGTCGCAGATCACGAGCAGATCGACCTTCCCCGCGTCCATGTCGTCGACGAGCTGGCGCAGCGACGCGACCTGCCCGCCGGCGGTCGTGCTCGGCTCCGCGTACACTACCGTGCGCCCGATGTTGCCGAGCGTCTGGTTCATCACCGCCGCGAGCGCGTGCACTGCCGGCGGCTGCGCGTCGCCGGCGATGACGAGACTCGTGCCCCGATGCGCCGCGAGATCGCGCGCGACGGCGGCAACCCACGCGGCCTGCCGCTCGACGCTCGCCGGCGCCTTCGATGTACCGTCTTCGAGGCCGCTGGGCTCGTTGACGCCGGGCACGTGGAGCGCCGCCGCGATGCCGCGCGCCAGGCGCTCGACGTCGCCCGCGCGCGCCGCCAACCGATGATCCGCGACGCCGCCCGTGACCGTCGGCATCGGCTCGACGACGTAGAGGCGATTCATCGCCATGCCGGTCTCGCCGTGGCGCGCGGCGCTGAACTCGCGCACGTCGCGGACGGCCGTGGGGCTGCAGGCGAGAAAGTCGGCGTCGAGCGCGAGGATCACCTGCGCCGCGCCGACGCGATAGTGCGGCTCCACCTCGGCACCGACGGCCGCGCGCAAGCCGGCGGCCGCCCCGTCGCGCGCGAGCGGATCGTACTGATGCCAACGCGCCTCCGGATACTCGGCGAGAAGGTCGCGCATCTGCTGGATAGCCGTCGGTGAGCTGATCGGCTCGGTGAGGAAGCGCAGGCCGGCGCCGCCTTTCGCGCGCTGCGCTTCCATCGCCGCGCGCAGCGTCTCGAGAAAGGCGCTCCACGGCCTGATCTCGCCTGCGCTCGTGATCACCTGCGAGCGATCGGGGTCGTAGAGCCCGAGGACCGACGCCTGCGCATAGACGTCGGTCGCGCCGAGGCTCTGCGGATGCTGCGGGTTGCCCTCGACCTTCGTCGGCCGCCCCATGTGGCTCTCGACGAGAAGGCCGAGGGCGCCGCCGGCGAGCGGCATCGCGGTCGCGAAGAAGAGCGGCTCGCCCGGGACGATGCCCTCCTCGGGCGCGCGCGCGTACGGGACGATCGCTTCCGGCGGCTGCCGCGTGCAGGCACGCAGAAACTCCCTGCGATTCACTTCCACCTCGCCTCCGCTCGAGTCGCTCATCGATGGCAGGTGTAGCAGTCGGTGAGACTTTGGATCTTGTACTCGTGGACGAGCTCGCGGCCGACCTCGAGCTGGTTCGACGGCGGCTCCCACGCCATGTTGAAAACCTCGGCACGCGGCCGGACGTAGCGCTCGGGCGCGCGATGGCAGTCGAGGCACCACTCCATCTGCAGCGACGCCTCCTGCCAGGTGAGGTTCATGCGATCGACGCGGCCGTGACAGGTCGCGCAGCCGATCCCCTTCTGCACGTGAATCGAGTGATTGAAGTAGACGTAGTCGGGAAGGTCGTGCACGCGCGCCCAGCGAATCGAGGTGTCAGTGCGGTAGCTGGCGCGCACCGGCTCCAGCATCGGGCTCTCGACCCAGATCTGCGCGTGGCAGTTCATGCAGGTCTGCGTCGCGGGCATCCCCGCGGAAGCCGTGCGCTCGACCGTCGTGTGGCAGTAGCGACAGTCGATGCCGAGCTCACCGGCGTGATGGCGATGGCTGAACTGGATCGGCTGCTCGCGCGCGACGCCGGCCTCGGTGACGTACGCCGAGCGGTTGATCAGCGCGAGGCCGTAGGTCGCGCCGGCGATGAAGAACAGTGCCCCGAAGATGCTGACGCGCGAAAAAGTGTTCGTGCTGCGGTGGAACACCTGGGGCACGGCGGCACATGGTACGCTCCGTCACGGCGTGGGCAAGCGGTCGCGCCCTGAAAAGACGTTGATCGGCGCGACAGCGGAACTAATGTCGCCGCCGATGCGCGCCGACGCGTCGTCGCGCGTTCCGGATGAAGCTACGAAATCGTCGCCCAGGCGCGGTCGTGCGAGCGCAGGTAGCGGTTCACCTTCCAGTTGGCGACGATGTACGCGAGGCTCTCGAGTAGCTGGCCGGGCGGCGGCGGCGTGAAGCGGCGCAGAATGTTCCGCACCGAGTAGAAGCCCTCGTAGACGTAGCGGAAGCCGTCGATCATCTCCTCCGCCGTCATGCCGGACGGACGGATGAGCGGCGAGCCGTAGTCGTAACGCGCCCAGTTGCCGTCGAGGATGCGGCCCGCCTTCTCCATGTCGGCGTGGTACTTCGTCCCGGGATAGGGGCAGGGCGTGAAGAGCTTCAGGAACGAGATCTTGCTGTCGACGAGAAACTGCAAGGTGCGGCTGAAGGTTTCGGGGGTGTCGCCGTCGAGGCCGACCATGATGAGCGCGATCACCTGAATGCCGCGCGCCCGCATCTTGGCGATGTCCTCGCGAAACCGCCGCGCTTGGTTGAAGTCCTTGCGCACCCCCGCGAGGCTCTCCTCGTTGATGCTTTCGAGGCCGATCGAGAGGCTGACGCAGCCGCTCCGCGCCGCGAGATCGAGCAGCTCGGGATCGCGAGCGATGTTGATCGTCGATTGCGACGCCCACTTCATCTTGAGCGGGATCATCGCCCGGAAGAGCTCCTTCGCCTTCTCGGGGTGCGCGACCGGGTTGTCGTCGAGGAAGAGAACGCGGTTGCCGCCGTTACGCTGGATCGTACGCAGGTCCGCCATGACGTCGTCGACCGGGCGGGTGCGAAACGATCGCTGGTAATACGTCTGCACCGCGCAGTACTCGCACGGATGCGGACACCCGCGCGAGAAGATGACCGGCCAGTGGAAGTACATGCGGTAGAATGCCGTCGAGCGAGCTCCAGCCGTCGGCGCGGTAGATGCCACGGCTCCGCCCGGCGGCGAGATCGGCGAGCACGTCCGGCCAGACGCTCTCCGCCTCGCCGGCGACGACGGCATCGCAGTGCCGCAACGACTCCTCGGCGGTGAGCGTCACCCACGTACCGCCGAGGACGACCTTGCGGCCGCGACGGCGGAACTCCGCCGCGAGATCGTATGCGCGCGCGATCTGCGGCCCCATCGCGGTGATGCCGACGACGTCGCAGGGCGCCTCCACGTCGACGTCGTAGAACAGCTCGTCGACGAACGAGACCTCGTGCTCCGGCGGCGTGATCGCCTTCAGGTACGGCAGCGTGACCGCGCTCGTCCAGTAGCGCGTCGTTTTGTGCAGCGAACCGTCGGGATTGTAGTGGGTCGGCGAGATCAAGTAGATCCGCATCCCTTCATGACTTAGTTGCCGACCGCCGCGGACGCAAGGCGCAGGGATGGGCCGATTTGCTTCGCGATACTTCGTTGCTCGGTCGCTGCGCTGCTCGGCGTAGCGCTGCTACGCCTGCGCTGCTCGCTTCCCTCGCGCCTCGTCTCGCTCGCAACTCGACCCATCCCGTGCACAGCAAGTGACACTTCACGAGGTGTCACTTGTCTCGCGGCGGGCCCGCGCATATGTTCCGGCGGCGCATGGGCCCCCCCGACTCGACGCTCGTCGCCGACGCCGCCGACGCCGAACGTCAGCGTGGGCGCGCCGTCCTGAACCGCTTCATCTTCCGCGGCATGCTCTTCTCGATGGGCTCGATCGCGGTGGTGTTGCACCGCGTGCTGCCGTCGAAGACAGTCGCGTGGGAGTTCGCCAAGTTCTCGGCACGCAATTTGGCGCGCGCGTGCGGCGTCCGCGTGCGGATGCATGGGCTCGAGCATCTGACCGGTCCCGGGCCGTACATCTTCGCGCCGAACCACCAGAGCCATTTCGACATCGCGGCGCTGCTCGGCTACCTTCCCGGGCACAACCGCTTCGTCGCGAAGCGCGAGCTCTTCGCGGAGCCGGTCCTCGGCACCGTGCTGCGCACGATGGGCATGGTCCCGGTCGACCGCGACAACCCGCTCGAGGCGATCCAGCTGCTGAACCGGGTCGCCGTCGAGGAGCACTGCTCGCTCATCATCTTCCCGGAAGGCACCCGCTCGCGCGACGGCGCGCTCCTGCCCTTCAAGAAAGGGCCGTTCGCCGCCGCGATCTTCATGAAGATTCCGGTCGTGCCGGTCGTCTGTCGCGGGACGGCGGCGATCATGCCGAAAGGCGGCTATCTCTCGATTCTGCCCGGCGAGTGCGACGTCTTCGTCGAGCCGCCGATCGCGACGGCCGACCTCACGTACGACGACCGGGGACGCTTGCGCGACGAGGTGCGCGCGATCATCGCCGCGCGCCTGGCGGAGCCGGCGTCGCCGAGTTGACGGGCGGACCGAGGATCTGGTTGCTGCGATTGACGTTGACGCGCCCCGGCACCTAAGGTATCAGCCGACTCGCTCTTTCGACGTGCTTCGACGCGCCCTAGACGTGTTCTTTCACCGGCGGGGAGGTGGAGAGTGCGGCAGGCAGAGCAGAGCATCCCCGGTGTAGATCCGCCAACTC
>VBKW01000151.1 GCA_005879405.1 Deltaproteobacteria bacterium
CGGCGCCGCACGACGACGTCGCCGAGATCGTTCGCGATGATCGCGTGGATGAGCTCGACGACGCCCGTCCCGCGTGCACCCGCAGTGACGAGGTCCGCCTGCTCCTTCAGCGTCGGCAGCGCGTTTGCAACCGCGACCGCGCACCCGCACATAGCAAGAAACGCTTGATCGTTCTCGGCGTCGCCGACCGCAACGACGTTCCGAGCCGAGAGCCCGAGCTCGTCGAGCGCGACGGCGAGGCCGGTCGCTTTGTCGGTCCCCGAGGGCAGGACCATCACCGACCCCTTGTTGAGGATGACCGCCAGGTCGACACCGAGGTCGCGGATGACGTCGACCACCGCGACCTCGTGCGGGCTCACGGTCGCGACGATCACGCGTCCGACCGAGAGCGGCACACCGCGCGCACGGAGCGCGTCGACGAACCCTGGCGGCGGCGGCTCCGCGAGCCGGCGCTCCTCGCGCGTCGCCGGGCGGTAGAGCAGCGCCCCGTTCTCGACGACGACGCGATCGAAGAGGTCGAGCCGCGGGAAGACCCGCATCAAGTCGTCGAGCTGCCGACCGGTGACGAGGATGAGCTTCCGGTTGCTCTCGCGCAGACGCTCGAGCGCCACCACCGTCTCGTCCGCGACCGTCCCGTCGTGGGCGAGTGTCCCATCGTAATCACATGCGAGCGCGACGTATCGCATCGAACCTCCGGACTCGAGCTACGGACGTACCATGGAGCCGCGCTGAGCGCTCCCGCAGTGACGGGAGGCGGCGCCGGACGGGCGTACGGAGCCGTGCAAGTCTTACACGGCGTTCCCGCACCAAAAGGCGCCGTTTTGCGCGCGGCGGCGGGAATTACTCGCCCGGACGCGGGGGTCCACTTGGCATGGAACCTGCCTCTAGTCGGCGATCAGCATCAGCACCGACAAAGGAGGTGTTTCATGCGCACAGCGTTCTCGCTGACGATTGCCGCCTCGCTGGCGGCGTTCGTCGCGGCGCCGATCATCGTCGCCGCCGAGGAGATCGAGGAGCATCACAGCAGCAGCTACAACTCCGAGCGGACGACGGTCGAGCCGGCGCCCGCGGTTCGCGAGCGGACGACGGTCGAGACCGTCCCGGCACCGCCGATCGAGCAGAAGCGGGAGACGGAGACGATCGTGAAGAAGGGCCATCCGCACGAGTCGAAGACGAAGGTCGAGAGCAAGACGAAGGTCGAAGAGAACGCGGACTGACGTCGGAACGCGCGCCGGGGCTGGAGCGGCCCCGGCGCGCAGAATTCGGGCCGCGCGCGGGCGCGGCCCGCGTCGTTCCGGTGGATGCGTAACCGAGCCGCACCCGAGTCCGTCGGAGTGAACGCCGAGGTGCGCGGCGAGGGGCGGCCCGCGCGTGACACCGAGGCGCTCGCGCGCGCGTCGATCCGTCAGACGCAGGCGCTCCCGAGCGCAGTCATCCGTGATACGGACGCGCTCGCGGATATGCACGCGCTCGCGCGCGCGCCGATCGTCCAACCCGGACGGAACTGCTGGCGGCGCGAGCGCGCGGGTCGCGTCGCGTTTCTCGTCGACGGCGACGCGTACTTCCGCGCCTTCGCCGCCGCGCTCGAGCGTGCGCAGCGCTCGATCCTGATTCTCAGCTGGGACATCGACAGCCGCGTGCGCATCCGGCCCGACGCGCCGAGCGCGGTGGGCGAGCGTCCGAATTCGCCGAGCGCGCTCCCCGATCGCCTCGGCGAGTTCCTGAACGCGATCGTGTCGCGGCGCCGCGGCGTGCACGCGCACGTCCTCACCTGGGACTTCGCGATGATCTACGCTTTCGAGCGCGAGCCGCTGCCGCTCCTGAAGCTCGGGTGGCGCACCCACCGCCGGCTGCGTTTCCGCCTCGACGGCCGCCATCCGATCGGTGCGTGCCATCATCAGAAAATCGTCGTCGTCGACGACGCGATCGCGTTCGCCGGCGGCCTCGATCTCTGCACACACCGCTGGGACACGCGCGAGCATCGCGCCGTCGATCCACGGCGGCTCGACGCCGCCGGGCGGCCGTACGGCCCGTTCCACGACGTCCAGATCGCCGTCGACGGCGCCGCCGCGGCCGCGCTCGGCCAGCTCGTCCGGTCGCGCTGGGAGCGCGCGACGGGCCGCCGCGTCGCGGCGCCGCCGCCGCCACGCCGCGATCCGTGGCCGCACGACCTCGCGTCCGACCTGACCGACGTCGACGTCGCGATCGCCCGCACCGAGCCGGCGTGGAGCGGGCGCCGCGAGGTACGCGAGGTCGAGGCGCTCTTCCTCGACTCGATCCGCGCCGCCCACCGCGTCCTCTATGTCGAGAACCAGTACCTCACCTCCGCGCGGATCGGCGACGCCCTCGCGGCGCGGCTCAGCGAGCGCGACGGACCGGAGATCGTCCTCGTCGTTCCCCGACACTGCTCCGGCTGGCTCGAGGAGACGACGATGGGCCTCTTGCGCGGCGCCCTCCTCGAACGGCTGCGTGCCGCCGACCGCCACGACCGCCTGCGCATCTATTGCCCCGTGGTACCCGGCCTCGTATCCGGCTGCATCAACGTCCACTCCAAGGTGATGGTCGTCGACGACCGTCTCGTGCGCGTCGGCTCCGCGAACCTGAGCAACCGCTCGATGGGGCTCGACACCGAGTGCGATCTCGTCGTCGACGGCGCCGACGAGGCGCGCGTCGCACGCGGCATCGCCGCGTTCCGTGACGGGCTGGTCGCCGAGCACCTCGACGTCGATCGCGGGCGCGTCGCTGCCGCGATCGCGACGCACGGGTCGCTGATCGCGGCGATCGAGAGCCTCCGCACCGCGGGCCGGACGCTCGAGCCGCTCGCGCCGGTCGCGCCGCCGGTGGCGCCGCTCCTTTCGGCGGCCGCGCTGGCGGACCCGGAGCGGCCGGTCGATCCCGAGCGGCTCATCGAGCAGCTTCTCCCCGAGGAGATGCGCGACACCGTGTCGCATCCGTTCCTGCGCGGCGGCGCGACGATCCTCGCGCTCGCGCTCGCCCTCGGGGTCTCGTCGGCGATGAGCGACCGTGGCGTCGTCGCCGCGATCCTCGCCTGGACGGCGCCGCTGCGCGCGAGCGCGGCGGCGCCGGCCGTGGTGCTCGCGGCGTACGTGCTCGGCGGTCTCGCGTTCGTGCCGGTCACGCTGCTGATCCTCACGACGATGATGATCTTCGATCTGCCGCTCGGCGTCGTCTACGGCGTGGTCGGCACGCTCGCCGGCGCGGCGACGGGATATCTCGCCGGCCGCGCGCTCGGGCGCGACGTCGTGCGGCGGCTCGCCGGCCGGCGGCTCAACCGGCTGACGCGACGGCTCGTGCGGCGCGGACCGATGGCGGTCGCGGGCGTGCGCATCGCGGCGCTCGTGCCCTTCACCGCGATGAACCTCGTCGCCGGCGCGTCGCGTGTGCGGCCGCGCGACTACGCGCTCGGCACGATCATCGGCACCGTCCCGGGCGTGATCGCGATCGGGATCGTGGCGCACGGGCTGCGGCGCGCCCTGCGCATCTGGGGCGGCCTGAGCATCGTCCTTCCGGCGCTGGTCGGCGCGCTCCTCCTCGTGCTCGGCGTGCGCCTCGCGCGCGCGACGCGGCGACGGCTCGCCACGCCCGTCGTCGCCGTCGAGGAGCCGTGATCACGCCGGCGGCCGCGACGCGGCTGCCGCCGCTCGTCCGCGTCGCGTCGTACAACGTACACCGCTGCATCGGCCGCGACGGCACGAGCGACCCGCAGCGTGTCGCGGACGTCGTGTGCGAGCTCGGGGCGGACATCGTCGCGCTGCAAGAGGTGAACTCGCCGCGACGGAGCTTCGGCGACATCGACCAGCTCGAGCACCTCGCGCGCGCGACCGGTCTCGAGGCGATCGCGGCGCCGACGTTGCTCCGCTACCACGGCCGCTTCGGCAACGCGCTCCTCACGCGCTGGCGGCCCGACGTGATGCACCAGATCGACCTCGGCGTCCCCGGACGCGAGCGGCGCGGCGCGCTCGACGTCGAGCTCGCGCGCGACGCGGGCGGCCTGCGCGTCGTCGCGACGCACCTCGGTCTGCGCGCGCGCGAGCGGCGGACGCAGGTCGCGGCGCTGCTCGCGGCGCTCCGCCGCGGCACCACGCCGCTCACCGTTCTCCTCGGCGACTTCAATCATTGGACACCCGCGTTTCGCGCTTTGCGCGAGATCGACCGGCAGCTCGGGCGCGCCGCCGTCTTGCGGACGTTTCCCGCTTGGCGTCCGCTCCTCGCCCTGGACCGTATTTGGGTGTGTCCGGCGACGGCGCTCGTCGAGGTGCACGTGCATGCGACCCCTGCCGCGCGGCGGGCGTCCGATCACCTGCCGATCTGCGCGACCGTGCGCGTCGAGACGGGCGCGACCGCGACGTCGTAACGCCTGCGCCGAGCGTTTCCGAGCCTCGCGCCGGTGCCCGCGACACGTGACGTTCCGGGACGCGCGTGTAGAAAAACCTACGTCCAGATGCGCGAAATCCGTGACCGTGCGGGTTTCCGTACGTCCGCACCTGGCACGGATCGTGAATCTCTGACGTTGGCGTCAAGGTGAGGAGACGATGCCGCGCACCGCAATGTTGACTAGGGGCACTTTCGCGCTGAGCAACGGGCGGGGAGCTCGGAAGCGCGACCGGCGGTTGGGGGGAGCTACGGGCGGCGGCGGCAATCGGTGATCACATCATTCGGTGATCGCATCATAAGGAGGTATCGACATGATGACCGTTCATTCTCCCGACGAACGCACACCCGCGCACTACGTCGCGACGACGATCGGCGCCGCCTTCATATTGATCGGCCTCGTCGGCATCTGGAAGCCGGCGTTCATGGGCATGCACTTGACCGCTGCGCACAACGTCATCCACCTCGCATCCGGTGTCGTGTCGCTCTATTTCGGTCTCGCCGGATCGGCCGCGGCTGCGCGCGGCTTCTGCTTCACGTTCGGCGCGGTGTACGCGCTGCTCGGCGTGGCGGGAATGGCGTTCGGCGTTCCGGGCACGGCGACGATGACCGGGATGCCGCCGGACCCGCGCTTCCTGCGCGTGCTACCGGGTCGGCTCGAGCTCGGCACGATGGATCACGCGATCCACATCGTGATCGGCGGCGCGTATCTGGTAGCAGGATTCTTGACGCACCCTACGGGCGTTTCGCATCGGCGTCCGCACGAAGCACCACTCACGTCGTAGCGACACGACGACCCGGCAGCGGGGCGGATCGTCACGGCTCGCTCATCTTTTCGGACGATTCCGCTCCCGCTGCATCGCGTGCGGCGCTCCCGACGAGCGCCGCGCGTAACGTACGCACTTGCTCTTCGGCAGCGCGGGCGCTCTCCGCGAACCGGGTGTGGCTGCGATCGCGCCTGCGCGCGGCGAGACGGCGGTGCAGCTCCGCCTTCTC
>VBKW01000152.1 GCA_005879405.1 Deltaproteobacteria bacterium
ATCAGACCCGCGTGCACGGCCGGCATCGCACCGAGACGCACCAGCGCCCACACGAGCTCCGCGACGGCGAAGAACGCGCCGCAGAAGAGCGAGGTGAACGCGAACGCGACGTAGAGCGATACGGCGCCGCTGCCACCGCGACGCAGGCGCCGCACGAGCCAGCTGTTCAGCGCGTAGAAGGCGATCGGCCCGAGCACGTGCAGCAGGGGCGGCGGCGCGGTGGCGAGACGCGTCGCCACGCGGGCGACGACCACCCACTCGCTCACCGCAATCGCGGCGAAGAGCAGCGGGAAGAAGGTCCGAAAGAAGGCGAGGCGCAGACGCTCGAAGACGTGCGCGGCGGGCGACGACAAGGCGGGCGCGACGCTCATCGCGATCGTTCTACCGCACCCGGGCCGCCGTCGCGACCGGACCTCCACGCGCGCGGCGCGCCGAGATAGTCGGCGGCGAGACGCTCCGACGGCGCGAGGTAGTCGGCACCTCGTCGACGCGCGGGAAGGACCTTTCGACGGTTGCGGGCATGGACGGGGGACTATGTCCGCGGGCGCCTGGCGCTACGTGCCGGAGGTCCGCGGGCGGTGTAGAAGGATAGGGATGACGTCGACACCCGCGAGCGGCATACGGCTCGTGCCGGACATGCCGATCTGCCAGCAGGATCTCCCGCTCGACTGGTACCAGCCGGAGTTCCAACGCTACGCCGAGGAGTACCTGGCGCTTCCCGACCGGCTGCCCGCGACCGTGCTGCCGTGGATGGACGGCTACATCAAGCCGGCGCTCGCGACGCTCGGCGACCGCGTCATGCTGCTCGCCCACTACTACATGGGTGGCGAGATCGTGAAGCTCGTCGAGCGCTACGGCGGCCACGTCGCCGACTCGTACGAGCTCGCGCTGCAGGCCGTGCGGCATCCGGAGGTGAAGATCTTCGTCGAGTCGGCGGTGCACTTCATGGCGGAGGCGATCGCGATCCTCGCAGCCCCCGATCAGGAGGTGTGGATCACCAATCCGAAGTCTGGCTGCACGATGGAAATGCTCGCGAAGGACGCGATGATCGAGCCGATCTTCGACGAGCTTCGCGCGCGCTACGGCGACGAGCTCATGGTCGTCGCGTACATGAACACGTCGGGTCGGGTGAAGGCGCTCGCCGGCAAGACCGGCGGCGCCGTGTGCACGAGCTCGAACGCGAAAGCGGTCGTGGGATGGGCGCTCGGCGGCGGGAAAAAAGTCTTCTTCGTCCCCGACCGCCACCTCGGCGAGGTCGTGGCGGGTTGGTGCGGTCTCCGGCCGAGCGACCTCTTTCAGTGGGGCGGCGGCGAGGAGGGCGGTATGGTGCTGTGGGGCAGCTTCTGTGGCGTCCACACCGTTTTCAAGCCGGCGCACGTCGCGTACTGGCGCGCGCGCGGCTATCGCGTGCTCGTCCATCCCGAGTGTCCGAAGCCGGTCGTCGACGTCGCCGACGGGGCGGGCTCGACGCGCTACTTGTGGAACGAGATGCTGCAGGCGCCGCCGGGCGCGCGACTCGCGATCGCCACCGAAGGCCACTTCGTCCGCAACGCCCGCGAGCAGGCGGCCCTGCGCGGCGTCGAGGTCGTCAACATGGCGGACATCCCGGCGCCCGAGTTCGCCGCGATGGGTTGCGGCTGCGCGACCATGTCACGCAACGACCCGCCGCACTTGGTCGCGATCCTCGACCTCCTCGCATGCGGTGAACGAGATCACCGGCACCCGCGATCGCTTGCCGCCCGAGGAGCGCGCCACCGTCGCCCGCGACGCCCGCCGCGCCCTCGAGAAGATGATCGAGGTCACCGAGCGCGCGTCGTAGGTCCGCGGTCGGTTCCGCTGCGCACGCGCTGGCGCCGGCAAGCTCCCACCGATCGGCCGATTTACATCGTGCGATCGGCGACGTGCCACTGAGCCACCGCGATCGGACGCTGCGGGAGCACGCCGCTCCGTGACGGACAACCCTGCGCGCGGCGGCGAGGCGCGGGTGGCGTCTCCTGCACCCGTGGTGCGCAAACCTACCCTCTTGCGCACGTCGGGTGCAGGAGATGCCACCTGCGCCTCGTCGCCGCCGCGCGCGCAGCGACGTCCGACGTGACGCTGCGAGCTACCGCAGCGTCACGTCAGTAGAGGAGATCACGGGCACGTCGCGCCGCACGCGTCGGGCGGGAACTTCTTCGTGTAGTGATGCGGCACGATGATCACTCCCTCGCCCGGCAGGCCCGCCGTCGAGTTCACCGCCGGGCTGGTCGTCGGCGGGACGCAGTACGTGTTCACCGACGTTCCCGACGAGCTGTTCAGGACGAACGTGTTTGCCTGGCCTTGCAGCGCCATCGGGAAAACGTGGCACGGCTCCTGAATGAAATGACAGGTCTGGCCGCACTGGCACGTGGGGCATGCGCCCGGCGGGACGCACAGCGGCGGATTGCAATCGGCGTCAGTGTTGCAGCTGCGGAACGTCTCGATGCTGCACTGCCCGACGGTCGGCCCGAGCGGGCACTCGCCGATGCCGGTCTGCTGCCCGGCGACCTGTACGCAGAGCGGCACGCAGCTCTCGCCCACCGGACAATCGCTGTCGACGGCGCAGGCGGTCTGGCTGACCGAGCAGCCGAAGTTGCAGTTGTTGGGCTTCGTCGCGACGCCGGGACGGCCGCAGCTGTTGCCGGTGCCGCAGCTCGCCGGCGGACAGAGCTGCCCGTCGTTGGCGCCGCCGATGCAGCGGTTCGCGCCGCAGACACCGCCGGCGCCGCAATCGGCGTTGCTCGCGCACGGTGCGTTCGGCGTCGGCCCGCCCGCGCACGTGTCGCACGGGCAATCGAATTGCGAGAAGCCCGGCGCCGTGCAGGGCAGGGTCGCGTCCTTGATGCTGGTTCCGGTGGTCGTCGGCAGGAAACGAATGTCGAGACCGCCGCCGGAGACGTTGGCGGCGCTGTCCGGTGGACAATCGCGTGACATCGGGCCGAAGTCGCTCAAGCCTTGGATGGTGCACGCTTGGCCGACGGCGGCGCCGCCGCTGCAGGTTCCCGCGTCGCCGATCTGATTCTGGCAGAGCGGTGCGTTGCAGGTGCACGTCGGACATGGCGCGTTGATCGCGGTTGTGAGGTGGACGCGCGAGAGAAGATACGTGAACGTCTCGCTCGTGCCGCCCGACACGTCGATGGTGCCGGTGATCGGCCGCGGGAAGAAGCTCGTCACGCAGACCGGGACGCCGCCCGAGGAGATCGGCAGCGGCGGCCCGAGGAACTGGCCGCAGCGACCGTTCGACGGCGGACCGGCGCAATCGGCGTCGCTGGTGCACGGCATGCGTGGGTTCAGCTCGCAGCGGTAGCCGTACTGCCCGGCGCGCGGCCCGTACTGGAAGCAGCTGGTATCGACCAAGCCGTCGCAGCCGAAGAGCAGCGAATCGAAATCGGTGTTGCTGACGGTTGCCGTGTTGTGGGACGTCCCCGTCCAGCCGCTGTCGAGGCGTCCTTTGTCGTAGATCGTGCGCATCTGACCGCTCGCGCACGTGCACGCGAACGCGTTGTCGCTCGTCGCGCCCGGCGGGATGCACTCGGACGGATCGCAGAGCGCGCCGCCGCCCGGTGGCGCCGTCGGGTCGCATTGCTCACCCGGCGGATCGACGACACCGTTGCCGCACGTGCCGAGCGGCGTCGTCGTCGGGACCGGCGTCGTCGTTGGCGCGACGGTCGGCGTCGCGGTACGGACCGCCGTCTGCGTCAGTGTCGGCGTCCCGCCGACCGGCGTCGCAGTCGGCGCTGGGGTTGCGCCCGTCGCCGTGGGAACCGGCGCCAGTTGCGCGGTCCCCGGCAGCGTCAAGCGGCCGAGCCCCGGCAGACCGGCGACGGCGTTCACGGACGTCGACGACGTCGGCGGCAGACAGAAGAACGCGCCGAGCGTCGGCGACGACTGGCCGTTGACCGGCGGATCGGGGGTGCCTTGCACCTGCACCGAGGCGCCGACCTGCCCGTTGTCGGTGTAGCACTCGCGGAACCGGCCGTTGGTGCAGGTGTCCCCCGGCTTCGTGCAATCGGCGTCGGTCGAGCAGCCGCGGAAGGTCTCGATCGCGCAGAACTGCTCGAACGGGCCGCCGGAACAGACGCCCTCGTTGACGGAGTCGTTGTCCGGCGGCGTGTTCGGGCTGCACGTCGCGTCGGAGCACTGGTTCGGCTGCGTCGCCGCGCCGGGCCTACCGCATGCGCCGCCCGGACACTGCGTGTTGGTGGTGCATGGTGCGCCGGTGTTGGTGCCGCCTTGGCACCGCTTGCCGCCGCAGATGCCCGGCTGAGCGCCGCTCGGCGGACAATCGGCGTTCGTCGCGCATGCCTCCGCTGCGGCGTCGTTGCAGGTGTCACAGAAGCACTTGAGCGACGTGAAGCCCGGGGCCGTGCAGTTCGGATTGGCGCTCGTCAGCGTCCGGCTGTCCGCGCCCGTCGTGAGGTCGAGGGCGATCGAGAGATTTCCGATGTTGCCGGCCGGATCCGGCGGACAATCGAAGCTCGTGTTGCCGAAGAGCGGGCTCGTACCGTTCACGGTGCACGGGAGTCCGGAACGCGGGCCACCGGAGCAGGTGCCCGTCGTGCCGAATCCGCCGGTTCCACAGTTCGAGCACGGCTGAGAGACCGTGATGCCGGTGTGGACGCGCGAGATCAGGTCGACGACGGTCTCCGACGTGCCGTCGTCGGTGTTCGTGGTGCCGGTCACGGCGCCGATGACTTGATTCACGACGCAGACCGACACGCCGCCCGACGAGAGCGGCAACGGCGCGCCAAAGAAGAACGCGCACGGCGCCTTCGTGCCGCAATCGGCATCGGTCGTGCACTCGATCGAGGTGTCGCCCGTGCAGCGGTGGTTGTCGCTCGCGGTGCCGCCGGCGTTTTCGATCGGCCCGTCGACGTTGCATTGCCCGCAGCTCGGCGATGCGCCGGCGCAGCCGCTGACGTTCAAGGTCAGCGCGCCGTCGTTGATCACTTTGTTGTCGTGGGACTGGCCGGTCCAACCGGTGTCGAGGTCGGCGGCGTCACCGTTCGCCTCGAACTG
>VBKW01000153.1 GCA_005879405.1 Deltaproteobacteria bacterium
ACGGACGTGCGGAAGCTCTACGAATGGCAGCTACCGAAGCGTCGCGTCGTGCGCGCCCCCGGATACGCGCGGAGCGCGCGAGCGTTTCCGGGCGCGACGACGCGGGCGGGCGGGGGGCGGCGGTTGTTATTTCCGACCGTGCGGGTAAGAGTCGACCGCGCCCCCGAGCCGAGACAGCCGAGACCCGTGCAGCCCTCGATCATCTCCTCGCGCGTGACCAGCGGCTTCGCCGCGCTGTTGGTGATTCTCGTGCTCGTGTTCGTCGCCAGCATGCACGGCGCGTCACGGCTCGCCGATCTGGATTCGGCGGTCGGTCGCGCCCGCGACGTGCTCGACGAAATCGGAGTGACGCGGAACGCGCTGCGCGAGGTGGAGACGGCGCGGCGCGGATATCTGCTGACTCGCCAGGGCGAGTTTCTCGATCTCTACCTCGCCGCGATGAAAGATGCCGTAGCGCACCTCGATCGCTTGCGCGAATTGACTGCCGACGACCCGCCGCAACGCCGCCGCGTCGACGCCCTCGGTCCGCTCGCGGCGTATCAGCTCACGCTCGTCACCGAGGCGATCGCGTCGTCGCTCGCTCGGCCGCGCGAGGTCGCCGCGCCGGCGCTCGACGACGGCACGGTCGCCGCCGGACAGATCCGTGGAATCGTCGCCGAGCTCGAGGGCGCCGAGCACGAGCGTCTCCGCGACCGCGAAGCCGAAACGAACGCGCGGACGCGCACCGCATCGGAGGCGTGGACGCCGCGCAGGGTGCGGCGGTTGTTATTTCCGACCGTGCGGGTAAGAGTCGACCGCGGCCCCGAGCCGAGACAGCCGAGACCCGTGCAGCCCTCGATCATCTCCTCGCGCGTGACCAGCGGCTTCGCCGCGCTGTTGGTGATTCTCGTGCTCGTGTTCGTCGCCAGCATGCACGGCGCGTCACGGCTCGCCGATCTGGATTCGGCGGTCGGTCGCGCCCGCGACGTGCTCGACGAAATCGGAGTGACGCGGAACGCGCTGCGCGAGGTGGAGACGGCGCGGCGCGGATATCTGCTGACTCGCCAGGGCGAGTTTCTCGATCTCTACCTCGCCGCGATGAAAGATGCCGTAGGGCACCTCGATCGCTTGCGCGAATTGACTGCCGACGACCCGCCGCAACGCCGCCGCGTCGACGCCCTCGGTCCGCTCGCGGCGTATCAGCTCACGCTCGTCACCGAGGCGATCGCGTCGTCGCTCGCTCGGCCGCGCGAGGTCGCCGCGCCGGCGCTCGACGACGGCACGGTCGCCGCCGGACAGATCCGTGGAATCGTCGCCGAGCTCGAGGGCGCCGAGCACGAGCGTCTCCGCGACCGCGAAGCCGAAACGAACGCGCGGACCGCGAAAGTGATCCGCGGCTTCGCCGCCGTCGCGCTGATCGCGCTCCTCCTGCTCGGCACCGCCTACTACATCCTCGACCGCGACGCCGCGGTGCACGCGGCAATGATCGAGGAGCTGCGCATGTACTCGCGCGCGGCCTCGTCAGAACGCGTGCCGCGCTCGGACGAATCAGCGCACGATTGACCCTCCGCGCCGCGCCGCGCCGCGCGTCTGGCGGCGGGCGAAATCAGTCGCCGCGGGGCGCGATGTTGGCGCGGATCCAGCCGACGATGTCGTCGGTGGACGCGCCGGGCGTGAAGATCTCGCGCACGCCTTCGGCCTTCAAACGCGCGATGTCCTCGGGGGGGACGATACCGCCGCCGAAGATCGCGACGTCGCCGGCACCCTTCTCCCGCAGGAGGCGTAGCACGGCAGGGAAGAGCGTATTGTGGGCGCCGGAGAGAATCGAGAGCCCGATCGCGTCGACGTCCTCTTGAATCGCGGTCTCGGCGATCATCTCCGGCGTTTGGTGGAGGCCGGTGTAGATCACCTCGAAGCCGGCATCACGGAGGGCGCGGGCGATGATCTTGGCGCCGCGGTCGTGACCGTCGAGACCGGGCTTGGCGACGAGAATGCGCAGTGTGCGTGCGGGCGGCACGCGACTACAGCCACGCGGGGTCGCGGTAGACGCCGAACTCCTCGCGATAGACATCGCAGATCTCGCCGAGCGTGACGCCGTCCTTCACCGCGGCGATGAGCGGCGGCATGAGGTTCGCGCCGTCGCGACAGGCGCTGCGGACCGCGTCGAGACGCGCGTGGGCACACGCCTCATCGCGCGCCGCTTTGAACGCACGGACGCACGCCGCTTGCCGCTCCTCGAGCTCGGGGTCGATGCGCAGGATGTCGATCGGCGGCTCGTCGCCCATCTGGTACTTGTTGACGCCGACCATCACCTTCTCGCCCCGATCGAGTTGGCGCTGGAAGTGGTAGGCGGCTTCGGCGATCTCTTTCTGCGGGAAGCCGAGTTCGATCGCGCGCACGATGCCGCCCATGGCGTCGATCTGCCGGATGTACTCGTCGGCCTCGGCCTCGATGCGCGACGTCAGCGCCTCGACGGCGTAGCTGCCGCCGAGCGGATCGGCGGTGTTCGTGACGCCGCTCTCCTCGGCGATGATCTGCTGCGTCCGGAGCGCCACCATGACGGCCTGCTCGCTCGGCAGCGCCAGCGTCTCGTCCATCGAGTTCGTGTGCAGCGACTGCACGCCGCCGAGAACGCCGGCGAGCGCCTGGATCGCGACCCGCACGACGTTGTTCAGCGGCTGCTGCGCCGTCAGCGAGCAGCCCGCAGTCTGCGCGTGCGTCCGCAGTATGAGCGCCCGCGGGTTCGTCGCGCCGAAGCGGTCGCGCATGATGCGCGCCCACAGGCGCCGCGCCGCGCGCAGCTTCGCGACCTCCTCGAGAAAGTCGTTGTGCAAGTTGAAGAAGAAGGAGAGACGCGGGCCAAACTGGTCGACGTTGAGGCCGCGCGCGACCGCCGCCTCGACGTAGCCGATGCCGTCGGCGAGCGTGAACGCGACCTCCTGCACCGCCGTCGAGCCCGCCTCGCGGATGTGGTAGCCGGAGATCGACACCGGATGAAACCGCGGCGCCTCGCGCGTGCAGAACTCGATCATGTCGACGATGATCCGCACCGACGGCTCCGGCGGCGAGATCCACTCCTTCTGCGCAATGAACTCCTTCAGCATGTCGTTCTGGATCGTGCCGCCGAGGGCCGTCATCGGGACGCCCTGGCGCTCAGCGACCGCGAAGTACATCGCGAGAATGACGCTCGCCGAGCAGTTCACGGTCATCGACGTGGTGACCGCCCCGAGATCGATGCCGGCGAAGAGCTCGGTCATGTCGTCGAGCGTCGAGACCGCCGTACCCTCGCGGCCGACCTCGCCGAGCGCGCGCGGGTGGTCGGCGTCGTAGCCCATGAGGGTCGGCATGTCGAAAGCGGTCGAGAGACCGGTCTGCCCTTGCGAGAGGAGGAACTTGAAGCGCGCGTTGGTGTCGCGTGCGGTGCCGAAACCGGCGAACTGCCGCATCGTCCACGGGCGGCCGCGGTACATCGTCGGGTAGGGGCCCCGCGTGTACGGAAACTCGCCCGGACGACCGATCGCGTCCCGCGGCGGGAGATCCTCGGCACCGTAGAGCGGCGCGATCTCCATGTCGGAGATGGTCGAGAAGCGCGGCGTCCGTGGCGCGTCGGTCGGCTTGGGATGCGCGCTCATGGGACGTCGGACCGCGTGCGACGGCTCGTCCGCGCGCGCCGGCGACGCCGCGCGAAGTCGACCGCGATCACTTGCGCCGCGCGACGCTCGGGAAACGGTGGGCGCGCGGGCCCTGTCCGTCGCGAGATCAGCTTCGACGCGACCGGCACCCACTCCTCGGGGACGAGGATGCGAATCGTGCCGAGACTGCCGATCCGCACCGGATCCATCCCAAAGCGGCCGTTCTCGAGCAGGCACGGGATGCCTTGGTGCTCGAGGAAGCCTTTGACGAGATACGCTTCGGGCTCGAAGACCGTCGCATGACAGACTTTCCAGGACATGGCGGGGTTTCCGTATAGATTATCCCCTTCAAGCTGCCAAGCCAAAGCATTCTCGTGATCTTGCATGATGGGCATCCCGGGCTTAGGCGTGGCGCACATCGCCTAGAGACGAGGAGGTCGCGTGCAGACATGGCAGATCGGTGACGTCAGGGTCACCAAGATCGTCGAGCTCGAAGTCACCGGCGGGACGCGCTTCATCCTCCCGCACGCGACACCCGAGACATGCCGCCGGATCTCCTGGATGGCGCCGCATTTCATGGACGGCGACGGCCGTCTGAAGATGAGCATCCACGCGTTGCTCGTCGAGACGCCATCGCGGCGGATCATCGTCGATACCTGTCTCGGCAACGACAAGCAGGGCCGTACCGTGCCGCACTGGAACGATCTGCACGGACCGTTCTTGCAGGACCTCGCCGCGGCCGGCTTCACGCCCGACACGATCGACACCGTGCTCTGCACCCATCTTCACGTCGATCACGTGGGCTGGAACACGATGCTGCGCGACGGCGTGTGGGTGCCGACGTTCCCCCGCGCGCGCTACCTGATGGGACGCCAGGAGTTCGAGTACTGGCGGGATCAGCGCGATATCCGCGAGCAGACGACGGTCTTCGCAGACTCCGTGCAGCCGGTGTTCGACGCCGGTCTCGTCGAGCTCGTCGCAGCCGACTACCGCGTGTGCGAAGAGGTGAGCTTGCAGCCGACGCTCGGCCATACGCCCGGCCACGTGAGCGTCCGCATCGTATCGCGCGGCGAGCAAGCGCTCATCACCGGCGACTTCCTCCATCACCCGTGTCAGCTCGCGCACCCGGAGTGGGCGGCAAGCGTCGACTACGACGCCGAGCAATCGACGCGCACGCGCCGCGCGGTGTTCGGGGAGCTCGCGGAGACTCCGACGCTACTCATCGGCACGCACTTCGCCGGCGCGTCGGCCGGACGCGTCGTCGGCGACGGCGACGCGTACCGACTCGTCGTCTGAACGAATCGCGCCGGCATGCCCGAGGAGGGCACGATTCCCTATATTTATCGTGACCAATAAGAATAGCGCCGCACTGCATCATCATGTGTTCTCAGATGCATAGCCGGTATTCCCTAGGGAATATTCCCTATATTAAGTGACACAATTACCTACATCTCGCTTGACGTGAGGTCTGCCACAGGCGTAGTGGTCGTTTGTAGAGCGGAGGACGCGAGGCTGCTGACGCGCCTCGCTGAACCGATGGAGGGCGCTCTGATGTGCCGTGTCATCGCCCGACTTGCCGCGATGTTCCGCCGCGAAGCGGCCTCGCGTTCTTCGCTCCCCCCCGCCCTCACCACGCCGCTGCGATCGATCTTCGGGCGCCGGCTTCGCATTGCGCGCCACCGACTGCTGCGCTGGTTCGACGAGCCGATCGCGGTCAGCGAGCGCAAGCGACGGGAGCAGGACGTAACTGTGGGGCGCTACGACTTCCGGCCGCGAGGCATCCGTCGGTTCGCGCAACTGGAGCGTGCGACGAAGTCCGTTGCCTGAGCTCCGGAGCTTGCCCGGGCGTGGTGTGCGTGCGGCCTCGGGCCGGCGCCACGATGGCGCGGTCGCGACGTCTCCCTACGGCGCTTTGCAGCTCAGACTCGCACGCGTGCTCGTGCACGCGCTGATCGCGCCCGCGCGGTCGATCGTCGTGTCGTGGGTGAGCGTCACGCTCACGGCCGGCTGGAACGGCGCCTGGATGTCGAGCCGCCTCATCACGGCCGTGACGCGAATCGTCGGCGATCCCGCAGCGGCGGGCTTGAAGGTCGCCTTCCGCCGCCGGTCGGCGCTCTTGCAGGTGATCCGTACCCCGACCGTCTGACAGTCGCTCGCGGCCCACGTGAAGGTGCGATCGAGCGTGAGCGTATCGCGCACCCTGAGCGCGATTCCCGCCGCGGTGTCGAACACGTCACGGGGCGGCGCGGTCGTGAAGTCGCCCTTGACGGTGATCGTGCCGTTGTGGACGTCGGGACGCGAATCGCGTCGTAACTTGACGCGCGTGAGATGGAGCGGCGCATCGGCGTCGTCGCACGCATCGCCGACACCGTCACCGTCGAGATCGGCCTGGTCGGGATTGGCGACCGTCGGACAATTGTCGTCGGCGGCGCAGCGACCGTCGCCGTCGGCGTCACCGCCGCCGCCCGCGACGCACGTGCCCGCGTGGCAGCTATCGGGGACACTGCAGACGTCGCCGTCGTCGCAGGGCGTGCCGTCGGCGACGGGTGCCGAGACGCACGTGCCCGGCTCCTCGCAGACGCCGGTATTGCACTGATCGGCGACGCCCGAGCAATCGACCGGGGTGCCGGCGACGCAGTGGCCGGTCGTGCCGTCACACGTCTCGACGCCGTTGCAGGCGAGCCCGTCGCTGCAGCCCGCGTCGTCGGTGAGCGTGGGGTAGAGGTTCACGTAGTAACGCACGGTCGGATTCGCCGCCGTCCCGCCCGCCCACATGCCGCGCGTCGTGATGTCGGGCGCCGCCTGCGGCGCGCCGTCGTAATCGATGAAACCGCCGCTGACGTCGGGGACGCGCGCCCCGGCGCTCACGACGGAGGGCAACGCGACGAACGTGGTCTCGGTGGCGGCGAGCGAGGTGCAGACGCCGCCAGTGACGACGATGCCGATCGCGCCGGGCGCGTCGGTCGCCCGCCGCGACAGCGTGCCGTCCGGCAGGACGAAGCGGCCGAGACGGATCTGCGCGATCGGATCGGGCCGGTGATCGAGGAGCGCCGCCAGGTTCGTCGCCATCAGGTTCGATTCGCTCGGACCGACCCCCTCGGTCTCGAGCTTGTGCTGGTGGCCCTTCGGATCGCGGTCGCTTTGATCGTTGACGCACGTGTCGTCGTTCGGCGGCTCGTTGGTGAACGTGCCGGGAATGTCGGAGAACGCCCACGCCGGGATCTGGTAGCCGACCAGGTCGTTGGCGAGTCCGATCTGGAAGCGGTGGGCCGCGCGCGCGTGCCAAGTCGGGACCGGTGGGTTCGGCCGCGTGTCACATCCGGCGTCCTCGATGCCCCATGGGCTGCCGAGCATCAGCGCCGGGAACGCCTCGCCGGGGTTGGCGAGCATTTGCAGATCCGGTCCGAGATCGAGGACGCCGACCTCGGTACGGATGTCCTTGCCGTCGGGAGCCGGGACGCCGGCGGTATAGACCTGACGCTCGCCGAAGAGTCGCGCGGCCGCCGCAGCCTTGAAGACGTTGTTCTCGATCGGCGCGAAGAACTCGGTGCGCTCGGCGACGAGTTGCCCGAATTGCACGTCGACCGTCAGCGCGTCGCCGATCCTGCTCGCCACGGCGTCTGCCAGCGCCTCACCCGTCGCTTGCGCTTTCGCGTACTGATCGCCGCTCACCTCGGGCACGGTGCGCGGGTCCTCCTCGGAGCCGTTGTCGCCGACGAGGAACATCGCCATGCCGTGGCCGAGGTCGGCCTCGAGTCGGCGGTGGAAGAACCCGGGCCAGTCGGAGCTGACGTCGCCGGGCGGGCCGTCGTGGCCGATCTCCTGGTTGTGCGCGGCGAGGTTCATCAGCGTCACGATCGGCGTGCCCGTCGTGTCGCGCACCTGGAGGACGCGAATCTTAGGATCGATCGCCGCCGGCAGCGCGGCGTCGTCGGTGGTCGGGAAATTGTTGGAGAGCCGCACGTCGAGCCCCGCCGGGATCGAGAACTCACGGACCGACAACGTCGCGGGCTGCAGGGCGTCGCAGGCTTGCTTCGCCGCCTGTGCGACCTGCTCGACGACGAAGTCCATGTAGTACTCATCGATCCCGGAGTTGAGGCCCGCGACGCCCGCCTCCGCGGGACCGCCGTAGATACCGACGGTGTCCGGCGAGCTCTCGTTGTGGTTGGCGCTGACGAACGTCTCGAGCTGCGGGTTCCCGGTCAGCACGCGCGCGCGGTCGCGCATCTCGTGCGTGTAGTTCTCGTGAATGCCCTGCGCGACCACCGACGCCACGACGGCCGTGTGTGATCCGTCGGAGAACGCGATCGCACGCACGTCGATCGGATCGTGGATGCGCAGTATGTGCTGCTCGACGCCCCCGTAGCTGTAGAAGCCGTCCCAGCGGCCGTTGTGGTTGTAGTCGCAGAACGGCTCCGGAGCGGGAGCGCCGCCGTTCCCGGGATCGCTCAGCGGGTAGCTGAAATCGCCCGACCCATCCATGTCGATGTACGGCTCCTCGTACAGCCACCGGCGCGGGCCGTTGTAGGTCGACCGCGGACAGCTGGCGTCGACGACCGGGTCGACGGCGACGAAGAACGCCGCGTCTTGCGCCGCGTCGAACGCCGGCGGGGTGATGTCCACCTTGGCCGTCCCGACCATCCAGGTCTGCGCGCGCACATCCGCCGCCGTGAAAAGAACGCAGAGACCGGCGAGAACCGCGACGCGCGTCATGGTGCCTGTCGTACGCTGCAGGTTTCGCCGCGCACAACATGTACGCACGGCAGAACTCCTCGGAAAAATCGGGAGGAATGGACGCAACAAATGGGGGCACACGCGCTGCGCCGCAAGGACGATCCAGCGCAATCCGCCTACCCGTAGAGACGGTCGGCCCCGGGGCACGCATCGACGTCGCCTCGCCCGGAATCCGGACTAGCGCGCTGAGCGACCCGCTCAGTACTCGGGCTTGAACTCGAAGTGGTGCGTGGTCTGGAGGTAGCGGATCGTCTGCGTTTGCGCGCGCATCACGACGGAGTTGCTCGTTGCGCCGCCGCGGAAGAAGCGCACCCCCTCGAGATAATCGCCGGTCGTGACACCGGTCGCGGCGAACATGACGTGGCCGCGAATGAGGTCGTCGAGCGTGTAGCGGCGCTTCAGATCGGTGAAGCCTTGGTAGTAGCAGACCCGGACGTCGTCCTGCGTGAGCGGCGCGAGGCGCGCCTGCATGTCGCCGCCCGCGCAGCGGAGCGCCGCCGCGGCGAGGATGCCTTGCAGCGCCCTGCCCGTCCCCATCAAGAGATCGATCCCGGAGGCGCGGCGCGTCGTGGCGAGCGACGCCGAGAGATCGCCGGCGGCGAGCAGCTTCACGCGGGCGCCGGCGGCACGCACCTCCCGGATCAGCTTCGCGTGGCGCGGGCGCTCCAGAATCGCGACCGTGAGGTCCTCGACGTAGACGCCCTTCGCCTCGGCGAGCGCTTTCAGATTGTCTGTCGCCGAGCGCTCGAGGTCGATGATGCCGCGGCCGTCGGGGCCGACAGCAATCTTCTCCATGTAGGTGTTGGGGCACTTCAAGAAGACGTCGTGATCGGCGATCGCGATGATCGAGAGCGCGCCGGCGCCGCCGGTCGCGCAGATGCTCGTGCCCTCGAGCGCGTCGAGGGCGATCTCGGTGGCGGTGCCGCCCTCGCCGACGCGATCGCCGGCGTACAGCAGCGGCGCCTCGTCGGCACTGCCCTCGCCGATCAACACCGTGCCGCTCACCGGAATCGCGTTGAACGCACGCCGCATCGCCTCGATGGCGGCGCGATCCGCCCCTGCCTCGTCGCCGCGTCCCATGTAGCGCGCCGACGCGAGCGCGGCAGCCTCCGTGACGCGGACGACCTCGAGCGCCAAGTTGCGGTCCATTAAGAGAGATCCTCGCCGCGCACTACAGGAGCTCCTCCTCGATCCGCAGGCACACCGGGTGACCCTTCACCGCGCTCATGCGGCGGATCTCTTTCAGCGCCGCTTGGACGTCGTGCTCGCGCGCCCCATGCGTGCGGATGACGACCGGCACGACCGTCGCGGTGCTGCGGCCCTTCTGAATCACGGTGCCAATACTAATCGCATGCCGTCCGAGGATGCCAGCTATATCTCCCAACACACCGGGCCGGTCGCGCGCCATGATCCGCAGATAGTAGGCCGTTCGCAGCTCGCCCATCGGGACGAGCGGCAGACGGCGGATCGTCGCGAAGCCGAACGGCGGCACGCGCGCCGGCGCGCCCGCGAGGCGATTGCGCGCGACCTCCACGAGATCGGCGACGACGGCGGTCGCCGTCGGCATCATCCCGGCGCCGAGGCCGTAGCACATGCTCGAGCCGAGCGCCTCGCCGTCGAGGTAGATCGCATTGAAGGCGCCGCTCACGCCGGCGAGCACGTGCGTCACCGGCACGAGCGCGGGGTGCACGCGCGCGGCGACGCGCTCACTGTCGCAGGTCGCGATCGCGAGCAGCTTGATGACGCAGCCGAGCTCGCGCGCGTACACGACGTCCGTCTGGTCGATCCCGCGCAGGCCCTCGCAGAAGACCTCGCGCAGCTTCAGCTCGGCGCCGAACGCGAGCGCGGCGAGGATGACGAGCTTGTGCGCGGAATCGGTGCCGTCGATGTCGAAGCTCGGGTCCGCTTCGGCGAGACCGCGCGCCTGCGCGTCGGCGAGCGCGTCGGCGAACTGCGCGCCGTCGCGCGTCATCGCGGTCAGGATGTGATTGCAGGTGCCGTTCACGATGCCGTAGACGCCGCGGACCCGGTCAGCGACGATCGCGTCGCGCAGCACGCGCACGATCGGGATGCCGCCGCCGACGCTCGCCTCGAGTCCGACGTCGACGCGGCGGTGGGCGGCCGCGCGCAGAATCTCGCGCCCGTGCACCGCGAGGAGCGCCTTGTTCGCGGTGACGATGCTCTTCCCGGCGCCGATCGCCGCGAGCACGAAGCGGCGCGCCGGCTCGTAGCCGCCCATGAGCTCGATCACGACGTCGACGTCGTCGGCGCCGTAGACCTGTGCCGCGTCGGACACGAGCATCCCCTTGGGCAGCCGCACGCCGCGGTCGCGCGTGGTGTCGATGTCGGCGATGCGGACGAGACGCAGCGGCGCGCCGAGCCGCGCATCGATCGCGGCGCGGCGCTTCTGCAGCA
>VBKW01000154.1:0-2008 GCA_005879405.1 Deltaproteobacteria bacterium
GCCCGACGGTCTACGCGATCCCCGAGTACGCGTTGAAGAACGCCGACAAGGACGTCGGGACGCTGCGCGACAAGACGGTGCTCGCGTTCGACAAGACAAAGGCCGCGAAGCTCATCGTGACGCGCAAGGACGGGGCCGGCTTCACGCTCGTGAAACACGACGGCGCATGGCACGTCGATGCGCCCGCCGGTGAAGGCACCGAGCGCGCGCCGGCGATGACGCGCTTTCTCGAGGACGTCGCCGGATTGAAGGGCGGCACGATCCTCGACGAGCACGCGACCGACCTCGGGAAGTACGGGCTCGCCAAGCCGGACCTGATGATCGCCGTCAGCGACGACAGCGGCGGCTCGCTCGGCACGATTCTCGGCACCCGCGCCGCCGCGCCCGAGGACTCGCACGTGAGCGCGGACGGCAGCGGCGTCGTCTACGGCGTCAAGTCGTACGTCTACGACCGCATCGACAAGAAGGCGAGCGACTTCCGCACGCCGCCGGCGTCGCCCGTTCCGAGCGGCGCAGCGGCGGTCGCGACGCCGGCCGCGGGCGCGGGCATCCTCGGCGGCGCGGCAGCTCCTGGTCAGCCGGAGGCGCCGGACGACGCCGACACCGGCGACGAGGACGGCGACTCCGGCGAGTAGCGGCGCGCCGGGATTTGCTCCCGATATTCCGCGACCGAAATGATTTGCCGCGCACGAGCATCCCACAGAATACATTTCAGCGATTGATGCACGTCGGCGAGCCCTAAACGAGTGACGGCAGAGAACCGGTTCCGAAGCTCGTCGTGACAGTCTACCAACCGATAATTCGGAATCCTGTCACATAAATGATGGACATGATGGTAGCCGATGTTGGCGGTGAACCAGTTCAACCACGCCGGCAACACTAGATAGCTGGTTCCTTCGATCGCTCCAGTATCGTAGTCCCAGTGCTCCTGATCACTGGCATACGAATGCCTGAAATTATGCTGTACGGTGAAGAGCACGATGCCGGCGCCACCCGCAAGTGACAACGCCGTCACGTAGATCGCGAAGAATCGAGAACTGCCCACCGCGGCACACATCAGCACCCATAGGCTGAGCAGGACGACGTTGTTCCAGGACATGTGACGATATTCTTTTGCCGATTTCCAGTACCGTGTCTGAAAACCCGCGGCGATTGTTTGTATCGATTGATTCGGCTGCGCAATCTTCTGCCGAACGATGTGCAACGCTAACCCGATGCTGCCCTTAAGCCACGTGAATCGCGGATTGAATATCAAGTATATGAACCCGGCAATCGGCGCCCCCGCCATGCTGCACTTCCATCGGTACATGAACTGCTGCATCGCGCTCAGTGCCGCGTACTCATCGACGGACAGCGTGGTGTACGGCCCACGATACTTGTCCCAATTACCGTTGTGCTCGTGGTGAAAGCTGTGATGCTGTGACCACACGTACTGCGGCATGCCGGCCGTGACGCCGAGGATGAAGCCACATGCGCGATTGAGCCGCTGAGTACGAAACAAGCTTCCGTGGCCGCATTCATGCATCAGCGTAAATACGCGCAGCGAGAACAGGCTGAGAAGAGGAATGATTGCGAAGGTCAACCAGAGAGAGACAGCGACGCTCGCGACCGCGGCCCACCAGAGGAGCGCAAGCGATCCCAAGGTCGTCAGAACTTGCGTGAGTCCCCTCAGGTCATTGGACTGCGCATGCTGCCGGACGACGACCCGCGTGTTCACCTCGACACCGCGACTCGACGTCGGGCCGACGCCCCCCATTGGACTACCCCGCTCCTGTCCGATGTCGTTGGTTTCGTGGCGCGACGTGCTGCCCGTCACTGCAGATTCTCCTTGGATTCAGGACCCTGACGATCGGCGCTGGTGTTCTCGGGGCCACCGTCTTCGTTGACCCGGAGATCCTCGTCCACCTTGGAGAAGACGTCAACGAGACCACGAGATTTTTCTTGAGAAGTGGTTGCCGTGACGAGAATGTGACGATCAAACGCGCGGCATGCAGGCGGCGGCGGTAGC
>VBKW01000154.1:2024-3376 GCA_005879405.1 Deltaproteobacteria bacterium
TCGGCGCGGCTGATTGCGCGAGTGATCGTCCAAACCAGCGCGTGGCTCGGCTTCATGGCCGTCCTGCTCTTCTACGCCGCCGGTCGCTGGGAGTGGCCGCAGGCGTGGGCGTTTCTCGCCATCTTCACCGTCGGCTCCGTCGGCTTCTGTGCGTGGCTTCTGCGCCGCGATCCGGCGCTGCTCGCGTCGCGGCTCGGACCGCTCGTGCAGCGGGGGCAGCCGCGATGGGACCAGATCTTTCTGCTGACGTTCATCGTCGTCTGGTGCGGCTGGTTCGTGCTGATGGCGCTCGACGCCCAGCGCTGGCGCACATCGGACGTTCCGCGCTCGCTGAACGTCCTCGGCGGCGCGCTCGTGATCGCAGGCTTTCTCGCGACGGCACTGGTGCTGCGCGAGAACAGTTTCGCCGCGCCCGTGGTCCGCGTGCAGCCCGAGCGCCAGCAGCGCGTGATCGACACGGAGCCGTATGCCGTCGTACGCCATCCGATGTACGCGTCGGCGGTGCTGTACCTCGTCGGTATGCCGCTGCTGCTCGGGTCGTGGGACGGGCTGTTGATCGTGCCGCTCATGATCGCCGGGCTCGCGCCGCGTGCCGTGTTCGAGGAACGTCTGCTGGCACGCGAGCTGCCCGGCTATGCGGATTATATGACGCGCGTCCGCTATCGTCTCGTTCCAGGCGTGTGGTGAGCTGCATCAACCGAGCGCACGCAGCTCCGCGAGCAATCGATCGATCTCCTCATCGGTCCCGACGCTGATCCGCAGGGCATCGACGAGGCGCGGCGTCGCGAAGTGCCGCACGAGGACGCCGCGCTCGCGCAGCGCCGCTTGCACCGCGCCCTGATCTTCCCCCGGACGCCGCGCCAGGGCAGCGCCGCTTGCACCGCGCCCTGATCTTCCCCCGGACGCCGCGCCAGGACGAAGTTCGCCGCCGACGGCAGCACGTCGTAGCCGACCGCGCGTAGTTCCTCGGAGAGCCGCGCCCGCGACGCGACGATGCGGGCGACGTTCTGCTCCATCCACGTGTAATCCTCGAGCGCGGCGACGCCGGCGGCGATCGCGACCCGGCTCACGTTGTACGAGTCCTTCACCTTCGCGAGCTCGCCGAGGAGCTCCGGATGACCGAAGGCGAGACCGATGCGCATGCCGGCGAGCGAGAACGACTTCGAGAAGCTGCGCAGCACGAGGACGTTGTCGTAGCGCGCGACGAGCGTCAGCGCCGTCGCCGGCGCGAAGTCGACGTACGCCTCGTCGACCACGACGATCCACTCACGGCCGCGGGCCAGGTCCTCGATCACGTCGAGCGGCGTGAACGTTCCCGACGGGGAGTTCGGGTTGCAGATGATCAGTACTCG
>VBKW01000013.1 GCA_005879405.1 Deltaproteobacteria bacterium
CGAGGCTCGAGAGGACGTCGGCGGCGCGCACGGTGCGCGTGCGGCGCTGCGCCCGGCGCTCACCGAAGATCTCCTCCTCGCCGACGAACACCCACGGCTCCGTCGGCATCCGAAACCCCTGCGACAGCGCGCCGTCGACGATGACCGGCGCGCGGTCACGGGCGGCGAGCAGCGCGGGGAGAGGCTCCGCGGCGATCGCCGCGTGGACGTCGTGCTGCTCGAGCAGCTTCTGCAGGCGCGTACGCTGCGCCGCGCTCGGCACCGCCATGACGACGCGCCGGCCCTCGGCCGCGAACGCGCGGATGCGGTCGGCGAGCGGCTTCATCGACGGCGTCGCCTGCGTGGCGCGCGCCGCCGCCAGGTCGGAGAGCACGTAGCACGTGAGTCGCGCGTGCCCGGCGGCGCCGCCGATGCCGACGAGCGGATCGAGCTCGACCGTCGCGAGCGGCGCGGTCGCCGCCCGCACGTCGGCAGGCGGGACGAAAAGACGCTCGGGCGGCGCGAAGAAGCGCCGCGCCTGCTCCGCTTCCGCTGCGTCGGTGACCGCCGCCTGCCACGCGCTCTCGAGCCCGCTCTCGACGCGCGCCGGCTCGTCGAGCCAGAGGCGCGTGCCGTCGGGAATGTAGTCGAAGACGGTCGCGAGCTCGCCGTAGACGTAGGGCATCACGAACTCGATCCCCGGCACGAAAAGCCCGTGCTCGAGCGCGTCGGCGAGCGCGTGCCGCTCGAGGCGCGGCATGCCGACCTCGATCGCGCGCGTCTCGACGGCGCGACGGGCTTCCGACGCGCCGAGGTGCACGAGGGAGACCTCCCGAGCGGGCAGGACGACGAGCTCCTCGCGCGAGTCGCGCGAGCGCTGCGAGTCAGGATCGAAGGCGCGGATGCGCTCGATGCGGTCGCCCTCCATCTCGAGACGCAGCGGCAGCGGCTCGAGCGCGGGAAACACGTCGACGACGCCGCCGCGGACGCTGAACTCGCCGCGGTCCTCGACGAGCGCGACGCGCTGGTACCCCCACGACGCGAGATGCGCCGCGAGGACTTCAATGGCGATCGCGTCGCCCTGCACGAGATAGCGCACCGCTTCGGTCAGCACGGCGCGCGGCAAGACGCGTTGCGCGAGCGCGTCGGGGGTCGCGACGACGATCGGCGCCCGGCCTTGCAGCAAGTGAAAGAGCGCCGCGATGCGGTCGGTGACGACGGCCGCCGACGGCGAGACGGGCTCGAACGGCGGCACGTCCCACGCCGGCAGGAGATGGACCTTGCGCTCGAGCGCCGGCGTCGATGCGCTACGGCGCTGGCTGCGTGCGATACGTCTCGGCGACGAGCAGCGCGCGGCCCCCGCCGCGCAGCCCTTCGACGCGCAGCGGCCGCCCGGCGGCGACCGTCGCCGCACGCCGCGCGACGTCGGCGAGCGAGGGACCTTCTTCTTGCGGCAGATGCTGCATACACGAATGCCCGCGCCGGCCGTGCGGCCGGGTGGGTGAAGAATTCACGCTACCAACGGTAGCGGCACCCCGCAATGTGCTTCTGCAGCAAACGCGCGGCGAGAGGATCTTCAGTGCGAACGCGGCGCCGCGATCAGCGCACGAACGCGGGCGCGTGTCCCATCATCGATGGCGGTCGCGGCCAGCCGCATCTCGAGCGTCGCCGGATCTGCAAGGCCGTTCGCGAGCACGTCGGCGACGAACTGCCGGTCCTTTTCGCGGCCGGCGACCGCCTTCGCGATCGTGAGGTCGTTGATCTCGAGGCACCAGCCGGTTGCGCCGCGCGTGTTGGCATTCCGAACCACGATCAAGCGCTCCTGCCATCCCGCCGGCAGCACCGCCGTCGTCTCGCCGACGCCCTGGGCGTAGTACCCATACGCCTCGTGGAACGGCGAGCCCTCGCCGAGAGTGCCGTCGATCAAGTCGGCACGTTCGGGATGGTTGCGGGGGTAGACATCGGCTTCCACGGAGACACGCAAGGACGGCGGCGCGTCGGGGAACTGGCCGAGAATCGCCTGACTGCCGATGATGACGATGTCGTCATCCGATGCGATGTCGGCCGCCGCACGGATGACGTGCTCGAGATCCGCGCGTGTCATACGTGCCCGCGTTCGCGGACGTCGCGCCAGATCCGCCAGCGCTCTCGTGGCGGCACGATCCCGGCGAACGGCGTCGATTGCCGCAACTCGCGAGCGCGCTCGCTGTCTTCCTCCAAGAACCGGAGCAGCTCGGTCAGCGGCCGACCGAGGATGGCATCCCAAGCCCGGGCGTATCCAGGTACTGGGCGAAGGGTGCGGAGCCATTCCCGAACGCGGTCACGCGCGCGATCGACGAGAGCGTGGTCGCGAGCGATGCGCCGTGCGATCTCGCGGTGATAGGCGAGGCTCCTCAATTCGGCGAGCGCATGCGCATCCACATCGAAGAGCTTCGCGCTCACCGATGGAAGAGTCAACCGCGAGAACAGAAGGGCTCCGCGTCTCCGGGCTCATGATCGCCCGCCGCGCATCAACTCCTCCGCCGCGGCGACCGTCGGAATCCCGGGGCGGCCGCCCACCTGCGTACACTTGAGCGCGGCAGTCGCGTTCGCGAAGCGGAGTGTGCGTTCGAGCGGCCAGTCGTGGAGGAGGCCGAAGATGAAACCGGCGTGGAAGACGTCGCCGGCGCCCGTCGAGTCGACCGAGCGCACGGGATACGCCGCGACCCGCAGCGTGCCGGTACGCGAGCGGGCGATGACGCCCGCGGCGCCGAGCGTGATCGCGACCAGCGGCGCCGCCGTCGCGCCGGCGAGCCGCTCGATCGCGCCCTCGGGATCCGCGAGGCCGGTGAATTGCTCGGCGAACTCGTGCGACACGATCACCGCGTCGCTCACCGCGACGAGGCGCTCGACCGGACCCGAGCGCGTGTCGAGATCGACGATGACCGGCATGCCGGCGCCGTGCGCCCACTCCGCGGCGGCGAGCGCGGTGGCGAGATCGTAGCCGTCGAGGTGTAGGACGCGGCCGGACGTCACGAGATCGTGGCGCAGCTCGTCGGGCTCGAGCACGAGCGCCGCCGGACGGTGCATGAGCACGGTGCGCTCGCCCGAGGCCTGATCGACGAGGATGACCGCCATCTGATTGGCGACGCCGCGCCGCTGCACCGCGCCGCTCAGCTCGACGCCTTCCTCCGCGAGCGAGCGCCGCGAGAGCTCGCCGATGATGCCGTCGCCGAAGCTGCCGACGTATGCCGTGCGACAACCCCAGCGCTGCAGCGCCACCATCGCCGTCGCGACCTGGCCGCCCGGCTGACAGGCGTACGACGCCATCTGCAGCTTGCTGTTGAACGTCGGGAACCCCTGCACGGTGCAGAGGTGATCGATCGCGTTCAGTCCGACCCCGATGACGTCGAACGGCCGACCGACGGGAGCGCTGAGGCCACACTCGCGCATCAGCACGCCGTCTCGCCGCCACCGACGGTCGTGCCGGCGGAAGCCGTGGCTGTCGAGCGGGCGAAAGCCGCGGCGGTCCTCGCGCCTCTCACGCGCCTACGTCCCGAAGTGGAATCGTGACGAGCGGCTCCTCGGCGTCGCTCGTGCGGAGGCGAAGCGCCGCGTCGGGCGCGAGCGGCCCGTGCGCGCGCACGACGAGACGGAACTCGCGCCCCGGCGTCGTCGTTTGCAGCTCGGCCGTCACGCCGGGCGGCGTCTCGATCGCGCCGATCTCGAGCGCCGCGGGCCCGACGTACTTGAGGGCGATCGCTGGCGGCGCGCCCGGGCTGACCTCGCTCGGCAACGTCAGCTCGGCGGGGAACGCGAGCACGCCGCGATAGCCAACGCCGCTCACCGCGATCGCGGGTCGTCCGTCGAGCGTGAGCGTCCCGTGAAAGGGCCCCGCGGCGTGGGGCGTGAATCGCACGCGTACGACGTGCCGTCCGTCGGCATGCGGCGGACGGGTCTCGACCTGCAGCTCGGCCTCGCGCGCGATCGGCGCGCCGGCGGTCGCCGCGTCGGCGGCGAGCGCGATCTCGCGCGTCGCGCTGCCGCCGACGGGCACGTACCCGAAGTAGAGCGCGCTCGGCTCGAATGCGTGGTGCTCGTCGCGCGGCGCCGCGAACCGCGCCACCGCCTCGGCCTGCCGCGGATCGTTGGACGCGATCCGAATCTCGTGTGATCCCTCCGTCGACGTCGCCCGGCGGCACTGAACGACGATGGCCGCGCGCTCGCCGCGCGCGAGCGTCTCCGGAAGCGTCGACACGAGACGGCAGCCGCAATCGACGCGAATCCCGTCGAGCACGAGCGCGCGCCCGCCGACGTTCGCGACCTCGACGCGTGCGAGCTCTCCGCCCGCCGGACCCGCCGCCTGCTCGGTCGCGACGGTGCCGATCTCGAGCTGCGGCGGTGCGCCGCCGTCGCACCCCGTTGCGACGATGACGACCGCCGCGGCGATGGCGCGCCGCGCGAGCGTCACGCCGGTCGGCGCGCTTTCAGAGGGCGGCGGGTCTTCAGCGAGCGGCTACGCGAGTTGGCGATCACCCGCACGGCGGCGCGCAGGCCGAGGAGGTAGCTGTCGGCGCCGAAGCCCGTGATCTGCCCGACCGCGACGTCGCTGATGAGCGAGCGGTGCCGGAACTCCTCGCGACGATGGACGTTCGAGAGGTGCACCTCGATCACCGGCAGACCGACGGCGACGATGGCGTCGCGAATGGCGACGCTCGTGTGCGTGTACGCAGCCGGGTTGATGACGATCGCGTGCGTGACATCGGCCGCTTCTTGAATGCGGTCGACGAGCTCGCCCTCGACGTTCGATTGGAAGATCTCGAGCTCGACGCCGAGCTCGGCGGCGAGCGCGTGCAGGCGCTCGTTGATTTGATCGAGGGTCAGCGGGCCGTAGACATCGGGCTCGCGGCGGCCGAGGAGATTCAGATTCGGCCCGTGCAAGACGAGCACCGTCTTGCCGCGCGCACGCGCATCCTCGACACCTCTGGCGCTCATGCCGAACCTCCGAGCCGTCGACTCTAGGAGCGCCCGTCGGGGCGGTCAAGATGAAATGTCCGCCCTGATCCCTGCCTCGAGGTGCCGATTCGGCACCGACCCGCCACGACACCCTGCACGGTTCCTCAGACGAACGGGTCAACGACCTTCACTCGCGCCTGCCTGAAGTCGCGCACGTTGCGCGTCGCCACAGTGAGGCCGTGCGCGAGCGCGGTGGCCGCAATCATGCTGTCCTTGATCGGCATGGATTGTCCGCGAGCGCGCAGATCCGCGAGCAGCCTCGCCCAACGCAGCCCGGTTGCCAGATCCCACGCGAGGCAATGGAATCGGGTGACGCCCTCTTCGAACCACTGTTCGAGCCGCCGGCGTCGCCGACCCGCCGCGAGCAGGTGGATGCCGAAGCGGATCTCCCCCACGATGATCGGATCGACGGCAAGATCGCGTTCATTCCTCCTCAGCCACGCCAGCACCTTGGCGCTCGGGTCGGGGCGAGTCGGCTCACTGAGCACGTTGCCGGACAGCTCAGTAGCCAGTCGATCAGGCCTTGATTCGGCGGGGGCTGACGACGCACGAGACGATACTCGCCACGATCGACGCGCTCGATCTCGAACTGCTGCCCCGGCTTGATGCCGTCTCGTTGTCGAATCTCTGCCGGAAAAACGATTTGCCCTTTGGTCGATACGGTTGTTTTCACGTCATGTAAGATACTGTCTTACCCTGGGTCCCGTCAAGCACTTCACATGCGTATGCCCGTACCACGCAGGCATAGCACTGTGTGTAGCTCCGGCGGGAGCGGCACGACTGCGCCGCTCCCGCCGGAGTCGTGCCTACGGCGTCGACGTCGCGGTGGGCGTCGGCGCCACTGGGGGACCCGGAAGGAGAATGAGTTGTGAGTCACCCGCAAGGCCGGACATACCGTTGACCGTTCGGAACGTCCCCTGCTGTCCGCTCGGATACGTGATGCACGTGTGCGCGACGCCATGCTGATTCGCGACCGGGATGCCACACTGGCTCTGGAAGTTGGAGACGTTGCACGGGGCGTTCGCGTCGGTCTGCGCGGGACTGTCGATCGAGGCGCCGATGTACGGTCCCGTGAT
>VBKW01000155.1 GCA_005879405.1 Deltaproteobacteria bacterium
GAAATGCCCGAAGGCGTGCTCGGTCGCGACCCTGCCCTTCGGGGTGCGGGCGAGGAAACCCTCTTTGATGAGGTACGGCTCGTAGACATCCTCGATCGTGTCGCGCTCCTCGCCGACGGCGGCGGCCAAGGTGTCGAGGCCGACCGGCCCGCCGCCGAATTTCTCGATGATCGCGAGCAGAATGGCGCGATCCATCTTGTCGAAGCCCCGGCCGTCGACCTCGAGGAGCGCGAGCGCGTCGCTCGCCACCCGGCCGCTGATCGTGCCGTCGGCGCGGACCTGCGCGTAGTCGCGCACGCGGCGCAGCAGCCGGTTCGCGATCCGCGGCGTCCCGCGCGAGCGACGGCCGATCTCCGCCGCCCCGTCGGGCTCGAGCGGTACCTTCAGGATCGCCGCCGATCTGCGCAGGATCTGGCACAGGTCGTCGAGGTCGTAGAAGTCGAGACGAAAATGGGCGCCGAACCTGTCCCGCAGCGGCGACGTGAGAAGCCCGGTCCGGGTCGTCGCGCCGACGAGCGTGAACGGCTTGAGCTCGAGCTTGAGCGTCCGCGCCGACGGCCCCTGGCCGACGATGATGTCGAGCTGGAAGTCCTCCATCGCCGGATAGAGCACCTCCTCGACGACACGGTTCAGGCGATGGATCTCGTCGATGAAGAGCACGTCGCCGCGCTCGAGGTTGGTGAGGATCGCGGCGACGTCGCCCGGCCGCTCGAGGACCGGCCCCGACGTGCAGCGCAGCTGCACCCCCATCTCCTTGGCGATGATGTAGGCGAGCGACGTCTTGCCGAGACCCGGGGGGCCGGCGAGCAGCACGTGGTCGAGGACGTCCTCGCGCGCGCGCGCGGCGTCGATCGCGACCGCGAGGTTGCTCTTCACCGCCGACTGTCCGACGTACTCGGCGAGCGTCGCCGGACGGAGCGAGACGTCGAACGTCGCCTCCTCGTCGACGAGCGCGGCATCGACGACGGGCCGTTTCACGCTCACGCGCACCTCCCGAGCTGCGGTGGTGCCACGATACCCCGTCGCGACGAGCGTGCCGCCCTCACGACGCGAGCCTCCGCAGCGCCTCGCGGATCAGCTCGGGAAGCGGCGCCGAGCCCGCTTGCTCGGCGCTCTTCACGGCGTGCTCCGCCTCCTGCGGCTTGTAGCCGAGGTTCACCAGCGCCGAGATCGCCTCGACGCCGTCACCCGCGACGGTGAGGCCCGGCTCCACGCGGCGAGTCGTCTGCAACGCGCGAACTTTCTCGCGCAGCTGGAGCACGATCAGGTCCGCCTTCTTCTTGCCGATCCCGGGAATCGCGGTGAGACGGCGCGCATCGCCGTCGGCGAGGGCACGCTCGAGCTCGGGAGTATCGAGACCGGACAAGACCGCCATCGCGACGCGCGGTCCGATGGTCGCGACCTGGATGAGCAGGAGAAAGAGCGCGCGCTCGCCGTCGTCGAGGAACCCGAAGAGCTGCAGGGCGTCCTCGCGCACGTGGGTGTGGACGCGCAGATCGACCTCGTCCCCGACGTCCGGGAGCCGCGCGAACAACTGCAACGACACCGCGAGCTGATAGCCGACGCCGCCGACGTCGACGACGATCTGCTCCGGCGCCTTCTCGAGGAGGCGCCCGCGCAAACGGCCGATCATCGCGCCCCTAGCGGCAGGCGCCGCGGCGCGGTCGCGGCGAGCAGCGCGCGCAGGCGAAACGTCTGCAGATGGCAGAGGGCGAGCGCCAGCGCGTCGGCGGCGTCGGCGGCGATCGCACCGTCGAGCGCGAGCTCGCGCGCGATCGCGCGCTCGACTTGCGTCTTCTCGGCGCGGCCGCTGCCGGTGACCGCGAGCTTCGTCTCGGCCGGGCTGTACTCGGCGACGACAACGCCGGCGGCGGCCGCGGCGAGCATGACGACGCCGCGCACCTCGCCGAGGCGGAACGCGCTCTGCACGTTGCGGCCGACGAAGCTCTTCTCGAGCGCGAGCGCGTGCGGCCGCCACGTCGCGCACTGCTCGACGACGGCGCCGTGAATGTGCGCGAGCTTCCGGGCGAGGGTCAGCTTGAGCGGCGGCGAGACGGTGCCGTGGCCGAGATGGCGGAACGCGCCGGGTCGACCCTCGACGACGCCCCACCCGGTCACCGCCGTGCCGGGATCGATTCCTAGGACGCGCACGCTCTCGCGCATCCTCTCGCCTCCCCTCATCCCGTCCGCTCCCACGCGGAACGCGCCCGCCCTCAGGCGCTCAAGCGCTCGACTTCCTCCTGCGGAATGTCGACGTTTGCCGCGACCTTCTGCACGTCGTCGTGATCCTCGAGCACCTCGAGGAGCTTCAAAGTCTGCTCGGCCTCCCGGCCGCGGAGCGTCACCGTGCTCTGCGGCACCATCGCGACCTCCGCGGACGCGACGGGGATCCCCGCCTTGTCGAGCGCCGTTTTCACGTCCTCGAGCTTCTCCGGCGCGACGGTCACCTCGAAGACGTCGCCGCCGTCACCGATGTCGTCCGCGCCACCCTCGAGCGCGACGTCGAACACGCGCTCCTCGGCGGCGGCGCTCTGCTCGACCGTGATCAGCCCCTTCTTGGAGAACATCCAGGCGACGCAGCCGCCCGCCCCCAGGTTGCCGTGGTTCTTCTCGAAGATGTTGCGGATCTCGGCGACCGTCCGGTTACGGTTGTCGGTCAGGACCGAGACCATGATCGCGACCCCGGCGGGGCCGTAGCCCTCGTAGTTGATCTCCTCGTAGTTGACGCCCTCGAGCTCGCCCGTCCCCTTCTTGATCGCGCGCTCGATGTTGTCGCTCGGCATGCTCGCGGCCTTCGCCGTCGTGACGGCGGTGCGCAGGCGGGGATTGGCGTTGACGTCACCGCCCCCCATGCGCGCGGCGACGGTGATCTCCTTGATCATCTTGGTGAAGATCTTGCCGCGCTTGGCGTCCTTGGCCGCCTTCTTGTGCTTGATCGAGCTCCACTTCGAGTGGCCGGACATGAGTTCCCTTTCCCCATCCGGGTCGTCGGACGGCGCGCGTTGTCTCGATCTGCAGGGACGATTGCCGAGAGCCGGGAGCGCCGCTCGCGACTGGATGGGTATCCCGTTTGTTACCACAGCGCAGCGCCGCAAGTAAACGCCGCCGGCGCCGCCGATGCTGCCACTACCGCGCCGCGGGCCGGGTCCGACGCTCGACGAGTCGCGCGCTTGTCGCGCGTGCGGAGCTCGCGCTACATACGGCGCCCATGGGGCGGATGTGGGGTGAGCGCGAGGGGGGCGTCATGGCGAAAGGCGCACCGACCCGCACGGGTGGCGGTCGCAGAGCAGGGACGCGCGCGAGCGTCGTCCTCGTCGCACTCGTCATCATCGCGGGCTGCGGTATCCATCCGGCGCCGCCGCCGGAGCCCGGCAGGCCGCAGACGGGCGTCGCGTCGTGGTACGGCCCCGGCTTCCACGGCCATGCCACGACCAGCGGCGAGATCTACGATCAGGAGGATCTCACCGCCGCGCACCCGAACTTGCCGCTCGGCACCCGCTGCCGGGTGACGAACCTCGAGACCGGCCGCTCGGTCGACGTCCGCATCAACGACCGCGGCCCGTTCGTGAAAGGCCGCGCGATCGACCTCTCGTACGCGGCGGCCCGCGAGATCGGCGTCTTCGGGCCCGGGACGGCGCCGGTGCGCATCGAGGTCGTCGAGCGGCCGCCCGGCGGGTACGTCGCCGTCCGCTATTGCGTGCAGGTCGGGTCGTTCAGCGAGGCGGCGAAAGCCGCGGCGCTGCGCGCCAATCTTGCTCCCCGGTATGAGGACGTTTATATCAGCTCGGTGCGGGCGCGCGCCGACGTCTGGTATCGAGTGCGCGTCGGTCCGTTCGCGGTGCGATCCGATGCCGAGCGCCGCGCGTTCGAGCTGGCGAGCCTCGGCATACCGGCGATCGTGACGGAGGAGCCCGAGTGAGCCGCGTCGGCGTGTCCCGCGCGCGTTCGCCCATACGGCGCGCTCCTGTCGTGTTTGTGCTCGCCACGCTCGTCGCCCTCGCGACGACCGGGTGCACGTCGTACCGCCTCATGCGTGACGGCCAGGTGAACACGAAGGCGGCGGCGCGCATCCAAGCGAGAGTCGAGACGACGCGCGGGCTCAAATTCAGAGCCCCGGTGCCGATCCAAGCAGTGACGCAAGCCGAGGCGCGCGCAGCGCTGGAGCGCGAGCTGCACGCGCAGTACAGCTCGGAAGATCTCGCCAAGTTGAGTCGCGTCTACGCGGCGCTCGGTCTCGTCCCGGTCGGCACCGATCTCGAGCGCGCCTATCTCGATCTCTACGGGCAGCAGGTCGCCGGGTTCTACGATCCCATCGGCAGCCGCATGGTCCTGGTCGAGGGCGCGATCCCGACCGACTTCCTGACGCGGACGCTCGGCGCCGTTTTGCGGCGCGACTTCGCGGGCGAGCTCGTGCTCGCGCACGAGCTGACGCACGCGCTGCAAGACCAGCACTACGGCCTCGAGGTCGGGCGCAACGACCTCGGTGAGGACGACGCCGAGCTCGCGCGCCACGCGGTGTACGAGGGCGACGCGACGCTCGCGGAGTTCGCCGTCGTGATGGGCTCGCTCGGACGGCGCAGTGCCGTCTCGCTCGCCGGACAGCTCGAGGGCGTTCCCGGTGCGCTCGCGCAGGCGTATCCGGAGATTCCCGCCGCGATCCGCGAGACCGTCGCCTTCGAGTACGTCGCCGGGGTGAACTTCGTCTCGTGGGCGTACGAGCGCGCGGGATGGGACGGCGTGAACGCGCTGCTCGCGCACCCGCCGTTCTCGAGCGAGCAGATCCTCCATCCGGAGAAATACTTCGTGCGTGCCGAGTACCCGCTCAGCGTCCGCGTCGGCGGTCTCGCCCCCTACACGAGCGGCGGCTGGCAGGTCGCCGAGGAGTGCACGATCGGCGAGTTCACGACCCGGATCCTCGCGGCGCAGTTCCTCCCGCGGGAGCGCGCCGAGAGCGTCGCCGCGGGTTGGGGCGGCGATCGCATGGTCGCGCTCACCCACGGCGACGACCTCGCGATCGTGTGGCTCACGTCGTGGGACACCGAGCAGGACGCAATCGAGTTCTTCACCGGCTACGGCGCGATCCTTGCCCTCCAACACCCCGAGAGCCGTGCGCAAGCGGCCGAGCCCACGGTGCTCGCGTCGCAAGGGCCGTTCCCGTACCGCCTCGAGCGGGAGGGAACGCGAGTCCTCGTCGTCGAGGGACCGCTCGACGCCGACCTCGCACGCACGACCGAGCGGGTGTGGCGCCGCAGCACGTATCAACAGACGATGCCCGCGGTGCCGCTCGACCTCGCGACGCGCACCGTCGCGCCGACCACGACGACGCCGATCACCAGGGCGCCGCTCGCGGCCGCCCTGCCGATCGCGGCCGCCGCGCCGATCGCCGCCGACCCGCGCTAACGCGGCGCGCGTCGGCGCGCCTGGGTCTCACCGGCGATCCACGCCAAGTATTCCGGCGAGCCGCCCTCGATCGCGACCGCAATCGCTTCCGGCAGCTCGTAGCTATGGAGATCTCGGATGCGCGCCGCGACGCGCGCGACGAGCACACGCCGCGTCTTCACGACCAGCAGCACCTCCTCGGCGCGGTCGACCGCGCCGCGCCAGCGGTAGATCGAGGTGACCGGCGCGACGACGTTCACACAGGCGGCGAGCCGCTCGTCGACGAGCGCGGCGGCGATGCGATCCGCCTCCTCACGCGACCCGGCGGTCGAGAGCATCACGACGGCGGCGGCACGGCCGGCGCGACGAGCGCTGGTTGCCGCCGCACGGCCGCGACGAGGCGCGCTGGCCGCGCCGTCGCGGCGGCGGCCCGTCGACGCGGCTCCTCCGCCGCGGGTCGACGCCGCGACTCGGGTCCGGCGCCGCTTCACGACGGCTCTCCGCCGAGTCGGCTGCCGCTCGCGACCCAGGCGTCGATCAGCCGCGGGTATTCGATCGCGGCCGCCGCGATCGCTGGCGCCATCGGCGCCCGCGCGCGCTGCCGTCGCCGCCGCCACCGCCGCCAGAGCTGCCGTGGCCAGAGACCGAGGACTCCCGTCGACGGCAACACCCCCGCCTCCTCGAGCTCCGCGCGCAGCGCCACCGCTGCCGCCGGCGCGACGTAGCCGCGGCGTGCGAGATCGTCGAGCGAGTTCCGCAGGCGCGCCGCGCTGTACGCCGAGCGCTCGAGCAACGAGCGGCCGACGTCGACGATCGCGGCGAGCGGCACGACGCCTTCCTCGTAGAGCACGAGCGCCGTCTGAAAGTAGTTGAACGTCGGAACGAGCCGCGCCCCGAACGAGCGGAAGCGGTCCGGCGGCGTGCGACGCTCGAGGTTGATGAAGATGCGGCGCACGGCGTCGGCGGGCGCGATCTTCTGGCTGAGCGCCTTGATCTCGACGAGCCGCGCCGGATCGATGCGCAAGCGGACGAGGATGTCGGCGAGCGCGTCGTGTTCGAGACGGCCGGCGATGACGTCGGCGTAGAGCGAGTAGATGATCGGATCCGACTCCCAATCGTCGCCGAACAGAAACTCGACGGCGCCCGCGGGCGCCGAGAGCCGCGCTCTCAGGAGCTCTGCGAGCTTGAAGCCGACCTGCTCGCGCAGCAGGCGGAAACGGCCGCGGACGAGGTGCTGCAGCTGATCCTTGAACAGGATGCCGTCGAACTCGATCCCGTCGAGCGCGAGCTTCTCGCGGATGGCGCGCCCGATCTGCGGCGGGCTCGCCGAGATGAAGTACACGAACGCGGTACGCTGCTCGCGGAGCGCGCTCGCTTTGAGGGCGCGGATCAGCGCGACGACGCCCGGCTCGTCGATCTTGTCGCGCGCGCGCTCGAAGGGGACCCGCATCATCTTCCGCAGGCTCTCGAAGTCGCTCTTGAGATACGTCTTGTCGAGGTCCCAGCGGTAGATGACGGTTGCCGGCGCGGGCCGCCGCGTCGCGCGCGGACGGAGCGACCAGTGGCCGTTCGATCGCGGCCAGCGCGCGCGGAGAGCGTCCCACCTCGTCGTCACCGCACCGCCTCGATTCCGGCCGCGATCTCCTGCGGTACGCCGTCGCGCACCGCTTTCGCCGCGACCTTCACCGCGTTCTCGATGGCGCGCGCGGTCGAGCGGCCGTGCGCCTTGAGGAAGAGGTGCTCGAAGCCGAGCAGCGGCGCGCCGCCGTACTTCGTGTAGTCGGCGAGGTGCGCCACCTCACGGATGCCGCGCGCGAGCAGCATCATCCCGAGGCGCCACATGAAGCGCCGCTTCACCGCGTTGCTGGCGACGTCGGTCACGACCTCCGCGATGCCCTCAATGAGCTTCAGGACGACGTTGCCGACGTACCCCTCGCAGACGATCACGTCCGCACGTCCCTTGGCGACGTCGTTGCCCTCGATGTTGCCGACGAAGTCGATCCCGGGAAGCGCGCTCAAGCGTTGGTACGCCTCGGTCAGCACGTCGCCGCCCTTGAACGGCTCGGCGCCCATGTTGAGCAGCCCGACACGCGGCCGCTCCACCTTCGACACGCGCCGCGCGTAGGCGCTGCCCATGACGGCGAACTGCGCGAGATCGAGTGCGTCGCAGCGGATCGTCGCGCCCACGTCGAGCAAGAGCGCCAGCTGGTCCTGGCCGGGATACTCCGTCTGGCGCGGATAGACGCTGGCGAGCGCCGTCTTGCGGATGCCCTTGATCGTGCGGAAATGGCGCGCGCAGGCGAGGATGCAGGCGCCGGTGTTGCCGGCGCTGACGAGCGCTTGCGCGTGCCCCTCGGCGACGAGCTTCGCGCCGACCACGATCGAGGCGTCGCGCTTGGCGCGCAGTGCCTCCTTCGGCGGCTCGTGCATCTCGACGAACTCCGCGGCGTGGCGGATGCTGATGTGCTCCGGGTTGTACGACACCGACTCGAGGATCTTCTGGATGCGCGGCTCGTCACCGACGAGCACGCACTCGATCGCGGTGCCGAGCGACGCGCGCGCGACGCCCTTCACCACCTCGTCGGGCGCGAAGTCTCCACCCATCGCGTCGACAGCGATCACCGGCATGCCACGTCCCCTTCACGCTCGCGCCGTCGAGCATTACAGGCGGCGACCGATGGTGCCAAGACCGAGCGCAGGCGCGCGCGGGATCGATGCATGGACGCTCAGCGCGCGAGGCGGCGGCGCAGCGCCGTCGCGTCGACCCGATACTTGAAGGCTTTGCGTCCGTCGATCACCAGCACGGGAGCCTCCGTGCCATACGCCGCCTCGAGCGCGGCATCGCCGCTGATGTCGACGACGTCGAGCGTGAAGGGCACCTCGCGCCGCACCTCGTCGACGACGATCTTCATCTCGTCGCAGAGGCAGCACTCCGGCTTGCCGTAGAGGACGACGTGCGTCACGGCGCCGCGACCCTCGCCGGCGGCCCCGCACCGCGCGCAACACGCCGCGACCACAGGCGCGCGAGCACCCGCCGCGTACGCGGACACGGCTCCTCGCCGAGCGTCGCGAGCACGTCGAGATGGCGCGCCAGCAGACCGACGTCCGCCGGCGTGTCGACGTCGTACCAGCCCGGCAGCACCGCCGGCACGACACGCGCGCGGCGCAGGCGCGCGAGGGTGCGCGCGAGGACGCGGTCGCTGCCCCACGGCATGCGGCGAAAGATGTCGGGCAGCGGTGGGCGAAGCCCGAGCAGGTAGTAGCCGCCGTCGAAGCTCGGTCCGAGGACGACACGGCGCCGCCGTCGCCGCTCGCCGGCGCGAGGGGGCGCCAGCTCGCGCAGCGCCGCGGTGACGTGGCCGACGGGCAGCGTCGGCACGTCGCTGCCGACGAGGACGACCGAGGACGCCGCGGTGAGCGCGGCGGTCGCGACCCGCCGCATCCGCGCGCCGAGATCGCCGTCGCCCTGCGCGAACGTCGGCCAGCCGTAGCGGCGCGCGAGCGTCGCGACGAAGCCGTCGGCGCCGGTCGCGGACGCGTACGCGAGCGCGAGCGGCACGTGCGGCGCGAGGCGCGCACAAACATCCTCCACGAACGCGCGATAGAGCAGAGCGGCGCCAGCCGCCCCGAGTGCCGGCACGAGACGGGTCTTCACGGTAGCGGCGATCGGCTCGCGCACGAACATCACGACCAAGCCTGGACTGTCAGCGGCGACGGCGGCGATGCTGCCCGTCTAGCCGGCGTTGACAGGCGGAGCAAGCTCGCATACTCATTGCGGTTCCGCCGCGGGAGCGCTGCTCTTATGGACTACGCCGTCATTCGATCGGGGGGAAAGCAGTACCGGGTCCAGCCCGGCGAGACGATCCGTCTCGAGAAGCTCGCCGGCGAGCCGGGCGCGCAGTGCGTCTTTACCGACGTCCTGCTGACGTCCTCCGGCGGCGGCGTCAAAGTCGGGAAGCCGCTCCTCGACGGCTGTCGCGTCGTCGGCGAGATCGTCCGCCAGGAACAAGCGAAGAAGATCCTCGTCTTCAAGAAGAAACGCCGCAAGAACTATCGCCGGCGCCAGGGGCACCGTCAGCAGCTCACGGTCGTGCGCGTGACCGGCATCGACGGCGGGGACTCCGCGGCGGGCGAGGAGCACGAGCATGGCGCATAAAAAGGGACAGGGCAGCAGCCGCAACGGCCGTGACAGCCAGGGCCAGCGCCGTGGCGTGAAAGTGTACGGCGGCGAAGTCGCCAAAGCCGGCAACATTCTCGTCCGCCAAGTCGGGACCCGCGTTCATCCCGGCACCAACGTCGGTCGAGGTCGCGACTTCACTCTTTTCGCGAAGATCGACGGCATCGTCCGCTACGAGCGCGTCGGCAAGGACCGCCGCCGCGTGAGCGTCTACCCGCCGCCGCAGCCGCAGCAGCCGCCCGCCGGCTGATTCGTCTACGGTCCGCCGCACGCGCGGACCCCGATCGTCTCGACATCCTGCATCAGCCGCCACGCGCGCCACGCGTCGCCATTTGCGCGTGTGATGCGGTATGATTTCGCACTACCATGAAGTTCGTCGATGAAGCGTTGATCTCGGTCAAAGCCGGTGACGGCGGGCGCGGCTGTGTCGCGTTCCTGCGCGAGAAGTACCGCCCGCACGGCGGGCCGAGCGGAGGCGACGGCGGCCCGGGCGGCGACGTCGTCCTGCGCGCCGATCCGGGACTGACGACCCTCCTCGACTTCCGCTTCCAGCGTCACCTCGAGGCCGAGCGCGGCGAGCACGGCCGCGGCAAGGAGCAGACCGGCGCCGCGGGCGCGTCACGCGTCGTCCGCGTGCCCGTCGGGACGCGCGTCCTCGACGCGGAGACCAGCGAGCTCGTCGCCGATCTGACGCGCGCCGACGCCGAGGTCGTCGTCGCCCGCGGCGGCCGCGGTGGACGCGGCAACGCCCGCTTCGCGACCGCGACCAATCAAGCGCCGCGGCGCGTGGAGCCGGGTCTCCCCGGCGAAGCGCGCGCCCTGCGGCTCGAGCTCCGCCTCCTCGCCGACGTCGGCCTCGTGGGATTCCCGAACGCGGGCAAGTCGACCCTCATCGCCGCCGTCTCCGCGGCGCGGCCGCGCATCGCCGACTACCCGTTCACGACGCTGGTGCCGAATCTCGGCGTCGCGCGCGTCGACGACGACGCGATCGTCATCGCCGACATCCCCGGGCTGATCGAGGGGGCACATCGCGGCCTCGGCCTCGGGACGCGCTTCTTGCGTCACGTCTCGCGTACGGCGGTGCTGGTGCATCTGATCGACCTCGCCAGCGCCGACGATCCGCTCGCGGCGTTCGACGCGGTGAAGCACGAGCTCGCCGCGTTCGACGCGGGATTGGCAGCGAAGCCGCAGCTCGTCGTCGCGACGAAGCTCGACGTCACCGAGGCGCGCGAACGGTTCGCGACGGTACGCGACGCGTTCGCCGCGCGCGGCGTCGAGCTGCTCGGCATCTCCGCGGTCTCGGGCGAAGGCGTGCGCGCGCTCCTCGTGCGCGTCGCCGACGCGGTCCGTCGTGCGCGCGCGGATCACCTTCCGGGCGACGAGCGCTCGGCACCGC
>VBKW01000156.1 GCA_005879405.1 Deltaproteobacteria bacterium
ATTCACGAGCGAATACGCATCTCACGTGGCTCGTCATCGGGGAGCGGGTCGCGGCGTGGGTCCGCGACGGCAGCTGAGAACCGGCCCCTGCCCGGCTCGACGGTCGTCGGCAGCATCGCGACGGCGTCGCCGGCACCATAATTGAGGCGCGGCGCTGGAGTTGGTATCGTCGCCCATGATCATGCACCGGCGCGGAAGCGCGGGGTTCACGCTCATCGAGATCATGGTCGTGGTGTTCATCCTCGGCCTCCTGGTGACGCTCGTCGCGCCGCGGATCGTGGGACGCACCGACGAGGCGCGCCGGACCAAAGCCGCGGCCGACATCAAGGGCATCGAGGAAGCGCTGCATCTGTACAAGCTCGACAACGGCATCTATCCGACGACGGACCAAGGGCTGCAGGCGCTGGTCACGAAGCCGGAGACCGGCAACGTCCCGCGGCGCTGGAATCCGGACGGCTATCTCGAGACCGTGCCCGTCGATCCCTGGGGAAACCCGTACGCGTTCTTGAGCGACGGCAACACCTACAGCCTCAAGTCGTACGGGGCGGACGGCGCGGAGGGCGGCGAGGGCAAGTATGCGGACATCGACTCGCATACGCCGCTCTGAGATTCGCGACCGCGCCGAGCCCGCCGCCGCACCCGCCCGTCACCGCGCCGAGCGATCCGTCTCCGGCTTCACGCTCCTCGAGCTCACGATCGTCCTCCTCATCGTCGCGATCGCGGCGAGCTTCCTGATCCCACGGCTGCGGAACGCCGACAGTGCCGCGCTCACGAGCGGCACCGCGCGCCTCGCGACCACCGCCCGCTATCTCTACGAGGAGGCTGCGTTCCGTCACCGTCCGATGCGCTTGAACCTCGATCTCGACAAGCGCGCGTACTGGGTGACGGTGCTGAACGACGATCCCGACGATCCCCAGTTCGTCGGCGACGACTCGCCGCTCGCGCGTCCGACTATGCTCCCCGCGTCGGTGGCGTTCGTCGACGTCGTGCTGCCGGCGCTCGGCATCGTGCGCGAGGGACAGGTATTCGCGCAGTTCTTTCCCGAGGGCTACGCCGACCCGCTCGTCGTCCACCTGACCAACGTCCGCCACGAGTTCGCGACGCTCGCGCTCGAGCCGCTGACGGGGCGGACGCGCGTCGCCGACACGTACGTCGACTTCGACCCGCGTCGCGTCGCGGACGCGCGCGACGCCGCCCACGACGACCGCGGCGGCACGCAAGGACGGAGCTCGCTCCTGCGACGGAGCGGCGATCGCAGCGACGGCGGCGCACCGTGACGCGCGCGGCGACACGTCGCGACGGCTTCACGCTGCTCGAGGTGCTGGTCGCCGTCGCCGTGCTGGGACTGGCCCTCGTGAGCTTGCTCGGTCTGCACGTCCGCAACCTCGCGCTCCTCGAGCGCGACCAGCGCATCACCGACGCGACGCTCCTCGCGCGCGCCCTCATGACCGACGCCGAGGTCGAGCCGTTTCCCGACATCGGCCTCACCGACGGCGATTTCGAGGATCGCTATCCGGGGCTGTACCCAGGCCTGCGCTGGGAGCGCGAGGTGACCGCGCCGCTGCCCGTACCCGATATTCGCGAGGTGCGCGTCCGCGTCTTCGGCGGCGACGAGGAGTCCGGCGACGACGTCACCCTGACGTACTACTTGCGGCGGCGGCCGTGAGGTTGCCGCCGATCGCCGTGTACCGCCGCCCCGCGCCACGCAAGCGCCGGCGCCGCCGCGGCGGATTCACGCTCCTGGAAGTGATGATGGCGCTCACGATCTTCGGCATCGTCGCGCTCACGGTGTACGGCACCTTCGCGCGCACGCTGCGCTCGAAGCAGCTCGCGGGTCGGCCTATTACCCCGACGGCGCCAACGACATCCGCATCTTCCGCAGCCTGCGCGGCGGGACCGACGCGCTGCCGCTCGACTCGATCAGCTTCAGCGCGCTCTCGTCGCGCCCGGCGGGCGTCTACGGGCACGACAGCGATCAGCGGGTGATCAGCTACTTTTTCCCGGAGCTGCGCGACGGCCGCCGCGACCGCGGCGCCCGCAACGACCGGCCGAATTTCGCGCGCGACAGCCGCACGACCGGCGGCAGCGACGTCGGCCGCCCTCTCCGCGACGACGGACGCGGCGCGGCGGGAAACATCGGCGACGACGAGGCGGAGGATTTCTTCGCCGCCTTCGGAGCGCGTCACGCGCCCGTCCTCGGCGTCCACCTGGAGCGGCTGCTCCGGCGCGAGGCACTCATGTCGTCGCGCCAGGCGCTCGACGCGGCGACGCCGACCGCGTTCCTCGACGACGTCGCCAGCCTCGCGTTCCGCTTCCACAACGGCGTCGAGTGGCTCGACACCTGGGACTCCGAAGACCGCGCCAACTACCGCCCGCTGCCGCGCGCGGCCGAGATCGATCTCGGCCTCTACGACGCGGCGGGCGAGATCCACCACTTCGTCACCGCGGTCGACCTCGCGCTCGCCGATCCGCGCTCGGGGCCGCGATCCTCGCCGTCCGGCGCGAGTCAGAAGTCGCCGACGCCGCCGAAAAAGACGCCATGAGCACGCGACGACGCGGCGACGACGAGCACGGCATCGCGCTCCTCATCGTGCTCCTCACGATCACGCTCTTGACGGTCATCGTGGTCGAGTTCACGCAGTCGGCGGAGGTCGAGACGCACTTCGCGATCAGCCATCGGAACGCGCTGCAGGCGTTCTATCTGGCGCGCTCGGCCGTGAACGTCGCCGAGGCGTTGCTCGTTGCCGACGCGCAGCTCAATCATACCGACAGCGACGACGACCTCTGGGCACGCCCGTGGCCGCCGCTGCCGGTCGGCGACGGTACGGCGGCATTCCGCGTACAAGACGAGGGACGCCGGCTGAACATCAACAGCATGGTCGTAAACGGCAACTATAACCGGCAGCGCAAGATCTTCGCCCGGCTCTTCCGCATCCTCGGCATCGATGACCGGGTGCGCGCCGCGATCATCGATTGGATCGACGACGACCTCGATCCGCAGACGGATCCGCCGGGCGCGGAGCAACCGTTCTATCTCGGCTTGACGCCCCCGGTCTTCGTGCGGAACGCGCCGATGCTGACGATGCGCGAGCTCCTTCAGGTCCGCGGGATGACGCCGACGCTCCTCGCGCGACTCGAGGAGTTCGTGACGGTGCTGCCGCGCGACATCTTCAAGGTCAACGTCAACACCGCGCCCCCCGAGGTGCTGTACGCGCTCGCCGACGGTCTCACCGCCGATCCCGGCGTCGTCGATCGCCTGATCGCGGCGCGGCGCGCGGCGGCGATCACCACCATCACCGAGCTGGGCGACGTCACCGGCTTTCTCCAAGCGCTCGGCAACGACAACAAGGACCTCCTCGACGTGAAGAGCGCGTACTTCCGCATCGACGCCGCGGGCGAGGTGAACGACGTCATCCGCGGCATCACGACGATCGTGGGGCGCGACGTGGGTGTCGTCGGCCTCAAGCACCGCGTGCAACGGATCACCTGGGCGCCGAGCACCGCGAACCTCAGCTTGACTTCCCAGCCTCCTTCCGATTTCCTCCAAACGCTGCCGCCGTTCGGCGGCCAAACGTAATGCCCAATCGCACCCTTGCGCTGGACGTCAGCGGCACCACGGTGCGCGCGGTGCTCGTCGAGCGGACGCTCCGCTCGCAGCGCATCCTCGGCTTCTACGCCGTCCCGCGCGGCGACGATCTCACGGCTGATCTTCGAACGCTCGTCGCCACGCACGAGCTGCGCTGGGACGAGGTCGTGTCCGCGCTCCCCGGCGACGTCGTGACGCACCGGATCTTGACGTTGCCGTTCCACGACCGGAAGCGCCTCGATCAGACCGTCCCGTTCGAGCTCGAGACGCAGCTGCCGTTCGAGCTCGACGACGCGATCGTCGATTACCAGGTGCTCGGACGCGAGGGTGACGCCGCGATCGTGCTCGCGGCGTTCGCGCCGAAAGCGGCGGTCCGCGAGCATCTCGCGGCGCTGGCCGCGGCGGGCATGGATCCGCGCGCCGTCGATCTCGCGCCGCTCGCCGCAGTGAACGTCTTGCGCCTCGCCGACGGCGCCCGCAGCGGCCACGCGGCGCTGGTCGCGCTCGACCACGACCGGGCGACGATCGCGGTGCTCGCCGACGGGCGGCTCTGCGGCTTGCGCGCGCTGTCACGCGGGGCCGGCACGAACGGCGACCTGGAGCTCGTGACCCGCGACGTGCGCTGGTCGCTGCTCGCGCTCACCGGCGACGCGCTCGACGCGCTCGCGCTCTGGATCGCCGGCGACGCCGTCGACCGTCCGGAGGTCGCGGCGGCGCTCACACGCGCGCTCGGCGTGACGCCGCAGGGGGTCGCGAGCGTACCGGTGAACGAGGTGCCGATCACGCTCCGGCGCGAGCAGGCGGCGTTCGCCGCGCCGCTCGGTCTCGCGCTCCGCGACGGCGCCGACGCCCTGCAGGTCGACTTCCGCCGCGCCGAGTTCGCCTACCATCGCGAGCGCGAGGCGATGTGGCACGCCCTCGGCGGCGTCGCGGTGCTCGCGGCGATCGCGCTCGTTCTGATGCTCACGAGCTTCGTCCTCGAAGGGCGCCGCCTCGCCGCCCGCCACGACGCCATCCGGGCGGAGATCCGCCGGATCCTTACGACCGCGCTCCCGAACGTCCACACCATCGTCAACGAGAAAGCGCAGCTCGCCGCCGAGATCGCGACCCTCGAGAAGCAGCGCCAGCAGTATGGGGGTCTCGCGCCGTCGGCGGCGCGCGCCATCGATCTCCTGAAAGCCGTGACGCTCGGCGTGCCGGCGGACGCAGAGCTCGAGATCGAGGAGCTCGCGCTCGACGGCGACACGCTCCGCCTGCGCGGCTCGACCCGGACGTACGAAGCCGTCGACACCGTGAAGCGCGGACTCGCGGCGCGCCCCGAGTTCCGCGACGCGCAGGCGAAGGACGTGCGCGCGTCCGTCGATGGGCAGCGCGTCGATTTCAAGCTGCAGCTCGGCGTCGCGCGCGGAGACGAGCGATGAACGAGCTCCGCCGCCGCCTCGAGCTGATGCTGGAGCGCTTGGCGCCGCGCGAGCGTCTCATGCTGGGCGGCGCCGCCGGAGTCACCCTCGTCCTCGTGCTCTGGCTCGTCGCCGGGAGCCTCGGCGAGCGCCACCAGTTGCTCGCCGCCCAGATCGCGGCGAGCGAGCGTGACCTCGCCGACATGGCGACGCTGCGCGATCGCTACCTGCGCTTGCGCGCCGAACGCGACGCCGTCCAGCAGCGCCTCGCGGCCGGTGGCGTCGACTTCTCGCTCTTCTCGCACCTGGAAAGCGTGAGCCGCGAGGCGCTCAGCCCCGACCGGGTCGCCGCGATGAATCCGTCGACCCGCTCGCTCGCCGACGACCTGCAGGAGGAGGACGTCGAGATGCGGCTCTCCGCGGTGTCGCTGCGCGACGTCGTCGCACTCCTCTACCGGGTCGAGAAGACGGACCTGCCGCTCCTCGTGAGCCGCCTGCAGATGAAGAAGCGGTTCGACCAGCCGTACGTCTTCGACGCGACGCTCGTCGTCGGGCGCCTGCGTGCGACCGGGACCGGCTCGCGATGAGCACGACCGCTGTCGGCCCGCCTGCCAGGCCCGCCGATCTACCGGCACGCAGCCACCTGCTCACCGCGCACCCGGCGGTCGTCGCGAGCTGGCGCATGGCGCGCGCGGTCGCGCCGAACGGCACGGTGCCGCTCGCGCTCTACGGCGTGTACGCGATCCTACTCTACCTGGTCTTCGTCGCGGCGACGTTCCCGCACGAGCTCGCGTTGCGTCAGGTGCTCGAGCCGGCGGCGACAGCGCCCGTCGCCGTCGAGGTGCGCGGCGTCCGTCTCGGCTGGACCCTGGCCTACACGATCGACGAGCTCCGACTCGTCCGTCGCGGCGCCGACCCCGCGCTGCCGCTCCTCAGCGCGACGCACGTCCATGCTGCACCGTCGCTGCTCGGGCTGCTGCGCGGCCGCCCGTTCCCGCTCGATCTCCGCGCCGACCTCTACGGCGGCACCGTCGAGGGCACGGTCGACCTCGAGCCCGACGCGTTTGCGGTGCGCGCGACGCTCGCGAACGTCGACGTCGGGCGCTACGCCGGACTGCGGCTCTTCACCGCGGGATCGCCGCACGGCCGAGTCGATGCGACGATCGAGCTCGCCGGTAACGCGGCGCGGGTGACGACGACCGCCGGACGCTTCGACGTGCGCGCCGTCGACCTCGCGCTCGAGGGCGCCGACGCATTCGGGCTGACGGGTGCCGGCGTGCACGTGCCCGAGCTGCACGTGAGCGGCACGATCAAAGGCGGACGCCTCGAGGTCGGCGAGATGAACGCGCGCGGCCGCGAGGTCGGCGTGAGCGGCACCGGCAACGTGCTGCTCGCGTACCCGCTCGCCGCGAGCCTGCTGAACCTCGACGTCACCCTCACTCCGACGGCGGAGTTCCCCGAGAAACTGCGCCCGCTCTTGACCCTCATTCCCGGCGACGTCGGCACCGACGGCGCCCGCCACCCGCACCTCTCCGGCACCCTAGCGCAGCCGCGGCTGAAGTAAGGCGTCGTTCGGCGCGGGCTGAATCGACCCGCCCCTGACAACCGCCGCGCTTGCGAGCGCGGCGAAGCCGCGCGCCGCGGAGCGGGCGGGATTCACTCCCGCCCGCGACGGCCATCGGAGCACGGCGCGCAGGGCGCGCCGCACGCACGGGGCCGAAATCTAATGTCCGGAGCCGATGAGCTCCGCGATCGTGAACTGATCCTCGGTGGTGCCGGCGTTGGCGCCCTGGTGCCAGTACCACCCGGCCTCGCCCGGGAAGCGATGGCTCGGCAGCGACGCCTTCGTGGCGTGCTGCAGCTGCATGTCGACCATGACGATGGCCGCGCCGAACGGCACCTCCTCGTCGTACTTCATCGGCGACCCGGGGAACGCTTCCTTCTTGTACGAGAAGTCGTTGATCCAGACTTTCCACAGCTGGCCACCGCGGTCGTACATGTCGCTGTACGGAATCACGAACTCGTCTTTGTCGACGTAGATCACCCGCTTCGAGTACGCGTACTGCGGCAGCTTCGACGAGCCCTCGACGATGTACATCGGGCGCTTCTCCCACTCGCCGTCGAACGCCCAGTCGTTGGCGCCGTCGGCCCACTTCACCGGGAATGCGCTCGTGTGGAACGCGGCGAGCGTGTCTTTCACGCCGAGCAGCTTCCAATCCATCCACGCGATCTGGCCAGCGTACCCGCCGTAGCTGTCTTGATCGGTATCCTGGCCGAAGAGCGCATCCGAGCGCTGCGCGGTGGAAAGCCGGCGCACGCGCCGCAGCGACGGCAGATACAGCCAGCTGTCGTCCTGCTTCGCGGGATCGAGGTAGCGATAGTAGGTGAAGCCGACGCCCTTCAGATCGAACGGCTCGATCAGCGGGTGCAGCGTCTCTTTGTACTGGAATCCTTCCTTGTTCGGGATCTCGGGTTTCGGATCGACGTAGAGCCGCCCGACGTACGAGAGACGCCGGAAGTGGTCGATGAGGAAGTGGCGCTCGACCTGTAACGGTCGATCCTCGGAGATCGGACCGGTGTCGGCGTCGAAGTTGCGCAGATCGAGGTCGTCGATCGTCACCTGCATGCTGAAGTTGTGCCGGCTGCCCGGCGACGTAGTTCTGCAGCCCGAGGCCGTCGGGGCCGAGCTTCACCTGACCGGAGAACTTCTCGGTTGCCTCCCTGAACGCCTTGCGCTGGGGAATCGGCTTCGCCTCGACGATCTTCATCGGCCAGCCGTGCTGCACGCACCAGAACATGCCCGGTGACGTGAGGTCTTTGACCTTGTCGGCGTTGGCCTTGGTGATGACGTCGCCCGGCTGGACCTGGGCGTGAACCGGCGCGGCGGCGAGAACGGCCGCGACGGCGGTCGCCAGCCAGACGATTCCTGGAATCGATCGAGTCATGCCTCCTCCTTCGGCGATGGGGACCCGTGCGGGAACGCACGGCAAGGAGGATTCCTAGCGGGAAGGGACCGAAAAGGAAAGTGGAGAGGCGGAGCGAGGCTTCACGATGGCCGGTGCGCGCCGACGTGAGGAGGCGACGGCGCGCGCCGCACGCCGTCGCCTCTCGAGTGGAACGGCCGGGATTCGCTCCCGGCCCGACGCTCGTCGCGTCGGGCGGGATTCACGCCCGGCGACGATGCATCAATGGCCGGAGCCGATGAGTTCGGCGATCGTGAACTGATCTTCCGTCGTACCTTCCTTCGCGCCCTGGTGCCAATACCAGCCCGCCTCGCCGGGGAAGCGGGAGCTCGGGAGCGACGCCTTGGTCGCGTGCTGCAGCTGCATGTCGACCATCACGATCGACGGGATCATGGGCGTGATCTCGTCGTACTTGATCGAGGCGCCGGAGAACGCCTCTTTGCGATACGTGAAGTTGTTGACCCAGACCTTCCACAGCTGGCCACCGCGGTCGTACATGTCGCTGTACGGGATCGCGAAGGTCTCCTTGTCGACGTAGAGCACGCGCTTCGAGTACGCGTACTGCGGCAGCTTCGACGCGCCCTCGACGATGTACATCGGGCGCTTCTCCCACTCGCCGTCGAACGCCCAGTCGCTGGTCCTTCTGCCCGAGAAGCTTCCAGTCCATCCACGCGATCTGGCCGGCGTACCCGCCGTAGCTGTCCTGATCCGTATCCTGGCCGAAGAGCGCGTCGGAGCGCTGCGCGGTGGAAAGCCGGCGCACGCGACGCAGTGACGGCAGATACAGCCAGCTGTCGTCCTGCTTCGCGGGATCGAGGTAGCGATAGTAGGTGAACCCGACGCCCTTCAGATCGAACGGCTCGATCAGCGGGTGCAGCGTCTCTTTGTAGTGAAAGCCTTCTTTGTTGGGGATCTCCGGCTTCGGATCGACGTACAGCCGGCCGACGTAGGAGAGGCGCCGGAAGTGATCGATCAGGAAATGGCGCTCGACCTGAAGCGGCCGCTCCTCGGAGATCGGACCGGTGTCGGCGTCGAAGTTGCGCAGATCGAGGTCGTCGATCGTCACCTGCATGCTGAAGTTGTGCATGATCTTGATCGGCGCGAACTTGTCGTTGGTGTCGATTTGCGGGAACGGGCGCCCGGCGACGTAGTTCAAGAGACCCAACCCGTCGGGCGTGAGCTTCACCTGGCCCGAGTACTTCTCGGTCGCCTCGGTGAACGCCTTGCGTTGCGGGATCGGCTGCGCCTCGACGATCTTCATCGGCCAGCCGTGCTGCACGCACCAGAACATTCCGGGCGACACGAGGTCCTTCACCTTGTCGGCGTTCGCCTTGGTGATCGATTCGCCCGACTGCACCTGTGCACGCAGCGGTCCGGCGACGGCGAGCACCATGCTCGCGGCGATACACATCGTTGCTGCAGTCGATCGAATCATGCCTCCTCCTTAGGGGACCAACTGAATCAATGTCCGGAGCCGATGAGCTCGGCGATCGTGAACTGATCTTCGGTCGTACCTTCCTTCGCCCCCTGGTGCCAATACCAGCCCGCCTCACCGGGGAAGCGGGAGCTCGGGAGCGACGCCTTGGTCGCGTGCCCGAGCTGCATGTCGACCATCACGATCGAGGGAATGAACGGCGTCTCCTCGTCGTATTTCATCGGCGAGCCGGGGAACGCCTCTTTCTTGTGCGTGAAGTTGTTGACCCAGATCTTCCACAGCTGGCCGCCGCGATCGTACATGTCGCTGTACGGGATCGCGTAGATGTCCTTGTCGACGTAGAGCACCCGCTTCGAGTAGGCGTACTGCGGCAGCTTCGAGGTGCCTTCGAGGATATACACGTTGCGCTTCTCCCACTCGCCGTCGAACGCCCAGTCGGCGGCGCCGTCCGCCCACTTCACGGGGAACGCCGTCGTATGGAACGCCGCGAGCGCGGGCTTCTCGCCGATCAACTTCCAATCCATCCACGCGATCTGACCGGCGTACCCGCCGTAGCTGTCCTGATCGGTGTCTTGGCCGAAGAGCGCATCGGAGCGTTGCGCGGTCGAGAGCCGCCGCACACGGCGCAGTGACGGCAGATAGAGCCAGCTGTCGTCCTGCTTCGCCGGATCGATGTAGCGGTAGTACGTGAAGCCGACGCCCTTCAGATCGAACGGCTCGATCAGCGGGTGGAGCGTCTCCTTGAACCAGAAGCCTTCCTTGTTCGGCAGCTCCGGCTTCGGGTCGACGTAGAGCCGCCCGACGTAGAAGAGCCGCCGGAAGTGATCGATCAGGAAATGGCGCTCGACCTGGAGCGGCCGCTCCTCCGAGATCGGTCCGGTGTCGGCGTCGAAGTTGCGAAGGTCGAGATCGTCGATGCCGATCTGGACGTAGTAGTTGTACATGATCTTGACCGCCGCGTGCGGGTCGTCGTTGGTGACAGCGGGGAACGGTCGCCCCGCGACGAAGTTCTGGATCTGAATGCCGTCCGCGGCGAGCTTCACTTGGCCCGAGTACTTCTCGGTCGCCTCGGTGAACGCCTTGCGCAGCGTCACCGGCTTCGTCTCGACGATCTTCATCGGCCAGCCGTGCTGGACGCACCAGTACATGCCGGGCGAGACGAGATCCTTGATCTTGTCGGCACTCGCCTTGTTGATGGTGTCGCCCGGGTTGACTTGGGCGGCGGCGGACGCGGCGATGAGCACGATCAGCGTGCAGAGAGCGATGCTTCGCAGGAACTTTGGCATCGTCATCCTCCTTGATTGACGTCGTCGAACGCCGCGTCCGCCTACTACGCGTCCGACCCACCCCTCCGGGACGTCGGCTCAGGCTCCCTGTTCGTTCCGTACCACGGTGCCCTCCGTCAGTCATCCGCTCCCGCCGACCTCACGGCCGCTGCTGCGCCGAGTCATCTCGAGCGTGGGCGCTACGCTATGGAGGCGACGGCCGCCTAGCCTGCATTCGCGCCGCCGTCCACGTCTTTCGGGTAGACGGACGGCGGACGGTCGCGCTGGACGCGATAGAGAACCATCTGATCGTCCGCGAGGACCTGCTCGAGCCCGGGGTCGGCGGCGGCATTGTCCAGGAATCCAGTGTGCTCGCGATCGGAAAGGACGTAGGCGCACGGCAGGACGTCCCGGAAGACGCGCGACGGCGGTACGAGACGGCCGTCCGAGGCGTCGACCCAGCGCCAGTACGTGTCGCGGTCGCGGTCGAGGAGATACGTCGGATCGAGGCCGACGAGGTAGGTGCTCTCGACGTCGTCGAAATAGAGCCAGGGAAAGTCGTCCCAGTCGGTCGTGCACACCATCGCCCCGGCGGGCGCCGTCGCGCGGACGTACCGCGCCGCCGCCGCGTAGCGGTCGTGCGGGTTCTCGTTCCGCTTCTGCCGCAGCATCCAGCCGACGCCGCCGACGTTCGCGGCGGCGACCGCGGCGAGGAGCGTGGTGAGCG
>VBKW01000157.1 GCA_005879405.1 Deltaproteobacteria bacterium
CGATGGAGCAGAAGAAGTGAAGTAAGGAGGGGGTGACACGCGTGCCCCGCGGCCGCGCGTGCCGGCGCCCGTCACACGATGCGGCGCCGCCGCGGGATGCGCCGCGCGGCGCTCACGCGCTCGGACGGAGCGGAGTGAGGCCGAGGCGCATGGTCTCGCGGAAGGTCGCGGTCGCGCTCTCGGCGCTCGCGAACGCGGCGAGGTCCGCCGGGACGTCGACGTCGAAGCCGATGCGCGCGTTCCGCCAGATGTCGCACGCGACGTGGTGGCGTTCGGCGGCGCGGATGTGGCGCTCGAAGCTGCGCCCGCCGAAGCACGTCGGCACGACCGCCCCGGGACTGCGGACGATCGCGTTCGTGCCGGTGCCTTCCTTCGACGGTACGAGCGTCACGCCGGGTCGGCGCAGGCGGGCGAGGAGCTCGTCGACGTCGGCGGGGCGGAGCAACGGAATGTCCGACAAGACGACGAGCACCGTCGTCGCGCCCTGATCCACCGCCCTCCGCGTGCCGAGCGCGACCGCGCCGTTCAGGCCACGCGGCGCCCCCTCGTCGACGACGCCGGCGCCGGCGCTGCGAGCGTGCGCCGCCAGGCGGTCGTCGGCGGTGACGACCAGCACGCGATCGAGCGTCGTGGCCGCCGTGAGCGCGCCGACGACGTCGGCGAACATCGCATACGCGACCGCGGCGCGGTCGGCGTCGGAGAGCATGGTGCCGAGCCGCGTCTTGGCGAGCGGGAGCGGCTTGGCGGGAACGAGCGCGACGTGCACGGCGCGGTCTCCTCGGCGAAACCAGCTGGCTTGTAGAGGCGGCCCGATGGGGAGTCAATATGCCGCCGTTCGATCTGACGGTATGCCGCGACCCGATGGCGCGGTTTTTCTTGCGGGGTCGAGGGGGGAACGTTATAACCGCGCGCTTCCGACCGGGCGCGTGGCGGGATAGCATCGCCGCGGATCACGGCCATGCGTATCGTCACGGGCTCGGCACGCGGACGGCGACTGCGCGTTCCGCACGGAAGGTCGATCAGGCCGACGGCCGATCGGGTGAAGGAGTCGATCTTTTCGATGCTCGAGAGTCGCTACGGATGCGAGGGAATCGCCGTCCTCGATTTGTTCGCGGGGAGCGGCAGTCTGGGCATCGAGGCCTTGAGCCGCGGCGCCGCCGCGGCGGTGTTCGTCGACAAGGACGCGCGCGCCGCCGACGCGGTGCGGGCGAATCTCTGCGCCGCAGGCTTCGCCGCCGAGGTGTTGATGATGCCGGTGGCACGCGCCATCGCGACGCTGCACGCACGCGGGCGGCGCTTCGGCGGCGTCTTCCTCGATCCGCCGTACGACCGCGGCTTCGTCGCGCCGACGCTCGCCGCGCTCGCCGAGAAGGCGCTCGTCGCCGACGGCGGCTGGGTCGTCGTCGAGCACGGACGCGACGAGCAGACGCGTGCCGAGGTGGGGCGGCTCGTCCGCCGCGATACGCGGCGCTACGGCGATACCCGCGTCTCCACCTTCACCACGCGCGCCGCCGACGAGGACGTCGATGCCGTCTCGTGACGCTTCCACAGGCTCGTACATCGCCGTCTACGCGGGGTCGTTCGACCCGATCACGAACGGCCACGTCGACATCGTCCAGCGCAGCGTGCAGGTGTTCGATCGCGTGATCGTCGCGGTTGCGTTCAACGCGAACAAGGACAGCGCGCTCTTCACGCCCGCCGAGCGCGTCGAGATGATCGCGACGGTCTTTCAGGAGTTCGGCGGCCGCGTGCGCGCTGACAGCTTCTCCGGGCTGCTCGTCGAGTACGCGCACAGGGTCGGCGCCAAGGTGATCGTCCGCGGGCTGCGGGCGGTCGCGGACTTCGAGTACGAGTTCCAGATGACGATGATGAATCGACACCCGACCTCGACGGTCGAGACCATCTTCATGATGGCGGGGGAAGCGCACTTCTACACCAGCTGCGCTTGCGCGCGAAGCTCGGTCGATGATGCGCGTCGCGCCGCACACGGCGTCGCGGATGCAGGTCGCGGCGTGCCCGTGTATACAGGTGGGGCGATGAACGCGCCCGTTGTGTACCGCTCGATGCAGCTTGCCGGGCGTCTCGGCAAAGTGAAGCCGTCGGCGACGCTCGCCGTCACGGCGGCGACGGCCGTCCTGCGCCAGCAAGGAAAGGACGTCGTCGACTTCGGCACCGGTGAGCCCGACTTCGACACTCCCGAGCACATCAAGACGGCGGCGGTCGCGGCGATGGCGGCGGGACAGACGAAGTACACGCCCGTCGGCGGCACGGCGGCGCTCAAGCAGGCGATCGTCACCAAGCTCGCACGCGACAACGGGCTCACCTACGCGCCCGACGAGGTGATCGCGAGCTGCGGCGGCAAGCACTCGCTCGCGACCGCCTTCCTCGCGCTCTTCCAAGAGGGCGACGAGGTCATCGTCGCGACGCCGTTCTGGGTGAGCTACGCCGACATGCTGGTGCTCGCGGGGGCGACGCCGGTCATCGTGCCGACCGACGAGCGCGCGGGATTCGTGCTCACACCGGCCGCGCTCGAGGCGGCGATCACCCCGCGCACGCGCGGCGTGATCCTGAACAGCCCGTCGAATCCGGCGGGCGCCGCCTACGACGAAGGGGAGCTCCTCGCCCTCGCCGACGTGATCGCGCGCCGCGGGCTGCTCGTCATCTCCGACGACGTCTACGAGAAGCTCACGTACGAGGGGTTCGTGCAGCGGCACATCCTCGCGCTGCGGCCGGAGCTGCGGCCGCAAGCGCTCGTCATCAGCTCGCTCTCGAAGTCGTACGCGATGACCGGGTGGCGGCTCGGGTACACCGCGGGTCCGAAGCACGTGATCGGCGCGATGGCGACCTTGCAGGGCCAGCAGACGAGCAACCCATGCTCGATCACGCAGGCGGCGGCGATCGCCGCGCTCACCGGGCCGCAAGACTGCATCGGCGGGATGCTGAAGGAGTTCGCGCGCCGGCGCGCCTACGTGCTGGAGCGCCTCGCCGCGATCCCGGACGTCACGTGCGTGCGACCACGCGGCGCGTTCTACGTGTTCCCGAACCTGCGCGCGTATCTCGGACGTACGATCGGCGGCTACGATCTGCGCTCGGCGTCGGATCTCGCGTCGTACCTGATCGCCGAGTACAACCTCGCGGTCGTGGCGGGCGAGGACTTCGGTGCGCCGACGCACGTCCGCATCTCGTACGCGACGTCGATGGAGCAGCTGGAGAAGGGAATGGATCGGCTCGCGACGGCGTTGCGCAAAATCGCCGCCTGACGCAGCCGCCGCGCGTGAGGTCGCGTCAGCGGCGTGCCGGCACCGCGGGCCGCGGGCGCTCACCCGTACGCCGAAAGCGGAAGTAATCGGCGAGAATGCGGGCGTGGTCGAACGCCAGCGGGTGCGGCAGCGTCGTCTCGGTGAAGACGCGCGCGTCCGCGGCGTCGTCGCTCGCGCGCGGCGTGCCGACGGCACGGCCGACGTATACCGTGCTGATCGTGTGCTGGCGCGCATCGCGCGCGGGATCGGAGTAGACACCGAGGAGATCCATCAAGGTGACGTCGAGGCTGGTCTCCTCGCGCGCTTCGCGCACGGCAGCCGTTTCCGCACTCTCGCCGACGTCGATGAAGCCGCCGGGAATCGCCCATCCCGGCGGCGGAAAACGCCGCGCGATCAGGACGATTCCCGTATCACCGATTTCGATGATGACGTCGACGGTCGGGCTCGGTCCTGGAGGTATCGGCGGCATCAGACGATCGAGTATATGCGAGCGGTCTCACGCTGCGCGACGGTCGGGTTGCCTTGACAATGTGGAAACCCGCCGTTACACGACTACGAATTCTGTGCCCGCTAGATAGGTCGTGGGGCTCGGAACAAGGGGGGCGCGGCTGTTCATGCTGGCACATCTCCTACTCGAACCGGGTAAGATCGATTATCGCGAGGTCGAGACACCGGTCCCCGGACCAGGAGAGGTCGTCGTCCGCGTCTCCGCCGCGCTCACCTGCGGCACCGATCTGAAAGCGTTCCTGCGCGGCCATCCCAAGATGCCGATGCCGACGCTCTTCGGCCACGAGTTCGCCGGCGAGATCGCCGCGGCCGGCTCCGGCGTGCGCGGGTTCCACGAGGGCGACGCTGTGATGGCGGTGCCGACGGCGCCGTGCAAAACCTGCTACTACTGCCGCCACAAGCAAGAGAACCTCTGCACGATCATCATGGATACGATGGTCCTCGGCGCGTATGCCGAGTACGTGAAGCTTCCGTCCGCGATCGTCGAAACGAACATGTTTCACAAGGAGCGCGCGCTGCCGTACGCCGAGGCGGCGCTCCTCGAGCCGCTCTCGTGCGTCGTCCACGCCATCGACAAGCTCACGCCACGGCCCGACGATTGCGTGCTGATCATCGGTGCGGGCGCGATCAGCCTTCTGCATCTCCTGGTCCTGAAGAGCCTCGGCGTCGAGCGTGTGATCGTGCTCGGCCGGCGACAGGTACGCGCCCAAGCCGCCGTCGATCTCGGCGCGACGGTCTTGCTCGCCCCCGACGCGACCGCGGCGCGTGCGCAGGTCCTCGACGCGACCGACGGCCGCGGCGCCGACGTCGTGATCGAGTGCACGGGACAGCCGCAGGTCTGGGAGCAGGCGGTCCATTACGTCCGCCGCGGCGGCACCGTCGTGCTCTTCGGCGGCTGCCCGACGGGGACGCGTGTCTCCTTCGATACCGGCAGGTTGCACTACGACCAGATCACGTTGATCAGCCCGTTCCATTTCACGCCGCGCGATGTGCGCAAGGCGCATCGCCTCCTCTCGGAAGGGCGCATCAACGGACGGCGGCTGATCAGCGGCACATATACGTTTTCCGCGCTCGATCAGGTGCTCGCGCTATTGCAGCAGGGGCAGGGCATCAAGTACGCGCTCGTCCCACAACTGAGCTAGCGCAGACGAGCGTCCGCCCTCGGTGCCGCTGCGTGGCGCCACGTGAGCCGCGATTCATGATTCCATCGACGATGCGTGCGGGCCTCCTCGACGAGGACCTCACGGTTCGCATCGCCGAGCTCGACGTCCCGACGCCGGGACCAGGCGAGCTGCTCGTGCGCGCCCGCGCATGCGGCATCTGCTCGGGCGACATCATGGGCTGGTACATGCGGCGCAAGGCGCCGCTCGTGTTCGGCCACGAGCCCGCGGGCGAGGTCGTCGCCGCCGGATCCGACGTGAGCCGCTTTCGCGCCGGCGATCGCGTCTTCGTCCACCATCATGCGCCGTGCTTCGCCTGCGAGCTCTGCGCGCGCGGCGAGTTCGTGCAATGCGCCGAGTGGCGGACCGGACGGCTCGTTCCGGGCGGCATGGCGGAGTACTTCGTCGTACCGGCGGCGAACGTGCGCGGCGACACGCTCCACATTCCGGACGCCGTGTCGTTCGTCGACGCGAGCCTGGTCGAGCCGCTGGCGTGCACGGTGAAGAGCCTCCGGCGCGCCGGCCTGCGGGGCGGTGAGCGCGTCGCCGTGATCGGTCTCGGGATCATGGGCCAGCTGCACGTCGTCCTCGCGCGCCAGGCGGGCGCGCGGCAGATCATCGGTCTCGATCGTGTGCCGTTCCGCCTCGAGCGCGCCCGTGCCCTCGGCGCCGACGCCGTCGTGCACGTCGACGAGCAGGATCCGGCCGACGCCGTCCGCGCCCTCACCGAGGGCGCGCTCGCCGACGCCGTGATCGTCGGTCCCGGCAGCGTCGAGGCGATGGAGCTCGGCCTCGCGCTCGCCGGCCGCGGCGCGAGCGTCGTCCTCTTCACCGCGAGCCGCCCCGAGGATCGTTTGAGCGTGCAGCCGTACGACCTCTACTTCCGCGAGATCCGCCTCGTCCCGAGCTACTCGTGCGGCCCGAACGACACGCGTGATGCGCTCGACCTCATCACCCGCGGCGTCGTCACGGCCGCGCAGGTCGTGACGCATCAGTTTCCGCTCGCGCACATCGCGGAGGCGTATCGCACTGCGGCCGACGCGTCCGTCGCGCTGAAAACCGTCGTCACGTTTCCGTAGCAAGCCGCCGTCGCGTGGTTCCGCAACGCGTTCGCGTGCCCTGCGCATGAAGATCGTCGTTGCGCGACGGGGTGACGGGTCGGCTCCGCGCGAGGATCGCTCGCGCGGGCTGCCGGGCACGCATTAGAAGTCGCGTAACTCGAAACGGGGAAAAGACTGGAATGGCTCGCTCTTTATGCGCGCTCCGCCGACCCGTCACCCCGTCGCAGCAGCGGCGGCGTTCGGCGGTGGTCAACGCACGGCAGCGCGCGCGCACGACACACCGCGCTCACTGGAGCGTGGGCGGCGCCGCGGGCGGTGTGCGCGTGACCGTCGGCGCGCCGCAGCGGCGCGACGCTTCTGCACGACGGAACGCGTCGCGTGACGAGCGACGGCGTCCCGACGTGCTCGCGATCGGCGGTGCGTCCTACTTCCGCCACGATGCGCGCGGAGCGCGCGAGCCCTCACGATCAGTTCGCCACGGCGTGGGCGGTCATAGGCGGCGGGCGGACGCGGCGGCGCCGTCTGCACGGTCGCCTGTGCCGCGGCGTCGCGCGGCGTAGCGGGGCGGCAGTCGGCGGAGCGCGCATAAGGAGCGAGCCACTCCAGTCCTTTCCCCGTTTCGAGTTACGCGACTTCTAATGCGTGCCCGGCAACCCGCGCGAGCGATCCTCGCGCGGAGCCGACTGCCGGCCCGCCACGCCTCACGGCGCCGCCGACGCGTACGTGCAGACGGCGCTGCTGCGGCCGCCCGCCGCCTGCGGCGACCTCTTCGTGACGGACGGTCGCGCGAAGGGGCGACCGCCGTTTCGCGAGAGAGAAACAAAAAAGGCGGCCGTCCCGAAAGACGCCGCCCTTTTTGAGCTCCACTCGAATGCGCGAAACTACTTGCGCATGTGCTTCATGAAGATCGCTTCGGTCTTCTGCGCAGCAGCCTCGGCGCGGCGAGCCGCATCCTCGACGCGTCCCGCAGCCGCCTCGGCGCGTGCCGCCGCCGATTCGGCGCGCTGTGCGGCCGTCTCGGCGCGTTGCGCCGCCGTCATCGCCTCCGGCGATTCCTTGTGCGCGCAACCCATCGTCATCGTCGACACGAGCAGCAGCGCGACTGCACCCCCTGCAAGCTTCTTGGTCACGTTCCGCATGATCTCACCTCCTTCTTTTCCGCCACCCGACGTGGCCTGAACGGCCCGTCGTGTGACACAAAATGCCTGATGCCGCAAGCGCGGCACGCGCTCGCCCGCTCGCGAACCGTATCGGTGGGCGGCTACGCGCCCGTCAACAGTTATCAATAGTCCTCATCGTAGTCACCCCCGCCGGGACCGGCGGGAGCGCCCGCTTTTTTCTCGGGTTTCTCCGCAATCGCAGCCTCGGTCGTGAGAAGGAGTCCGGCAACGCTCGCGGCATTTTGCAGCGCAGAGCGCACGACTTTCGTCGGATCGATGACCCCTGCTTTCACGAGCGGCTCGTAGCGCTCGTGGAGCGCGTTGAAGCCGAAGTCGTCCTTGCCTTCGCGGACGCGATTCAACACCACCGACGCCTCGGCGCCGGCGTTCACCGCGATCTGCCGCAGCGGCTCTTCCATCGCGCGGCGCACGATGTCGACGCCGATCGCCTGGTCGCCCTCGAGCTTCAGCGCGTCGAGCGTCTGCAGTGCCCGCAGGAGCGCCACGCCACCTCCGGGCACGATGCCTTCCTCGACCGCGGCTTTGGTCGCATGCATCGCGTCCTCGACGCGCGCTTTCTTCTCCTTCATCTCGATCTCGGTCGCGGCGCCGACACGCAGGACGGCGACGCCGCCGACGAGCTTCGCCAAGCGCTCCTGCAGCTTCTCGCGATCGTAGTCGGACGTGGTCTCCTCGATCTGCGCACGGATCTGTTTGATGCGCGCTTGGATCGCGTCTTTCTTGCCGGCGCCGGCAACGATCGTGGTGGTGTCCTTGTCCATCACGATACGCTTACAGCGCCCGAGATCGTTCAGCGTCACGTTCTCGAGCTTCAATCCCAGCTCCTCGGCGATGACGCGTCCGCCGGTGAGGATCGCCATGTCCTCGAGCATCGCCTTGCGCCGATCGCCGAAGCCGGGGGCCTTCGCGGCGGCGCAGCGCAGCGTGCCGCGGATCTTGTTCACGACGAGCGTCGCCAGCGCTTCGCCCTCCACTTCCTCTGCGATGATCACGATCGGGCGCCCCGCTTGCGCCACCTTCTCGAGCACGGGCAGGAGATCGCGCATGCTGGCGATCTTCTTCTCGTGGAAGAGCAAGAGCGGCTCGTCGAGCTCCACCATCATCTTCTCGGCGTTGGTCGCGAAGTACGGCGACAGATAGCCGCGGTCGAACTGCATGCCCTCGACGGTCTCGAGGGTGGTGTCGAGGCTCTTCGCCTCCTCGACGGTGATGACGCCTTCCTTGCCGACCTTCTCCATCGCTTCCGCGAGGAGGTCGCCGATCGTCGTGTC
>VBKW01000158.1:0-16888 GCA_005879405.1 Deltaproteobacteria bacterium
CGCACCCGAGGAGACGGAGCGCCTCGCGGTGCTGGTCGGGCTCGGGCTTGAGCGGCCGGCAGGGATCGCGCCCGACGATCGCGGTGAAGCGATCGGCGACTCCGAGGTGCCCGAGCGCGACGCGGATCGCGCTCTCGGCGTTGGCGCTGACGATCGCCAGCCGCAAGCCGCACGCCGCGACCTCCGCGAGGAGAGCCGCGACGCCGGGAAGGAGCCGCGCGCGCGGCGCGCCGGCGACCTCGACGCGCTCGAGGATGCGCGACGCCTCGACGCGCGTCGCGTACGCGTACTCGGGCGAGTGGCGCTGCGCAACCGCGGCGTCGAGGGCGGCGATCACCGACAGCGCGCCGCGGCCGCGCACGACCGTGTCGGTGTCGATGCCCGTCGCCGCGTAGAGCTCGACCAGCTCCGTGCGCGCCTTCGGCCACTCGACGTTGCGTCCGAAGTCGGTGAGCGTGTGGTCGAAATCGAAGACGATCGCCCCGAGGGTGCGCGTCGGGGGCACCCTCACGCGGCGCGCTCCCGCCCGAGCGTCACGAGCAGATCCTCGTGCAGCTCGAACCACACCTGGTGGAGCGAGTCGACGCGCGGGCTCGCGACGAACCGCGTGTCGCCGCGCGCGAGCGCGTCGGCCGCGGCCGCGAGGCGGCGCGCGTACGGCGCGAGGCGCGGCAGGACCGCGGCGAGTCGTTCGGCCACGGCGACCGCCTCGCCCGCGACGGCGCGAAGCTCGCCGAGCGCGGCCGCCGCGGCCGGTACGGCGGCGAGCTGCCAGGCCGCGATCCGCGCTTTCAGGCGTCCATCCGTCGCCACGAACTCGTCGTAGCACGCCGCGAGCGCGCCGCGATCGCGCCGCTCGCGCGCGAGCAGCGCGCCGAGCTCGGCTCGGCCCGTCGCCGTCAGCGTGAATCCGTCGTCGTCACCCCGTACCAATCCCGTCGTAACGGCGTCGGCCAAGCACGCGCGCGCGTCGGCGAGCGTCACGCCGGCGGCGTGCGCAGCCGCGGCGGACGTCGACCGCCCGTGCACGCGCAATGCCATCAAGACGGGAAGCAAGGTCACCATCGGAGCCCCGCGGCCGGAGGCGGCATGCACGTTTCGCGTCGGCGCGACGCGCGCCGGCATCACTCCGGCTTCGCATAGACGCGGATCGCGAGGATCTCTTTGCACTCCTCGCACGGCACGTCCTTGATCACCGGAAACGAGACGTAGCTCTCGCGAATGACGCGCAGCATGCGCTCGATCGTTCGCTGGCAGCACGCCTTCGTCTGCTCCTCGGCCATCGCACTTTTGTCTGCGATGTGGAGCGGGAAGTCAATTCGTCGCGAGGCGCGGCTATTTCTTCTCGACCTTGGTCGCGCCCGAGCGCTCGCGCATCACGTCGGCGGTACGCTCGACCTCGCCCGACTCGCCGCGCATCAGCGCGGCGGTGAACCGCTCGACGATCGCCCGCATCAAGAAGCCTTCCGCCGGGTCGACGGCGGCGACGAGCGTCGCGAGCTCCTCCATCGCGCGACGGACGGCGTCGGCGGCGCCGGGCGGGTCACCGTCCGCGCGTAGTGCGACCGCACGCTGCAAATGCGCGCGAACGGCGCCGAGCCGCGCTGCCGCCGGCGCGCCGATGACGACCTCGAGCTCGCCGAGGCGCGTGAGCAGCATCTCGAGGGGCGGCGATGACTCGAACTCGTGGGCCATGTCGGTGTAGCCTCGTCGGCATCGTCGAAGAAGGAGACCCGATGCCGCTCTTCGTCATGATAGGCCACGACGCGCCCGACTCCAAAGCGAAACGCCCGGTGCACCGCCCCGCGCACCTCGACCACTTGGCCCCCCTCGCCGCCGCCGGTCGCGTTCCGCTCGCCGGCCCCTTCACCGACGGCGCCGGCAGCCTCGTAGTGCTCGAAGCCGACTCCCTCGCCGACGCCTGGGCGATCGTCGGCCGCGACCCCTACGTCGTGAACGGCATCTTCAACCGCGTCGACCTCCATCCCTTCCTGCAGGTGTTCCCGCAGCAGTAGATTTCGCCGGCGCGCGCAGCAACACGCAGCCACGCACATGACGCAGAAGAGCGCGACGCCACGGGCCGGGCGACGGGGAGCGGGCCGGGGACGTCGTCGCGGCACCCGTGGTGCGCAAACCTACCCTCTTGCGCACGTCGGGTGCGGCGACGACGTCCCCGGCCCGCTCCCCGCCGCCCGACCCGTGGCGTCGCGCTCTTCCGCGTCGGGCGCGGGATCGCGAGTTACTGTCCGGGCGGCCGCGGGATGGGCGAGTCGCTCGACGGCAGCGTCGGCGCGTTCACCTGGGTGTCGGGTCGCTGCGTGCGCGTCTTCGACGTGTCATCGACCTCTCCGGCGAGACACGCCTGCACGTCGGGAGTGGTGATCCCGAGCGCGCGCGCGATGTCGGACGCGCGCTTGCCCTCGGCGTTCAACGCTTTCACGCGCGCGCAATCGAGCGCCGCTGCGGTGGACACGCCCGCCAACACCAGAGCCGGAATCATCACGATCGTCAGGGTCCGCATGTCACCACCTCCCGAAGTCCGATCATAGCCGCCGAGCACAATCGCAGAAAGACTCGCGCGTGCCCGGATCCGTATCGGTGTGGTACAACCGAGGCGGTGATGCACGGGCCACAAGTGTACGCGCAACGCCGCCGCGACTTCATGCGCCGCATGGACGGGGGTGTGGCGATCTTGCGCGCAGCGCCGGTCTCCGTGCGGTCGCACGACGTCGAGTACGCGTTTCGGCAAGACAACGATTTCCTCTATCTCACCGGGTTCCCCGAGCCGGAGGCGACCTGCATCCTCGCGCCCGGAGCCGAGCAGCCCTACACGCTGTTCGTCCGCCCGCGCGACCCCGAGAAGGAAACGTGGACCGGCCGGCGTGTCGGCGTCGACGGCGCCAAGACGCTCTACGGCGCCGACGCGGCGTACACGATCGACGAGCTCGACACGCGCCTGCCGAAGCTCGTCGAGCACGCGTCGGTCGTCTACTACGCGCCCGGGCGCGATCAGCGCTTCAACACGCGGATGTTCGAGCTCTTCGGCTGGGCGCGCGACAACCATGCGCGCAGCGGCGCCGGCCCGCGCGGCTTGCTCGATCCGGGCGCCATCCTGCACGACATGCGGCTCTTCAAAGCGCCCGAGGAGATCGAGGCGCTCGAGCGCGCGATCGCGATCGCCGCCGAGGCGCACACGAGCGCGATGCGCGAGACGCGCCCGGGCGCGTTCGAGTACGAGATCGAGGCGCTGATCGACTACACGTTCCGCCGCCGCGGCGCGACCGGTCCCGCGTACCCGTCGATCGTCGCCTCGGGGCCGAACGCGACCATCCTGCACTACGTCGAGAACACGCGGCAGATGCGTGACGGCGAGCTCTTGCTGATCGACGCCGGCGCCGAGTACGGCGGCTACTGCGCCGACGTGACGCGCACGTTTCCCGTCGGCGCGCGCTACGAAGGCCGCGCGCGCGCGCTCTACGACGTCGTGCTCGCCGCGCAGGAGGCGGCGATCGCGACCGTCCGCCCCGGCGCGTCCTTCGACGAGCCGCATCAATGCGCGCTCGAGATCCTCGTCGACGGCTTGCGCCATCTCGGTCTCCTCGAGGAGGAGCGCGACGCCGCGATCGCGGGCGGCACCTACCGGCGATTCTACATGCATCGCACGAGCCACTGGCTCGGTATGGACGTGCACGACGTCGGCGTCTACCGCCTCGACGACAAGCCGCGCGCGCTCGCGCCGGGCATGGTGCTGACGGTCGAGCCCGGCCTCTACGTCGCCCCCGACTGCGAGCAGGTCGCCCCCGAGTGGCGCGGCATCGGTATCCGCATCGAGGACGACGTGCTGGTCACCCCCGAGGGGAACCGCGTGCTCTCCGCGGCCGTCCCGAAGCACGTCGCCGACGTCGAGGCGCTGCGGCGGAGCTGACGCCGAGCGCGTCCGCATCGCCGTCGACGGGCGGCGTCCCGCGCACGTTCGCCCGCGCCGGCGCATCACGCTGCCCGCCCGTCGCGGCGCCCTGGTCTTCTGCGGTGCCGGCCGCGGCGAGGACGAAGCGTGTGAGGAGACGCACGCCGAAGCCGACGGCGCCGCGCGGCGTGCACGGCAGGTCGCGCTCGGTGAACGCGACGCCGGCGATGTCGAGGTGCGCCCACGGCCGCCCGGCGACGAACTCCTGCAGCATGAGCGCGGCATGAATGGTGCCGCCGTGCCCGTCGGCGGCGACGTTGCGGAGGTCGGCGACGGCGCTGTCGAGCTGGCTCCGATACGCCGACACGAGCGGCAACTGCCAGAGGCGCTCGCCGCTCGCCGCGCCGGCGTCGAGGAGCGCGCGCACGAGGGCGACGTCGTTGCCGAGCACCGCCGCGACGCGCGTCCCGAGCGCGGTGCGCACGGCGCCGGTCAACGTCGCGATGTCGACGATCGCGTGGGGCGCGTCGCGGACGGCGACGGCGAGCGCGTCGGCGAGGACGAGGCGGCCTTCGGCATCGGTGTTCACGACCTCGATCGTCTTCCCGGCAGCGGTGCGGAGCACGTCGCCGGGCTTCATCGCGGAGCCGCCGATCATGTTCTCGCTCGCCGGGACGTACGCGCGCACCTCGACCGGCGGGCGGAGCGCGGCGATCGCGCGCATCGCGCCGATGACGGCCGCGCCGCCCGCCATGTCGCGCTTCATGTGCTCCATCCCGTCGGCGGTCTTGAGCGAGAGGCCGCCACTGTCGAACGTGATGCCTTTGCCGACGAGCGCGATGCGGCGGCGCGTCTCTCGTGCGGACGCATCCGCGCCTCGGCGACTCACCCCCGGCGGCCGGTACGTGAGACGAATGAAGCGCGGCGCCTCGGCGCTGCCACGGGCGACGGCGAGGAGCGCGCCCATGCCGAGTGCGGCGATGCCTTCCGGCCCGTCGACCTCGACGGTGAGACCGCTCGCCGCCGCAACCCGTTCCGCCTCCGCGGCGAGCGCGGCGGGCGTGAGCACCGCGGCGGGCGTGTTGATCCACGTCCGCGCCTCGTTCGTCGCCTGCGCGAGGACGACACCGCGACGCAGCGCGGCCGCATTCGCGGGATTCCGGCCGGCCGCAGGCGTCTTCCCCGCGTCGGTCTCGCCGAGACCGTAGAGCGCCAGCGTCCGCAGCGCGACGCGCTCCGGATCGTGGCGGTATTCCGTGAACGCGTACGACGCGAGCGTCGCCGCCTCGGCGAGCACCTCGATCGTCGCCGCCGAGTCGGCGGGTGGCAGTCCGAGCACGAGCGCTGCGGTCCGCGCGCGCACCTCGCGCGCCTTGACGACGACCTGATCGGCGGCGCGCCGCCACGCATCGGCGCCGACCGGCCCCGACGCGCCGAGGCCGACGACGACGAGGTGCGGGGCACCGAGGCGGCGGCCGCCGACGAGCACGAGGGCCGAGCCTTCCGCCGCCGTGAACCGACGCAGCTCGAGCTCGCGGGCGACGCGGCGTCCGATCGCGCGCTCGAACGGCCGCAGCGCCGTGGCCATCCCGTCGCGGGTGACGGCGAGTGCGAGCAGATCGACGCGGGCGCGCGTCGCGTCGCCGCCGGCGAGCCGAACGCTCAACACGCGTCCACCCGCCATATCGTCATCGACCCACCCGGGAGCAGCACGTGAAGGCGCCGGCGGTGCTCACGGCGACGCGACGGGCGCCGCGCTCGCCGCCGGCGCGCTCGCACTCGTCGCGTCGGTCGCGTGCGCCTTCAAGTAGGTGAGGACGAGGAAGCGCTCCTGCTCGGTGAGCGGGTTCACGGCCGCGCGGAGCATCACCGTTTGCATGCGCTCGACTTGCATCTCCCACATCGCCGCCGTCAGCGACGCGGGCGCGTAGAGCGCATGACAGCCGGAGCAGCGCACTTGATAGATCTGCGCGCCGGCGGACTGCGGGTCGGGAAGCGGCGTCGAGCAGGCGCCGAGAGCCGCCAGCGCGAGCGCGACGACGACGAGCACGGCGCGGCGACGGAGGCGAGCGATCTTCTCGCAGCGGCACATGAATCCTCACGAGCTATCGGGCAGCAACAATTTTGACAAGCGTCAACGCAGAAGCGTCATCGCAGTACCGCTGTGCGGCATTCGTGGCGCATGCGCCGTCGATCCGCGACACGCAACGGCGTCGCGCCCGCGTCGGAGTTGAAACGGCGCACGTCGGCGCTCGCGAAATTCGCTGGCACCCGCTTTGCTCATATGCCTGCGAGGTAAACCGAACATGCGCGGACTGGTCCTCATGGCTGGCGGCGCACGCGGCGCATATCAGGCGGGCGTCCTGAAACGCATCAGCGAGCTCGCGTCCCTGCGCGGTGGGCCATCGCCGTTCGCAATCGTCGCCGGCGCATCCGCGGGCGCCATCAACGGCACGATGCTCGCCGCGCACAGCGCGGACTTCGTCGAGGGCACGACGCTCATGGCGCAGCTCTGGTCGGAGCTCGAGGTGGGGCACGTGTTCCGGACGGACGCGGCGTCGCTCACGGTCGGCGGCCTGCGCTGGCTGCGCGACCTCTCGCTCGGCGGCCTCATTTCCGCCGGACCCGGCGCGCGCTCGCTCCTCGACGTGACGCCGCTCCGCGAGCTCATCGCGCGCGCCGTACCGTTCGCCCGCATCGCCGACGCGATCCGGCGCGGCACTCTCTACGCGACCGCGATCTCGGCGACGAGCTATCATTCCGGTCGCTCGTTCACGTTCGTGCAGGGACGGCCGGGACATCCGGTCTGGTCGCGGAGCCGGCGCGTCGTGCTGCCGGTCGAGCTCGGCGTCGACCACGTGTGCGCGTCGGCGGCGATTCCGATCGTCTTCCCGCCGGTCGCGCTCGACTGCGGCACCGGCGAGCTCTTCTTCGGCGACGGCGCGCTCCGGCAAGTGGCGCCGTTCAGCCCGGCGATCCGTCTCGGCGCGACGCGCGTCCTCGCGATCGGCATCCGCTCGCAATGCTCGACCGAGCCGATCTCGCCCGCCGAGGCGCTCGCCGGCGAGCGGGCGCTCGGCGCCGGCGACGTCTCCGCGCCGCCGTTGGCGCAGATCTGCGGCATTCTCCTGAACGCCGTCTTTCTCGATCACCTCGACACCGACTACGATCACCTGAAGCGCATGAACGAGCTCATTCTCGCGTACGACGGCGACCGCACGCCGCTACCGGGGCGCACCGCCGCGCCGGCGGTCGCGGAGCCGATGCGCATCGTGACGCCGCTCGTCATCAGCCCGTCGGAGGATCTCGCGGTCGTCGCGAAGACGTACGCCCACAAGATGCCGCGCTTGATCCGCCACCTGCTGGACGGCCTCGGCACGCCCGAGGCGCAGAGCGCCGATCTCATCAGCTACCTCCTCTTCGACGGCGCCTACTCGCAGGCGTTGATCGACATCGGCTACCGCGACGCCGACGCGCGCCACGAGGAGATCGAGGCGTTTCTCTGCACCGGTGCCGCAGACGACGCAGCCGCCTGACGCCGCCCGCGCGGCGCGTTGACTCCGATAACATAGCCCTCCTATGAGGGGACGGGCGCGACTACCGACGCGCCATTCCCGCCCGCGAAGGAGTCGCCGATGGAGATCGGAGCCGCCGCCAACGCCACGATCGCGCCCGACCGCACCGCCGTCGTCTGCGGCGACGTGCGCTACGGGTGGCGCGAATGGAACGGTCGCATCAACCAGCTCGCCCACGCGCTGCGCGCACTCGGGCTCGAGCGCGGCGACAAGCTCGCCGTGATGCTCCACAACTGCCACCAGTTCATGGAAGTCGCGCAGGCGGCGTCCAAGATCGGCGTCGTCATGGTGCCGCTCAACTATCGCCTCCGCGGCCGCGAGATCGAGTACATCGTCGACAACTCCGACGCGCGCGCGCTCGTCTGCGGCGCCGAGTTCGTGCCCGAGGTCGCGTCCGTGATGGATCAGCTGCGCGGCATCGTCCGCAGCGGCTACGTCGTCGTCGGCGCGAGCGATGACGGCCGCTTCGCGCGCTATGAAGATCTCCTCGCGGCGCAGCCGGCGACCGAGCCCGAGGAGCAGGCGCCACCGTCGATGAACGCGATGATCTACACCTCGGGGACGACGGGTCGTCCGAAGGGCGTGTACCGCTCCGGTGGCATCGACCCGATGATGCTTCTCGGCATCGTGCAGGGCTTCGGCCTGCAACCGGGCAGCGAGGTGCACATCGTGCCGGCGCCGCTCTACCACAGCGCGCCGACGCTCGGCGCGGCGCTGACGGTCGCCCTCGGCGGCACGCTCGTCATCATGGCGAAGTTCGACCCCGAGGAGTTCCTCGCGCTCGTCGACCGCGAGAAGGTGATCCCCGATGAGGTGAAGCGCCGCTACGACGTCTCGTCGATGCGGTCGCTGATCGTCGGCGCCGCGCCCTTCCCGCTCGAGACCAAGCTCGCCGCGATCGAGTTCTTCGGCGACTGCGTCTACGAGTACTACGGCTCGACCGACGCCGGCCTGAACGCGATCCTCCCGCCCGCCGAGCAGCGGGCGCGCCCTGCGAGCTGCGGCAAGGTCGTCGCCGGCACCGACATCCTCATCCTCGACGACGACGGGACGCCGCTCCCGCGGCGCCAGGTCGGCAGCATCTACATCACGAACCCGCTCGTGCGCGCGATGCAGTACTACAAGGATCCCGAGAAGACGAAGGAAGCGTTCCGCGGCGAGTACATGACCGTCGGCGACATGGGCTATCTCGACGAGGACAACTACCTCTACATCGTCGACCGCAAGACCGACATGGTGATCTCCGGCGGCGTCAACATCTATCCCGCGGAGATCGAGGAGATCATCTACGAGCACCCCGCGGTGCTCGACGTCGCGGTGATCGGCGTCCCGAACGAGGAGTGGGGCGAGGAGCTGAAGGCCGTCGTGCAGCTGAAAGACGGCGCGCGCGCGACCGCGGACGACATCATCGATTTCTGCCGCGAGCGTCTCGCCGACTATAAGCGCCCGCGCTCCGTCGACTTCGTCGCCGAGGTCCCGCGCAATCCTTCGGGCAAGCTCTTGAAGCGCGAGATCCGCGCGTCGTACTGGGAGGGGCGCGAGCGGCGGGTCTGAGCGCGCGTAGAACCTCAGGGAGAATTACATGCGTGACCCGGAGATTCGCATCGTCGACGACGCCGAGGCACCGCGCGCCGTGAGCATCCAGCTGACGGCGTTCACCTCGGACCCGGCCATGCGCTGGTTATGGCCCGAGCCGCACGAGTACCTGCGCAACTTCCCGGCCTTGGTCCGCGCCTTCGGCGGCCGCGCATTCGAGAACAGAACGGCGCACGTGAGCGGCGATTTCCGCGGCGGATCGTTGTGGCTGCCGCCGGGCGTCGTTCCGGACGGTGAGGCGCTGGAAGCGTTGCTCGGCGAGACCCTTCGGGAGCCGGCGCTGTCTGCAGCTCCGGTGGTGATGGAGCAGATGGCGGAATCACATCCCGCCGAGCCGCACTGGCATCTCGTCTTCATCGGCGTCGATCCGACCCACCAGGGCCGAGGGATCGGCGCCGCGCTGCTGCGGCACGCACTGGCGCACATCGACTCCCAGCACGTGCATGCGTATCTCGAGTCGTCGAACCCCGCCAACGTCCCGCTCTACCAACGTCACGGCTTCGAGGTGGTCCGTGAGATCCGCGTCGGCGACTCGCCGGTGATCACGCCGATGATCCGCGTCCCGCGCTGAGCGACGGTCGCGGGGCGTGTGGCGAGCGGCACCTCGTGCGCGACGGTCGCGGCGATCGAGCAGCGCCCGGTCGGCTCGGCCCGCGTCGATTACGTCGATCGCGGCGGGCGGCGTGGTCGACCGACGCGCTCCGCGCGAGCGCGCCCGACCAGGCGCTCGAAACGCGGCACGAGCGCCGGCCACGTGCGACGCAGATAGCGCGTGACGGTCGGCCGCGACACCTCGCTTCGAGGAGTCTAGCGCGCAAATCGGGTGACGCGACGCTGGTGGCACGACTTACGCCAGACGCAGCGCGATAACCTTCAATCGGGGGATATCTTTGAAGTCCTTCGGATTCGACGTCAGCAGCGCGCAGTCGCGCTGAATCGCTTGCGCGGCAAGCCAGAGGTCGTTGATCCGATGCGCCGCATCTCGCCCCGAGCGCTTGAGGGCGGCAGCGAGCGATCCGAACACCTCGGCAGTTTCCACGGTGATTCGTAACTGCGGCTTGCGTCGCACACGACGAAGGGCCGCAGCCGCCCGCTGCTTCACGGCTCCAGCCCGCAACATCTCCACGCCGAACTGCAGTTCGGCTACGTTGATGGGTGACAGGTACACCGGCTCCTGGCGCGTAACGGCGTGTAGATCCGCGGCACTGATGCGTCCGCGCTCGACGGCGATCCAGATGCTGGTGTCGATCAGCCAGCCGGCCACGGGTTCCTCAGCTCCGAAACCCGGCCCGTCCGGCGCTTCCGCAAGGCAGAGACGGCATTCGACAATGCATCGGCCGTCCGGTCGTCGAGCGTGCGATACAGATCTCCGAACACCTCGAGCGCGTTCTCGGCGGGTGCCTCCGGCACGAGACGTGCGACCCGGCGGCGGTTACGAACGAGGACGATCTCCTCTTGCCCGTGCTCCACCGAATCGAGGACGCGTCGGAAGTTTCGTGCGACCTCGGTCACTGAAAGCATCTTCATGCTCACAGAATATCTGATGACATCAGATTCTACAACCGTTGGCATCCCTCCTGATGACGCATGAGACGCCGATGCGCGCGCCAATCGCCGTTCTCGATGACGGCGGCCGTCATCGGTAGTCGTCGCAGGAAGTACGCCCACGCGCGAACCACCGTACGATCCGGCAAACGGACCGCCGCATGCTGTCTCACGAAGAGACTCTTGTTTGCCCGCTGGCGATCGAACGCTTCGTAGCGATCGAGCCTCGCGAGCGCACCAGGCCGGCTATCCAGTTCCCAGAGTTCGCCGTGGACACGACCGACATCGGCGTGTACCGCGCCCGGATAGCGACGCAAATCGAACAGGCGAGCGCGTATCGAGGCGCGGCCGATCCTGCGAGCGCCGCGCATTTCATCGAGCAGGTGGTGCGCCTCCTGCCCTCGCATGAGAGAGCCGTACACGAACAGGCGAATCCTGCGGCAGGACGCGATCAAAAGCGCTCGCGGCAGTACGCCGCCTGCCCCGGCGCCTCACTGACGCCGACCTCGATGTCGGCGAGCCCGCGGACGGCGTGCGCCGCGAGACCGTCGCGCAGCCGGTGGAGCACGTACCTCGCGAGCTCCTCCGCCGACGCGTGCACGATCGGCAAGAGCACGGTGTCGCTCGTCGGAAACGCGAAGCGCGTGCCGTCCTCGTAGGTCAGCGTGACGGTCGTCGCGTCGCGCGTGATCTCGAGACAATCGCTTTCCGCCGGCACCAACACCCGCTCGTCGAGCTCGGCGCAGACCGCCTTCGTGAGCTCCTTCACCACACCGAAGTCGAGGACGTACCCGTCGGCGCCGACGACGCCGCTGATCGCAACCGACACCTGATAATTGTGGCCGTGGAGAGGCTCGCGGAAGCCTTTGTACGCGATGAAGTGCGCCGCCGAGAACTTGAGATAGTCCTTCTGCACGACGACGCGGTACTCGCCGCGCGCCGCCGCCTCACGCGTCTCGTTGGCGACGAGCCTCGCGGGCTGCGAGCGCCGGAAGGCCGTGGTGCGACGCGGCTTCGTCATAGCTCGGCGAGCGCCGCGTGAATCGCGGCCGCGTCGCTCCAGTCACCGAACGCCGCCGCGGGCGCGAGCGCGACGAGCTCCTCGAGCGGAATGCGCCCGCTCGCGACCAGTACGCACGCCATGCCGTTGCAGCGCGCGGCGGCGTGATCGAGCGGCGTATCGCCGATGATTACGCAGTCCACGAGCGGCACGTCGACGCCGCTCCGCTCGCGATGCCGGGCGCGGGCCATCTCCGGCAGCACGTGGCGATCGGCGTGATCGCTGCCGAACGCGCCGACCGGGAAGAAACGCGCGAGACCGGCCGCACGGAGCTTCAGCTCGGCGGCACGCTCGAGGTTCCCCGTGAGGACGCCGAGCGCGAAGCGGTCGTCGCGCGCCAGCGTCTCGAGCAGACGCGGCACGCCGGGAATCGCCTCGACGCGCGTCGAGCCGTCGGCGATCGCCGCCGCGAGGTGCGCCGCGAGTGCATCGTGGAAGGCGGCAAATGCCGCGGCGTCCGGCTCGTCGCCGACGCCGGCCTGTGCCAACAGCTCGGTGACGATTCGCGGATCGGTCTTGCCGTCGGGCCGTATCCGCCGCAGCGCCACGTCGACCCCGAAGGTGTCATGCATCGCCAGGTCGAACGGCACGCGCCCGGGCGTATGCCGCGCGTGCAGGATCGTGCCGTCGAGATCGAACAGCAGGAGCTTCATCCGCCCGCCTTGCGGTCCCGCATTCGAAGAAGGTAGCAGAGAGCACGTCGCCGCCGCCAACGTGGACGACGGGAGGAATCGTGGACCTTGCCCATACGCTGTACGAGCCGGCCGGCGACGGGCCGCATCCGACGATCATCGCGCTGCACGGCTGGGGAGCGAGCGCCCACGACTTGATCGGCATCGCGCCGTTTCTCGGCGGCGGGCGCGTGCAGATGATCTGCCCGCAGGGCGCGTTGACCGTGCCGGTCGCGAGCGCCGCCGGGTTCGGCTGGTTTCCGCTGACGGGCTCCGGCCAGCTCTTCGATGAGGGGGCGATCACGCGCTCGGCCGATCGCGTGCGCGCGTTCATCACCGCGGCCGAGGAGCGCTACGCGATCGACCGCCGGAAGCTCGTGCTCGCCGGCTTCAGCCAGGGCGGCGTGCTCGCGTACTTCCTGGCGCTCACCGAGCCCGAGCGCTTCGCCGCGCTCGTCGCGCTCAGCTCGTGGTTACCGCCGCCGATGGTCGCGACGCTGCGGCCGAACGACGCGCGCCGCGGTCTGCCGACGCTCGTGCAGCACGGCGCGAGTGACGAGACCATCGCCGTCGCGCGTGCTCGCCAGTCCGTCGAGTCGCTGCGCACGCTCGGCGTGCCCGTCACGTACCGCGAGTACGCGATGGGTCACGAGATCACTGCTGCGAGCCTCACCGACCTGGCGTCGTGGCTCGACGAGCTCGTCGGCTGACTACGCGAGCGAGTACAACGGGTACGGACCGGCGGAACGCACCGTCACCGGACGGCCGGGGTGACGCAGGATCACGCGCGCCTCGTCGACCGTGATCGCGCGCCCGAAAAGGCAGTAGCGCCGGCGCCCTTCGCGTTGATTGTTCGCCCACTCGGCGAGCTCGGCGGGTGACGGGCGATGGCCGAGCGCGACGGCGCATTGCCGCACGACGAAGCCGAGCATCATCTTCGCAGGCGTCTTCTCGTTCGGCATCGCGAATGATGTCGCGCGAAAGCGTACGGAAGCCCGCCGGAGGTGTCAACGCACGGCGCGCGCATCTACCCTGCCACAGCCGTCGGTTGCGTGGGCTCCGGCGACACCGCGATGAGCGCGACGTTGGCGCCGCGGCGGCTCGAGGTCGCGATGCGCCGCACGCGCGCGTCGCTGCGTGCGTCGGCGGTCGCCGACGGCAGGAGCACGTAGACGTCCGGCGCGCGCGCGACGCGTGGCACCGCGAGCGGGTCCTCCGTCGCGGTCCGCGGAATCGCGCGGCGCAGCCGATACGCGAGCACCTGCAGGTCGCTACCGTCGAGATCGTGCGCGGCGTAGAGCGTCGCATCCGCCGGGAGGTGCGCCTCGACATCGCGCACGAAGGCGAGCAGCGAATGGCGTCGCACGTCACGGAGCCGCGCAAATTGGAAGACCGTCACCACCGTCGCGTCGAATAGGACGATCGCCAGCGCGACGAGCGCGAGGGCCGGACGCGTCGGGAATCGTCGCCGCAGCGCCGCGGGCACCGGCACGACGCCGAGCACGGGCCCGGCGGGAGCGCGCGCCGTCGCCGCCGCGAGCGCGCGTCCCGCAAGGAGCGCGAGCGCCGGGTAGAGCGGCAAGAGATAGATGTCGCGCTTCCCGTACGCGGCGGTGAACACTGCGACGACGACGAGCCACCACGCGTGCAGGAAGCGCGCGCCGAGGTCGGCGCGCGCGCCGCGCACCCACGCGACCGCTGACGCGACGATCACGAGGTTCCACGGCAGGACGTCGGTCGCGAGCTGCGTGATCATGTCGAACCGCGAGCGGCCGCCGTGCATGCCGAAGACGCCGCGCCCGACCAGGCGATCGACGTTCTCGTGCAGGAGCTGCACCGTCAGAAAGTCGACGCCACCGCGACGGTACGCGAGCGCGTACCACCCGACGTCGACGAGCGCGACCAGCGCGACGAGCGGCCACGACCAGAACCGCGCGACGACGGCGCGGAGGTGCGCAAGCGGCCCGGCGCCCCCAGCGCCGAGCGTCGCCGGCGCACCGGCAAGGACGGCGGCACGCACGCCCGCGGCATCGTCAGCGTCGCGCCCCGAGTCGTCGTCCACCCCGTCGACGACGCCTACGGGGCCGCGGTGCCGACGCCACGACTCGCGCGCGACGAAGGCGAGGACGATCGATCCCGGCAGCGCGGCGCCGGCCGGGCCCTTCGCGAGCACGGCACACGCCGTCGCGGCGTAGCAGCAGGCGCGCGCGACGGCGCCGCCGCGGCGGTACCAGGCGAAAAACGCGACCAGCGCCACCGTGATGGCGGCGACGAACACCATGTCGACGCGCGCCTCCCACGCCGACTGCCAAAAGCCGGCCATGCCGAGGAGCGCACCCGCGGCGATCCAGCCGCTCGCGCGACCGCCGATCGCGGTGCCGAGCGCGAACGTCGCGACGAGCGTCACCCACGCCGCGATCGCCGACGGCGCACGCACCGTGGCGTCCGTGAGGCCGAACGCGCGCGCCGCCGCCGCGGCCATCCAGTGGAACAACGGCGGCTTCGACGGCAGCTCGCCGTTCCGCCGTGGCAGGGTCCACTCGCCGCGCAGCGCGACGTCCTGCACGACGAGGCCCTCGCGCGCCTCGCCGTGGGCAGCGATCGGCGGCGCGTGCAACGGCCACGCGAGCGCGCCGGCGAGCAGCACCGTCAGCAGCAGGACGTCGACGAGGCGCACCACGCCCAGGGTTCAGACCCGCGTCACAGCGCTTGCGTCACGCGGCAGTTTCCTGCACGGTGCGCGGCCATGGGTCGCGTCCTCGATTGGGCCGTGACGCTGCTCTTCCTCCCCGTCTTCGGTCTCGTTCTGCTGGTCTTCGAGGTCGTGCAGCGCGTGGCGAAAGCGTTCGGCAAGCGCCCCCACGATTACGCCGTCGGCGGCCTCTGCACGTCGCTCGTCACCGCATTCCGGATCACCGGTCTGCGGCTGAAGGTCGAACGCTCGCCGGCGGTGCGATCGCATCAGGCGTATCTCATCATCTCGAACCACCAGAGCATGTTCGACATCGCACTCCTCGGCCACGTGTTCTTCACGAATTTCCCGAAGTTCGTCTCCAAGCGCTCGCTCGCGCGTCGCATCCCGAGCGTCTCCTACAACCTGCAGCGCGGCGGCAACTGTCTCATCGACCGGGACGACGCGGAGCAGGCGCTCGGGGCGATCCGCGCGCTCGGCGAGCGTGTCGAGCGGAACGGCGTCTCGGCGGTGATCTTCCCCGAGGGCACGCGCGCGCGCGCGGGCGCGCTCGGCGCGTTCAAGCCGCGCGGCTCGCTGGCGCTCCTGGCCGCCGCGCCGGCGACGGCGATCGTACCGGTCGCGATCGACGAGTCGTGGCGCCTCATGCGCGCCAATTTTCTGCCGATTCCGTTCGGCGTCCGCGTCCGCGTGCACATCGGCGATCCCATCCGTCGCCGGCCGGACGAGGATCATGCCGAGCTCCTCGACCGCGTGCACGACGAGATCGCCGCGGCGCTGGCGGCGATCCGCGGTGAGACCGTCGAGCTACCGCGGCGCGCCGCCGCTCGCTGAGCGTTCCTCACACGAGCGGCGCGGTGCACCACTTGCAGCGGCGCGCCTCCAGCGCGACCGTCTCCTTGCACTCCGGACACGACTTCGTCGGCGCGGGCGCCTTCTCACGCACGAGCGCCTTGGTGATCACGAACACGAGGAAGGCGACGATCACGAAGTCGACGACGTTGCCGAGGACGTCGCCGTACTTGATCGCGTTCACGACCGGCTTGCCGTCGGCGCCCGTCGTCTGCGTGAGCACGAGCTGCGCCTCGCGCCAACTGCCGCTCGGGATCATCAAGCTGATGATCGGCATGAGTGCATCCGCGACGATCGCGCTCACGACCTTGCCCGTCGCGGCGCCGATGATCACGCCGATCGCGAGGGCCAACGCATTCGTCTTCAGCAAGAACGCTTTGAAGTCGCTCCACATCCGCGCACCTCCCGGGGGATTTTGCAGCGGTCGATCATAGTGGGATTCGATGGAGATTCCAGTCCGCGGCGCCTCACACGGTCTTCAGCCGCCGAGCAGCGGGACGGCGTCAGCCGCCGAGCAGGAGGCCCGCCGCGAAGGTCGCCCCGGCGGCGAGCGCGCCGATCACCGTCGCCTCGACGCCCGCCCGCCACCACGAGTGGCCGGTCACGACGGTTTTCGCCGCGCCGACGAAGAAGAGGGTCGCGAGCGTGAGCGCGATCGACGCGCGAGACGCCGCCGTCGGCGCGAGCGCCGCGTACGGCAGGGTCGGCATCGCGGCGCCGAACGCATACGCCGCGCCGGTCGCGACGCCGGCGACGGCGGGCAGACGGTGCGGGTCGAGTGACAGGCCGAGCTCGTCGCGCATCATCGTGTCGACCCAACGGTTGCGCTCGGCGGTGACGTGCGCGACGATCGCGTTCAACACGTCGCCGTGAAAGCCCTTGGCGCGGAAGATCTCGCGGACTTCCTTGCGCTCCGTCTCGGGGTAGAGATCGACCTCGCGCTCCTCGCGCCCGCGCTCGGCGAGGTAATACTCGCGCTCGCTCTTCACC
>VBKW01000158.1:17104-36250 GCA_005879405.1 Deltaproteobacteria bacterium
GTGTCGACCCAGCGGCTGCGCTCGGCGGTGACGTGCGCGACGATCGCGTTCAACACGTCGCCGTGAAAGCCCTTGGCGCGGAAGATCTCGCGGACTTCCTTGCGCTCCGTCTCGGGGTAGAGATCGACCTCGCGCTCCTCGCGCCCGCGCTCGGCGAGGTAATACTCGCGCTCGCTCTTCACCGCGAGATAGCCGCCGAGCCCCATGGCGATCGTACCGCCGATCAGCTCGGCGAGCCCGGCGAGGAACACGACGTGCGCCGGTGCCGCCGCGCCGTAGACGCCGGAGACGACGGCGAACGCCGCGACGAGCCCGTCGTTCGCGCCGAACACGAGCTCGCGGACGATGCCGCCGCCCGGAATGTGCGGCGCCTCCGAGTGTCCGCCGCGTCGCATGCGACGTGCACGATCGATCAGGTACCCGAGCATCCCCGCACCCTAGTGTCCCGAATTCAGACTCGGGACACTAGGAGGCAGTACGCGTAGGCGCAATCGGAACTCGACGACGGCAACGCGTTCAGGCATAGTCGATCGGAGATGAGCGGTCGCAATCGGAGAGGGCGCCGCCCTCCCTGGGATCAACCCTCCGCGAGCTCGTCTGGCCAGCCACTGTACGGCGGGGCCGGACACCCGAACGGGTCAGCGCCACCGCGTGGCTATGTCGGTCCGTCGTCGGGAGTGCCGCTCGGTCCGTCGCGCTGGCAGGGCGCGTCGGACGGCCAGGCGCCGCGGCGCCCGCGCGGAGCAAACGGCCAGACACCGCGCCCTCCCGACGGCGGCGGCAAATTCGGTCGCTGACGATGGTCGAACGGCGGAGCGGGCGCGCAGGGCGGCGGCCGTCGCTGGTCACCGGGACACGCGGCGCAGGGGGCCGGGGGAGCCTACTCGCAACCGCCGCGCTGGCGGCGCGGCGACGGCCGCCCGTCGCGCCCGGTGCAACGTGACCACCACGAGGCGCCTCGTCCGCAAGCGCCGAACGTGCCGCGCGGCGGCGAGATCGATCCGTTCGACCTGTTCTGCGCCTATCATCTCGGCATCACGGCGAACGGCGACTACCGCATCCAGAACATCCACGAGGTCGCACGCCGCTTCGGCACCAACGCCGCCGCGCTCCGCCAAACGCTCACCGCCTACGGCATGGACGCGGAAGACCTCGTCCACAGCGGCTTCGATCTCGCGAGCGCGCAGATCGACATCATGGTCGCCCCCGAGGGCATCAGCCGTCGCGAGCTCGCGCGGCCCCTCTTCGAGGAGTTCAAGAACGCGCCGCGCAAGGTGCGCGACTGGGCGAAGGAGATGGAAGAGGCCGACCGCGAAATCGAGCGCACGATCGGCAGTGAAGGTCGGTGGTCGCCGAGCCCTCGGAACGACGGCCGCAGCCGATAACGCCGCATCTGCCGCGTTGCTCCCGAGGAACTCATGAATCGTGACGTGTTCAGCGTCGACGGGAAGGTAGTCATCGTCACCGGCGGCGGGACCGGGATCGGAGCGGAGATTGCGCGCGAGTTCGCCGGGCGAGGCGCGAAGGTGCTGATCGCCAGCCGCAACGCGGAGCATCTCGGCCCGGTGGCGGAGGGGATCCGCGCGGACGGCGGCGTCGTCGAGAGCATCACGTGCGACGTCCGCGATCCTTCGCAGGTGGAGCGGATGGTAGAGCGCGCGTACGAGAAGTTCGGCGGGCTCGATGTGCTGATCAACAATCACGGGGCGAGCTTTTTTCAGCCGGCGGAGGAGATCAGCCCGAACGGGTTCGCGACGATCGTCGCGATCAACCTGCAGGGGACCTTCCTCTGCTCGAAAGCCGCGGCGCTGAAATGGATCGCGGCGAAGCACCACGGGCGCATCATCAACATGTCGTCGGACGCGGGCGTCTACGGCGCGCCCGGGATGTCGCACTACGGCGCGGCGAAGGCGGGTGTGCAGAACTTGACCCGTACGCTGGCGATGGAGTGGGCGCGCCACGGCATCCTCGTGAACTGCATCGCGCCGGGGCCGATCGACACGCCGGAAGCGGGCGCGCGCACGTGGCCGACACCGGAGCTGCGCCGCACGATCGAGCACTCGACGGCGCTCCGACGCTTGGGACGCGTCGAGGAGATCGCCTGGCCATGCGTCTTCTTCGCCTCGGACGCGTCGTCCTTCGTCACCGGGCAGACGATCTCGATCGACGGCGGACCGTCGTCGCTGCTGTTCGTGCAGCAGCACGAGTGATTTGACCGAGATCAGCCGGCGAGCGCCGGCGCGACGTGACGCGCGAGCACGTCGACGGCGCGGCGGAACGCGTCGGCGTCGTCATACCGGGCCCCGTGCACGACGCCGGTCGCACCGGCGTCGGCAAACGCGCGGGCGCGCGCGGCCGCGGCGGCGGGATCGTCGAGCGGCAGTGCCGTCAGCATGACGACCTCGGGCGCGCCCTTCCCTGCCGCCGCGAAGAGCTCGCGCAGCTGCGCGACGGGTGAGCGCAATGCGTCCGGGTCGCGTCCCATCGGCATCCAGCCGTCACCGAAGCGCGCGGCGCGGCGGAGCGCATGCGGCGCGGCGCCGCCGACCAGGATCGGCGGCCGCGTCGGCCGCGGCAAGAAGAGAAAGCGCTGGCCGTTCGCCTCGACCTCGTCGTTCGCGAAGCAGCGGTTCACGAACTCGAGCGTCATGTCGGTGACCTTCGCCGCGTCACGGCGCGCGACGCCGACGGCGCGGAACTCGGGCTCCATCCAGCCGACCCCGACGCCGAAGCGCAGGCGCCCGCCTGAGAGCTCCTGGATCGTCGCCACCCACTTCGCGGTCGCGAGCGGCGGACGATACGGCAACACGAGCACGCCGGTGCCGAGACCGATACGCTCGGTCGCGCCGGCGAGAAACTCGAGCGTCGCGAGCGGGTCGAGGTAACGCCCGCCGGAGCCCTCGGCGTCGTCGGGCGGGATCGCGATGTGATCGGCGACCCACACGTCGTCGAGGCCCGACGCCTCCGCCACGCGTGCGCACGCGACCAGCGTACGCGGCGTCGACTGCGGTCCCATGTTGCGGAGGTAGGCGCCGAGCTTCATTCGGGCAGGCTCTCCGGCACCGAGACGTTCGTCACGTCGCCGCGGTCGTAGAAGTCGATGACCTGCGCGAGCGTCCCTCCGCTGCCGTCGTGCGTGTATGGCGCCGTCTGCACGATGTGTCGGCGTCTTGAATGTGCCGCGATCAGCGCCCGACCTCCATCCACCCGACGACGTCGACGGTGGTCTCGAACCGTCCGTCGCCGCGGTCGGGCAGCGGCGGCTCTGGCCGGTAGCTGAACTCGACCGTCCCGCCGGGCGGCAGCTCATTTCGTACCGTGTAGTAGTCGGCACGTCCCGGGCTGTCCTCGCCCGGATGGAACTCGTCCGCCCACAGCCAGGTGTGGTGGAAGAGCAGCCGGACGTCGCGCAGCAGCTTCTGCGAATGGTTCACCAGCACACCCGAGACCATGCCGGGACGCGCGGTGACGTCGCGCACCGTGACCATGCGTGATGGTTGCTCGTCGGCGATCGACGTCCCGGCGCCGAGGGCGGTGCACGTCCCGGCCACCAGGCCGACGACGGCGACGAGCGCAAACCCGGGTGTGAGCGATCTCATTGTCACTCCTTCCCGGGGGCGCCGAGCACCGGCGTCGGATCGATCTCCTTCCACGTGCAGTAGCGACGGAGACCGTCCTCGGCCTGCTGGAACGCCATCGTCATCACGAGGGCGTCGTCGAGCGTGCCGATGCGCGGCAGAAAATCCGGGATCAAGTCGAAATCGTCGACGAGATACGCGAGCGCCGCGGCGAGCATGCTGATCGTGAAATACGGAATCTGCGGACACCGCCCCGCCGCATGGTCGCGCAGTACCGTGATCGCGAGCTCGAGCTGCGCGGCGAAGAGCTTCCCCGCCGCACCGTCGACGCGGCCCGCACGCTCGCGCAGCTCGTCCTCGCTGCCGAGAAGGTCGTCGACGTCGGCCGGCGCGAGGGTACTCGCGAGCTCGAAGACCGCGCGTCGCAGATCGGCGGCGGTGATGAGGGGTGCGGAGGCGCGCTGCGCATGGGCAGGCTTGACGTCGCCGTTCCGCGCGCGTTTCACAGTCGCGGTTCGCGAGGGTTTTCGCGATCTCATGGCGCGCCTCCTCAATAGGCCACGACACTTACGGAGGCAACGCCACGAGGCCGACGGCTGAATTCACCACGAGCGGCGTGTCACATGGGCGCGGGTACGATGCGGAACTTTCGACGACGATCGAGACGGTACGTCTCGAAATCGCCGTGGTCGATCGTCAGCACGACGCTCGTGCCTTCCCGCTCTGCGAGATGGACGAGCGTCGCGTCCGCAAAATCCATCGGCCGGTCGTGATAACGCGCCATCAAGGCGTCGAGCGCGGGAAGGTCCTCGTCGGTGATCGGCGCGACCGACAGCGCCCCGGAGCGCACGAACTTCCACGCAGCGACGACATCGTGACGGCGGTCTCCGACGAGGTGAAACACCTCCGTCAGAACCGCGGCGGACGTGACCAGTGGGAGCCGCAGGCTCCGAAACGCGTCGATACATCGCGCATGCCAGCCATCGTCGCGGTCGAGCAAGGCAACGATCGCGCCGGTGTCGATCAGGCCGTTAGCGGCCACGACGTGCCGCAAGTCGCGTGCGAATCAGCTCCCGCGCTTTTTCGGAACGACGTGCATCGCCGCCGCGAATCGTCCCGAAATGCCTCGCCGCGGCGGCCTGCAGCCGCCGCTGCATGCTCTCGTCACCGCGCGAGGCGCGGCGTTTCCTCGCGAGCCATTCAGCAGCGATCTGGTCGATGAGGGCACCGAGACTGCGATGTTCCTGCCGCGCCGCGTGTTCGAGCGTGGTCTTGAGCTCCGACGAGACCCGCCAACTGTACACCGCGTTCTTCCGCATGCACTACAGTGTAGTGCATGCGGAAGGGCGGAATCAAATGGATACTCGAAGGTCCTGCCGTCCGCGCGAGCGGCGTCAGCTGCGGGCGCGCTGGAAGGCGGGTCGGTCCGTCACGCGCTTGACGTAGGCTTGCAGCGTCGGCTGATCGGAGAGGAGGCCCATCATGCTCGCCCATCCGAGCATGCCGCCGATCATCACGTCGGCCGCCGAGAACTGCTCGCCGAGGATGTAGGGGCGCGTCGCGAGCGCATTCGAGAGCACGCGCGCGACCTCGGCGAATTGCGTCTTCCCCTTCTCGACGGCGGCCGCCGAGCGCTCCGCTTCCGGCAGCATCACGGTGTTGAGAAAGATCTGCACGACCGGCGGCTCGAGCGTCGCCATCGTGTAGATCATCCATTGGTAGTAGAGACCGCGCGCCGGCGTGCCGACGGCGGGCGCGAGCTTCTTCTCGGGATACTTGTCGGCGAGATACATGCAGATCGCCGCCGACTCGAAGAGCACGAGATCGCCGTCGGCGAGCGCCGGCACCGCACCGTGCGGATGGATCTTCATGTACTCGGGCTTCTTGTGTTCGCCCTGCGCGAGATCGACCGGCACGATTTCGTACGGAACGCCGAGCTCCTCGAGCAGCCACCGCGGCCGGCCGGCGCGCGTCTGCGGAGCGTAGTAGAGCTTCATCGTGACCTCCTCGTGGGTATGCGTTGCGACGCCGCATGCTGGCGGCGTCGCAACGCTGAGTCCAGCGTGGTTGTGGCTAGCCGTCAAGGCTAGGTGTGCACGGCGAGCGGCTGCTGCTGCGTCGCGCAGTGAAACGCGCCGAGTCCCCACACGAGCGCCGTCGCGTCGATGCCGACGGCGCGGCGCCCGGGGAAGCAACGGCGTAGGACGTCGAGCGCGACGGCGTCGTTATCGTGCGCGAAGGTCGGCACGAGGACGGCCTCGTTGCCGACGTAGAAATTGGCGTAGCTCGCCGGCAAGCGCTGCCCCTCCCACTCGACGGCGCCCGGCATCGGCAGCTCCACGACCTCGAGCGACCGCCCGTCCTGATCGTGCGCCGCGCGCAACCGGTGCAGGTTCTCCCGCAGCGGGCCGTAGTTGACGTCGGCGGGGTCGGCCTCGACGGCCGTCACCACGGTACGCGGCGCGACGAAGCGCGTGAGGTCGTCGACGTGGCCGTCGGTGTCGTCGCCGGCGATACCCGCGCCGAGCCAGACGACGTGCGGTGCGTTCAGGTACTCGCGCAGGTACGCCTCGATCTCGGCGCGCCCGAGCGACGGGTTGCGGTTGGGATTCAGGAGACACGATTCGGTCGTGAGCACCGTGCCGCGGCCGTTCACATCGATCGCGCCCCCTTCGAGCACGATGCCCGGATGGAACGCGCGCACGCCGAGAAGCTCGGCGATTCGTGACGGGACGGCGTCGTCACGATCGTACGGCGGGTACTTCCCGCCCCACGCGTTGTACCGCCAGTCGATGAGCGTGAGCTCGCCATCGCGGACGAGAAACGTCGGGCCGTGATCGCGGCACCAGGGCTCGTCGGTGGGGATGCGATGCAGCGACACCCGGTCATGCAGCGACACTCGATCACCGCGGACGGTCGTCGCGAGTGACGTCGCCGCGGACGCGTCGAGCGCGGTGCGCGCCACCGCCTCGTGCCCGAAGAGCACGGCCCGTACCTCAGCCTCCTGCGCCTCGTCGCCGACGTTCACGTACACGTGCTCGCCCGTCGCGAGCGTCGTGACCATCGCGCGCCAGAGCGCCGGCACGGCGTCGTAGCGCCCGGGGAAGCTGATGCCCTCGCGGCGCGGCCAGGAGAGCCACGTGCCCTCGTGCGGCTCCCACTCCGCGGGCATGCGAAATCCGAGCGCGCGCGGCGTCGGCGTTTCCATCGCGCTCAGTCGACGAGACGACGGGTCAGGTCGCCGTACGCGTCGACGCGGCGGTCGCGGAGAAACGGCCAGTGCGTGCGCGCCGTCTCGACGGCCGCGAGGTCGCACGGGACCACCAGCACCTCCTCGCGGTCCGCGCTCGCGCGCGCAACGACGCGTCCCGCCGGGTCGACGACGAAGCTCTGCCCCCAGAACTCGATGCCCGGGCCGCCGACCGGACGCTCGTGGCCGACGCGGTTCGGCACCGCGACGAAGATGCCGTTCGCGATCGCGTGGCTGCGCTGGATCGTCTCCCACGCCGCGTGCTGCGCCTCGCCATGCTCCGTCTTCTCCCCCGGGTGCCACCCGATCGCGGTCGGATAGAAGAGGATCTCGGCGCCGTCGAGCGCGGTGAGCCGCGCCGCCTCCGGATACCACTGGTCCCAGCAGACGAGCGTTCCGATCCGTGCCGGCGCGGTGGTGAACGCGCGAAAGCCGAGGTCGCCGGGCGTGAAGTAGAACTTCTCGTAGTAGAGCGGGTCGTCGGGGATGTGCATCTTGCGGTACATCCCGACGAACGCGCCGTCCGTCCCGAGGACGACGGCGGTGTTGTGGTAGACGCCGGCGGCGCGCCGCTCGAACACCGATGCCACGATCACGATCCCGAGCGACTTCGCGAGCGCGCCGAGCGCGTCCGTCGTCGAACCGGGCACCGGCTCCGCGAGCGCGAAGTTGTCGTGGTCCTCGGACTGGCAGAAGTAGAGCGAGCGGAAGAGCTCGGGCAGACACACGATCGCCGCGCCGCGCCGCGCCGCCGCGCGCACGTGACGCTCGGCGCGCCCGAGGTTCGCGTCCGGATCGGCCGTGCAGCGTATCTGGACGAGCCCGACGCGTACGACGCGCGCTGACGCCCGCGCACGCGGCGCGCGGGCGCGCGGCGCTCCGTCGCCGGCGTTTGCCTCCGCGGCGCGGCTGCGCGGCGCGCGCCGGAGACTTCGTCTCTTGCGAGCGGGCATGTGATTAGGCGTCCGGAATGTGGACGAGCTCGAGCTTCACGCCGTCGGGATCGGTGAAGAACACGGCGTAATAACCCGGCACGTATTCCGGGTACTCGCGCGGCCGATCGAGCATCGTCGCGCCGCGCGCGTCGAGCTCGCGCGCCAGGTCGTCGACGTCGGCGCGGCTTCCCGCGGCAAAGGCGACCTCGCACAAACCGACGCGGTCTTTCTGGAACGTGTCGTCGGCGAACCGCGGGTCCGCGGCCTTGATCCAGAAGCTCCCCGCGCCGCTCGTCCATCCGGACGTGTGGCCGAAGTCGTGCATTTCGGTGTAGCCGAGCCGCGGCATGAGCCAACCGTAGAACGACCGCGCGCGGTCGAGATCCTTCACGTTCACGAAGACGTGATGCAACCGCCCCGCGGACGCCGTCGGCGGACACCCGCAGCCGCTGCTCTCCATGCGCGATCTTTACACGGTCGATCGCGAGGACACCAATCGTCGCGTGTTCACGTTGCTCGAGCCGGTACTCTCGCAGTCACCTCCGTCGAACGATCACAAGTCCGCCCGATCCGCTCCGGCGAGATCGCGAACGCGCGCTCGGTAGCTGCCTAATTCATCACTGCGGCGCTGGGGCGCTCGACGGCTTGCGCCGGCCGCCACGACGACGGCGCTTCGGTCGTGCCGCGCCATCAGCGACGCCACCGCCGCTCGCGTGCGACCCGCCGTCCACCGGCGCGGGCGCCTCGGTGACGCGTGCACCGTCCCCCGCACTGCCGCGGCGACGCCGGCGCCGATCGCCGCCGCGCCGTGATGGCGACTTCTCGGTCACCGCCGGCGGGACGTGCTCGTGCGTCCCGTGGTCGAAGTTCGGCAGGATCACGCGCGGCAACGTCGCGCCGATCGTGCGCTCGATCGTGAGGAGATCGTCCTCCTCGTCCGGCGCGACGAACGTGATCACCTCGCCGGCGGCACCGGCGCGTGCGGTGCGGCCGCCGCGGTGGATGTAGTCGTCGGCGGAGAACGGGACGTCGAAATTCACGACGTGCGAGATCCCCTCGACGTCGATGCCGCGCGCCGCGACGTCGGTGGCGATCAACACCGGATACTGCCCGCGACGAAACGCCTCGAGCGCGGCGATGCGGTCCTCTTGGCGGCGGTCGGAGTGGATGCTGGTCGCGCCGACGCCGCTGCGCGAGACGGTGCGTGCGAGGCGGTCGGCGTCGACCTTGCGCTTCACGAACACGAGTACCGAACGCATGCCCTCGCGTTGGAGGAGCGTGGTGAGGAGCGGCGCCTTGCGCATCTGCGCGACCGGATAGACGCTTTGCACGATGCCGCTCGCCGGCCTCTGCGCGCCGACCATGATCGTCACCGGATCGCGCAGGATGTCCTTCGCGAGCTTGCGGATCTCCGGCGGCATCGTCGCCGAGAACATCAGCGTCTGCCGCTGCGTCGGGAGCGCGCGCAAGATGCGGCGGATGTCGGGGAGGAAGCCCATGTCGAGCATGCGGTCAGCCTCGTCGAGGACGAGCACCTCGAGCGCGCCGAAATCGACGTAGTCGAAGCGCATGTGATCGAGGAGCCGCCCCGGCGTCGCGACGACGATCTCGGCGCCGGCGCGGAGCGCGCGCTCCTGCGGCCGCATGTCGACGCCGCCGACGACCGATACCGCCGTGAGCCCGATGTGGTAGCCGAGCGCGAGCGCCTGCTCGTCGATCTGCAGCGCCAGCTCACGCGTCGGCGAGAGAATGAGCGCGTGGCACGTGCCGCGCTTCCCGCTGTGCAAGCGTTGCAGGATCGGCAGCAAAAACGCCGCGGTCTTGCCGGTGCCGGTCGACGCGCAGCCGATCAAGTCGCGGCCGGCGAGGCCGACCGGAATCGCCTCGGCCTGGATCGGCGTCGGCCGCGTGTACCCCATGTCGGCAACCGCTTCGGTGAGCGCGGGAATGAGACCGAAGTGGTGAAACGTGTCCACGTCTTTGCGTTATGTGCCGAATCGTCCGACGCCGCAAACGCGCTCTCGAGCGGGTAGTGTCCTAACTAATTTGAGCTGTCGAGGCGACGGTGCGGAGACGTTCCACGACTCGCGCACGCGGCACCCAGGTCGGCTTGACCGGTCGAGAGACGCGGTACAGAACGGCGCTCGCATGCGGGTCCTCTTCGCGAGCGGCATCGACGGCTTCTGCCATCGCTACGCGGTCCTCCACTGGGCGGAGCAGCTCGCCACGCAGGCCGTCGCCAGCACGGTCCGGGCGCATACCGATCCGCGCCTCGCCGCCGATCTGGCGACGCACGACGTCCTCGTGCTCTACCGCGTCCCCGACGGCGTCTGGGTGCGGCACCTGCTTGCGCGCGCCCGCACGCTCGGACGGGCGAGCGTGTTCGCGGTCGACGATCTCATCGTCGACCCGGCGGTCGCCGACCCGCCGCCGGTCCGCGGCATGGATGCGGCCGAGCGAGCCTTGTGGCACGACGGCGTGGCGCGCTACCGGCGGACGCTCGACGCGTGCGACGCGTTTCTCACGACGACGGCGCCGCTCGCGGCGGCGGGGCGCGAGATCGGCAAGCCAACCTATCTCCACCGCTGCGGTCTCGCCGGGCGCGAGCTCGCGCTCGGCGCCGCCGCGCGCCGCGATCGCGCCGGCACCGACCGCGCGCCGAACAGGCGCGAGGTCCGCCTCGGATACTTCAGCGGCACCGCCACCCACGACGAGGACTTCGCGACGATCGCGGCCGCGCTGCGCCGGCTCGTCGAGCGCGATCCGTCGCTCACCGTGGTCGTCGCCGGACCGGTGACGCTCGATCCGGCGCTCGTCGCCGTGTCGCACCGCGTGGAGCGCCTGCCGCTCGTGCCGTGGACGGAGCTGCCCGCTCGGATCGCCTCCGTGGACGTGAATCTCGCGCCGCTCGCCTGGCGCGATCCCTTCGTCGCCGCCAAGGGCGCGGTGAAATATCTCGAAGCGGCAGCCGTCGGAGTTCCGACGGTGGCGAGCCCGGCCGAGGCATTCCGCGACGCGATCCGCGAAGCCGAGAACGGTCTCCTCGCTGCGGACGACGACGACTGGATCCGCGCCCTGACGGCGCTCGCCGACGATGCGGCGCTCCGCAGCCGCCTCGGCGCCGCGGCGCGTGCCGACGTCGTGACGCGATTCTCGCCGGCGACGCAGGGTCGCGCGCTGCGTGCGATCCTCGAGAAGATCGCCGCCGGCGCGCGCCCCGTGTCGGCGCGCGCCGGCGACGACCGGCGAGACGTCGCGGCGGACGAGACGCTCGCGGACGAGGTGGCGCTCGCCCGCCGCTTCCGCGGCGAGGTCGCCCGCGCCGCGCGGGCGCCGAACGCGCTTCCTGATGCCGCCCTCGAGGCGGCGACCGTCACGCCGCCGCTCGCCGACGGCGTCGTACTCGAACAACGGTTTCGCGTCCGCCGTCCCGGCCTCACGCGCGTCGACATGCACACGGTGACATACGGCTTACCGCTCGAGCACGACCTGGAGCTCCGTCTCCGGCGCGCCGACGGCTCGCTTGCCGCCGCGGCGACGATCCCCGCCGCGGTCGCGCCGGATCGTGACTGGCTCGCGCTCGAGCTTGAGGCGGAAGCGGATTCCGCCGATCGGGTGTACGCGCTCGAGCTCCGTGCGCACGGCACCGGACCGCAGAACGCGCTCGCGTTCGGCGCGACGACGGCCGCGGGTGACGACGGTCCCTATTCGCTCGGCGACCGCGGCGGCCCGGGCTCGCTCGCGCTGCGCACGTTTGCGATCGACTCCGCCGGTGTGCGCTCGGCATGACGCGCCTCCTCATCATCTGCCCGGATGAGACCGGAGCACGGATGGCCGGCACGGCAATTCGTTCGGTCGAGATCGCGCGCGCGCTCGCCGGCGACATCGCGGTCACCGTTGCCGTGCCGGACGGCAGCGCCAATGTGGCCGGCGACATGGCGCAGGTGCGCGTGCCGTCGGAGTCGTCGCTGCCGCCGCTCGTCGAGACGGCGGACGTCGTCATGGTCGCCAGACGCGCCGAGCTGATGGCGGCGGTGCGAAAGCCGCTCGTCGTCGATCTCTACGATCCGTTCATTCTCTCCGACCTCGAGTTCTACGGCGACAAGTTCGCGCGCGCCGGCGGGCGGCCGCTCCTCGCGCTGCGCTGGCTGCAGCATCACCTCGCGAACGGCGATCTCTTCCTCTGCGCCAGCGCCGTGCAACGCAGCTTCTGGCTCGGCATGCTCGCGTCGGCGGGGCGCGTGAATCGTGCCAACTACGTCGCGGACCACGCCTTCGACGAGCTGCTCGCGGTCGTCCCCTTCGGCATCTCCGAGACCCCGGCCGTCCACGGGCGCGCGGTCGCGAAGAGCGTCATCCCCGGCATCGGGGCGAACGACAAGCTCGTCCTCTGGGCCGGCGGGCTCTGGAACTGGTTCGATCCGATCGTGCTCGTGCACGCGATGGAGCGGCTGCGGGCGGCGCGCCCCGACGTGAAGGCGCTTTTCCTCGGCATGCGCCACCCGAACCCGGCGATCGGCACGATGGAGATGGCGGAGCGCGCCCGCGGCGCGGCACGCGAGCTCGGGCTCGAGGGCCGCAGCGTCTTCTTCGTCGATTGGGTACCGTACGACGAGCGCCAGAACTATCTCCTCGAAGCCGACGTCGGCGTCAGCCTGCACCAACCGGGGGTCGAGGCGCAGTTCGCCTACCGCACGCGGGTCCTCGACTACCTCTGGGCAGGCTTGCCGATGGTGCTGAGCCGCGGCGACGATCTCGCCGGCCTGGTCGAGCGCCACGAGCTCGGCACGCTCGTCCCCGAGGGCGACATCGACGCCGTCACCGCCGCGCTCCTCGCACTGATCGACACGCCGGCCGACAGCGCGCGTGCGGAGCGGTTCGGGCGCGTGCGCACGGAGCTCGCGTGGAGCAGGGTCGTCGACCCGCTGCGCCGCTTCTGTCTCGCGCCACGCTTCGCGCCCGACAAACGCGAGGGCGGGTGGTTCGCGCCGGGGACGACGGGCGGCGAGGTACTGCGCAAGGAGGACGCGCTGATCGCCGAAGAGACCTTGAGCCGCGAGCGCGAGCTCTCGCCGCGGCTCAGCGCCGATCACAGTTTCAGCCACGATCTCGTCGCCGCGTACGACAACCTCTGTCGGATCGACCTCCTCACCTGGTTCGGCGGCCCGCCGCCGTCGGCGGACCTCGTCCTGTCGCTCTACGAGTGCGATGCCGCCGGACGGCGCGTCGCGCGCGTGACGGTCCCGCTCGCGGAGATCGCCCACAACGATTGGCAGCGCTTCGAGTTCCGGCCGGTCGGCAACTCGCGCGGCCGACGCTACCGCTGGACGCTCGAGACAACCGCCTCCGAGACCGGCCTCGCGCTATGGCTCTGCACCCCGCCCGAAGGCGGCGAGCGAGTACCGGCATCGATCGTCCACTATCTCGTGAAGGGCGTCGCCGACGCGCTGCCGATCGATGACGAGGCGTTTCTCTTCCTGCACAACGCGACGCTCACGGAATCGCTCGTGCCCGGCCTCGGCGGCGCGCTCGACACGACGCCGGCGCTCGGCGCGAACCTCGCGGCGGAGAACGGCCGCACGATGCCCGCGACGACGACGGAGCGAGCGCTTGTGTCGGACGCAACGCCGGCCGCGGACGCTCCTTCCGTCACGACCGACCGCGACGCGCGGTTACCGATGGAGCTCGCACGGGTCGGCGCCGAGGTCGCCGTCCTCCGTCACGATCTCGACCGCGCCCGCGGCCGCATTGCGGAGCTCGACGATGCGCTCCTGCGCGCCGAGACGGCGCCCGTCGCCGGCCGGCTCGCTCGCGACGTGCTGGCGTTTTTCCGCTTCCTCCTCGGCCTGGCGCGCCGTCTTGCCGGGACGATTCTGGTCGCGGTCGTCGTCGTCCTCGGAGTGCCGTTCGCCGTCATCGTGGCGCTCGCCCTCGCCGCCACCGATCTGCGGGTCGCGCTCCGGCGCCGTTCGCGCGCGACGCCGGACGGAGATGCACGTGCCCCTGCGGTGGCGGGTGACGATGCCCTTCGGCCGGCTGCGCTCGCGACAACCGATGGATCGCCCGCCGCGGGACCGCGTCTCACGCAGCCCGTATCGGTCGTGATTCCGACCTGGAACGGCCAGCCGCTTCTCGAGATGAGCTTGCCGCCGCTCCGCGCCGCGCTGGCGGCGCATCCGCCGGGCGGCGAGATCGTCGTCGTCGACAACGGCAGCGACGACGACACGCGGGCCTACGTCGCCGCGGCGTTTCCGGAGGTGCGCGTGATCGCGCTCGCGCGGAACGAGGGTTTCGCCGGCGCCGCGAACCGCGGCGTCGCAGAGGCGCGGCACGCGACCGTCATCCTCCTCAACAACGACATGGTCGTCGAGCGCGAGTTCATCGCCCCGCTCCTCGAGACGCTCGACGAGCAGCCGGCCGCGTTCGGGGTGTCGTGCCACATCGACTTCATCGACAAGTCGAAGCCGCGCTGGGAAACCGGCAAGGTCCACGCCCGTTTCCACTACGGGACGATCACGCTGTTTCATCTCGATCGCTACGACGAGCACCTGCAGTACCCGATCTTCTACGCGGGTGGCGGGGCGTCGGCGTACGACCGCGCGAAGTTCCTCGCGCTCGGCGGCTTCGACGAGGCGGTCTTCTCGCCGGTCTACATCGAGGACGTCGACCTCGGGTACCGGGCGTGGAAGCGCGGCTGGCCATCGCTCTTCGAGCCGCGCAGCATCGTGCATCACAAGCACCGCAGCACGACGCGGCGCCTCTGGAGCGAGACCACGATTCACAGTTTCTTCGAGAAGAACCTCGCCGCGCTGGTGTGGAAAAACGTATCCGACTGGCGAATTCTGCTTCCGCACCTCGCCGGCATCGTCGTGCTGCCCGCGCGCGTCTTCCGCTACATGGGAGGCGTGGCGGCGCTGGCGACGTGGCGCGGCCTCGTGCGCCAGCTGCCGACCGTCCTCCGCGCCCGCGCGCGCGAGGGCATGGCGCCGCGTCGCCTCGACGACGCCACGATCTTCCTCGTGTCACGCTATCGCTACGCGTATCGCGGCGTGTTCGGTCTCCGCGTGCGGCGCGCCCCCGACACGAAACCGCGCCTGCTCGTCGTGAGCCCGTACAGCCCGTGGCCCGCCGTCCACGGCGGGGCGGTGCGCATGCTCGCGCTGCTGCGCCGCCTACGACCGCACGTCGACGTCACGCTGCTCGCGTACGGCGACACGGCGGCGGAGCTCGATCCGGAGAGCGCCTCCGAGCTGCGACGCGTCTGCCGCGAGGTGAAGATCATCGAGCGCCCCGGCCACACCTTCGGCGGCATGCTGCACCCGCACAAGACGCACGGGTTCTGGTCGGAGTCGATGCGCGAGGCCGTCGAGTACTTCTGCGACCGCGAGGACTACGACCTCGTGCAGGTCGAGTACACCCACATGGCGCATTTCCTGCCGCCGCGCGCGCCCGGCCTGGTGCGTGTGCTCGTCGAGCACGACGTGAGCTTCGTCTCGCTCGCACGTAGCCGCGACACGGCGCCCGACGTGTGGACGCGTCTCGGCGTCGCACTGGAATGGATGCGCATGCTGCGCTACGAGGTCGCCGCGGTCGAGCGCGCCGACCTCGTGATCACGATGAGCGACCACGACCGTGCCATGCTCGGTCGCTACGTCGACACGCGCCACGTCGTGACGATTCCGAACGGCGTCGACTGCGAGCGGTTTGCCTTCGCCGCGGACGGCCGCGAGCCGGCGTCGATCCTCTTCGTCGGCTTTTTCCGCCACGAGCCGAACGTCGAGGCGGTGCGGTACTTCTGTCGCGAGGTGCTGCCGCTCGTCCGCCGGGCGCGGGCGGCGACGCGTTTTCGCATCGTCGGCGCCTACCCGCCCGAGATCGTGCGCCGCCTCGCCGACACCGAGGGCGTCGAGGTGACGGGGCAAGTCGACGACATCGCGCCGTACTACCGGCGCGCCGCCGTGTTCGTCGCTCCCGTGCTGCAAGGCTCGGGGACGCGGCTGAAGATCCTCGAGGCGATGGCGAGCGGCTGCCCGGTCGTGTCGACGACGATCGGCGCCGAGGGCCTCGGTGCGATCGACGGCCGCGAGCTCCTCCTCGCCGACACGCCGGCGGCGATGGCCGCCGCGATCGAGCGCGTGCTCGCCGACGCGGAGCTCGCCCGCTCGCTCGCACGTGCGGCGCGCGCGCTCGTCGTCGCGCGCTACGACTGGGACGCGATCACTGAGCGTCAAGTTGCATGCTATCGCGACGCGCTGGTCGCCGCGGCCGCGGACAAGGCGGTCACACGATCGTCCGCGACGTGGCTGCCGGTCGACGGCGGAGAGAGAAGCGCCGACGCGTGGCAGGGCCGCTGACGTTTCTCCGCTCGTTCCGCCACGACGCCGTGCGCGCGGTGTTGTTGGTCCAGTCGGCGCCGATCGCGCTCACGCTGCGCGTCGCAGGCTGCCTGCGGACGCTGTTTCCGGAGGGCACGATCGACGCCGTCATTCGCGAAGACGACCGCGAGGCGGCCGCGCACGCCGGGTTCGCGCGTGTCGTCGTCGTCCGCTGGGAGGACCGGCGCGAGGTCGTCCGCGAGCTGCGGCGCCGCTCGTACGACGTCGTCGCCGTGCCCTCGAGCCGGCGCGGCAGCGACTACCTGCGCGTGCTGCCGCTGCTGCTCCGGACGCGGCGGATTCTCGTCTTCAACGACAACCTCGATTACTTCCCGCTGCACGCGACCCGTCTCGGCTCGCTCGCGTATCACATGAGCGGGCAAGCGAGCCCGGGCGCGCTGGTCCTCTGGGTGCTCGCGCGCCTCCTGCTCGCCCCACTCGCGACCGTGGCGTTGGTGGCGTCGACGATACGCCTCGAGCTCCGCGGCATGGCACGTCGTCTCCGCGCGTGAGCGGTCTCCGCACCGGCCGACCGTGCCGCGATTCGACGACGTGACCGCCGCCGCCGGCCTCGCGCACGAAGGTCCGACCTACGACGCGACGATCGGCGATTTCGACGGCGACGGCCGTCTCGACCTGTACGTCGGCAACCACGGGACAGGGGCGGTACTCTTGCGGAACCGCGGCGACAGCCGCTTCGTCGACGTGATCGGCGCGTCGGGCATCGAGCCGTCGGGCGATCAACACGGCACCGCGTGGACCGACTACGACAACGACGGCCGGCTGGATCTCTACGTTGCGCTCGGCGCCGGCCGCGGCCTCGGCACCAAAGCGAACCGTCTCTACCACGGCGAGGACGGCGGGAAGTTCCGCGACGTCGCCGCGGCGGCCGGCGTCGTCGATCCAACAGGTCGCTCGCGCGCCGTCGCCGTGCTCGACTACGACCGCGACGGCTGGCTCGACCTCGTGATCGCGAATTACGCGACGCCGAACCGGCTCTACCGCAACCAGCACGACGGCACGTTCGCCGACGTGTCGGACGCCACCGGCATCTCAGCGCTGTCGGCGACGCGCGTCGCGTGGGCGGACTACGACGGCGACGGCTGGCCCGATCTGCTGTTCAGCGGCACGCCACGCGGCATGCGCCTCCTCCACAACGACGGCGGGCAGCGGTTCACCGACGTGACCGACGAGGCCGGCCTCGGCGGCCGCTCCGGGTCGGTCGCCGGGATGGCGTTCGGGGACTTCGACGGCGACGGCATCCTCGACCTCTACGTGAGCCGCGGCACCGACTTCAGCGACGTCGTCTTGGAGCATCCCGAATCGAGGATCACGTTCGCCTTCTTCGCGCACGACGAGCCGAGCGGACTCGACTTCGACGCCGCGCAACCGGACGGCACCGTCCACGCGACCCTGTACGAGAACGGCTCGCCCGCGACGGCGGACCAAATCCACTGCGGGGGAACGCGGCCCGCGACGAACGCGTTTCCGTGCGCGCCCGCCGACGCGACGCTCGCGACGGCGCCGGCGGGTGTACCGGGATTCGTGCTGTGGCGCGACGTCGCGGCGACGCGCGCGTGCGCGACGTGCCCCGAGTCACCGCGCTGGCATCTCCGCTGGGAGGGTGCCGGCGACCATCACCAGACGGGCATCCTCGACGGCGTGGTGCGCCCGGCCGCCGTCGGACTGAAGCCCTACACGGCGAGCGGCGGCATCCTCTACCGCGGTCGCGACGGGCGACACTTCGACCCGGTCGAGGCGCACGGCTTGCGCCACGACGCCAACGGGCAAGCGGTGCAATGGGCGGACGTGAACGACGATGGCGCGCTCGATCTGTACGTCGTCGACAGCGGTGTCGACGGTGCCGGCGGCCGTAACCGACTCTTCCTGAACGACGGCCGCGGCGGCTTCGAGCCGGTGCCGGACGGCGCCGCGCCGAGCAGCGGCGGGGGACGCGGTTCGGGCGCGCACTTCTTCGACTTCGACGGCGACGGCCGCCTCGATCTCTTCCTCACGAACGGCTGGGGCGCCCCGCCCTTCGACCGCGGGCCGTACTATCTCCTGCGAAACGCGACCAGCGGCGGGCACTGGCTCACGGTCGAGCTGCAGGGCGTGCGCTCCAACCGGCCCGGACTCGGCACGCGCCTCGAGCTCATCGCCTGCGGCCGACGCCAGCTTCGCTACCACAACGGCGGCACCAGCTACTTCTCGCAATCGATCGTACCGCCGCATTTCGGCCTCGGCAGCTGCGCCGCCGCCGACATGCTGCGGATCGTCTGGCCGTCCGGGGTAGTGCAGGAGCTCGAAGAGGTCGCCGTCGACCGCGTGCTCCACGTCCGTGAAGGACCCTAGCGGGTCGATCAAAAACGGCCAGATGCAAGGCGCGAGGGAGTGAACGCGGAGGCGTAGCGAGAGCTACGCCGCACAAGTGAACGACCGAGCAACGCAGCAGATGGCCGTTTTTCATCGACCTGCTCAGCGAATGTAACCCAACGCGCGCAGCTTCCACTCGCGCTCGGGGTCGACGACGGCGACGGGCGCAGTGTTGACGGGCCGTTCGACCGCCGCGAACGACGCGACCGCCGTCCGCAGGCCGGCAGCGCCGCTGTGGTCGTCGGCCGGATGCTCCTCGGTCGCGTCGGCGCCGAGATCGTAGAGTGCCGTGCGTATGCCGGCGTCGCTGGTAACGGTGACGAGCTTCAGCGGTCCTTCGTAGCCGACCCTGACGCGTTCGCCGGCCGGGTTGATGTCCTCGACCCAGACGACGTGCTCGGTGTCGAGCGCCTGCGACTGCGTCCCCGACGGCGCCGCCACGCCGACGGTCGAGAGGATCGTCTGGAAAATCCCCAACGTCGAGACCCGGCGCGCGACGCGCTCGCCCGCACGCGCATTGCCCGGCAACTTCACGATCAGCGGCACGTGCACGAGCGGCTCGTACGGCGCGCCGCCGTGACCGGCGAGCCCGTGCTCGCCGAGGATCTCGCCGTGATCGGACGTCACGATGACGA
>VBKW01000159.1 GCA_005879405.1 Deltaproteobacteria bacterium
GCGTGCCGATTGCGGTCCGCATCGCCTTCTCGCTCCTGCTCGTCGTCAGCGCGCCGCGGACGTCGTACGGGTTCTCCGTGCTCGCCCACCAGGCGGTCATCGACGCGACGTGGAATACCTCGCTCGTGCCGGCGTTGCGCCGGCGCTTTCCGCACGCCAGCGACGCCGACGTCGAGCACGCGCGCGCGTTCGCCTACGGCGGCGCGCACGTCGCCGACCTCGGCTACTTTCCGCTCGGGAACCGTCTCTTCACCGATCTCTTGCACTACGTCCGCAGCGGCGACTTTTTGACCGCGCTCGTCGCGTCGGCGCAGACCGTCGACGAGTACGCGTTCGCGCTCGGCGCCGTCGCGCACTACGTCACCGACACGATCGGCCATCCGGAAGCGACGAATCGCGCGGTCGCGGAGATGTACCCGCACCTGCGGCACAAGTACGGCGAGACGGTCACCTACGCCGACGACCACGGGTCGCACATGCAAACCGAGTTCCGTTTCGACGTGCTGCAGATGTCGCGCGACAAACGCACGCGCGATCTCTTCCATCACGCGGTCGCATTCCAGGTCGCCAAGAGGCCGCTCGACGAGGCGTTCCGCAAGACGTACGGCCTCGGGCTCGACGACGTCTTCGGGAACACTGACGTCGCGATCCTCACCTATCGCTTGGCGTTTCGTGAGCTGGTTCACGAGGCGACCGGTATCGCATGGGAGCTCTACCGTGCCGATATCCAGAAGCTCGATCCGCAGGCGACGTCCGCAGGGTTCGTCTACGACATGTCGCGCAGCGACTTCGACGAGGAGTTCGGCAAGACGTATCGCCAGCCGGGATACTTCGCGAAATTCTTCGCCTTGGTGGTGAAGCTGGTGCCGAACGTCGGACCGCTGAAGCGCACCGTCTATGAGCCGCTGCCGCCGCACGTCGTCCAGCTCTTCACGGCCGCGCTCGACGATTCGGTGGCGCGCTACCGCGACGTGGTCGCGGCGGCACGCACGTCACACGTCGCGCTCGAGGATCGCAATCTCGACACCGGCCGGCGCGCGCGGGCGGGCGAGTACCAGCCCGCCGACGAGGCGTACGCGAGCTTGCTGACGAAGCTCGCCGAGCGCGACTTCCGCGACGTTCCGCCGCAGTTGCGCGCGGACATCTTGCGCTACTATGGACGCACCGGCGGCGGCGGCGGCGGGACAGCGCCAGCCGCCGCGGCTCGGAGCACGGCGAAGGCGCGCAAAATCGCGCGCGATTTGGACCGGCTGGCAGCGTTCCGAGAGCAATCCTGATCGAGCGGCGCTGCGGCACTCAGTTGCGGCGCATCGCGGCTTCGCTTACAGAAGCCGCATGCCCGACGCATCGGCTCGCTCCGTCGCGATCGAGCGACGTTCCGCAGACGCGCTGTTCGTCGTCCATCCCGCGCCGGCGCACGGTCTCGGCGTCTTCGCCACGCGCGACATTCCCGCGGGAATCCGCGTCGCCGAGTACACGGGCGACCGCATCTCGCACGCCGAGGCGGCGCGGCGCTACGACGACGAGGACATGGAGGACGTCCATACGCTGCTGTATACCGTCGATCGCAGGACCGTGATCGACGGTGCGACCGGTGACGGCGTGGCGCGCTACGTGAATCACTCGTGCGAGCCGAACTGCGACGCGTTCCTCGAGGACGGCCGCATCTTTCTCGAGACGATTCGCCCGGTTACCACGGGCACGGAGCTCACCTACGACTACCGCTTGCGGCGTCCACAACCGATGCCGCGCGACTGGCGCCGCCGCTACGCGTGCTGCTGCGGCATGCCACGTTGCCGCGGCACCATGCTCATCCGCCCGCCGCGCCTGCGCGCGCCGCGTCGCCTGATGCCATCGGCGCAGTCCGCACGGCCGGCGCGCTGAGCCGCAGCGCCACCCGCCGGCGCCGACGATGCCCCCGTTGACCACGCTCCTCGTCGCCAATCGCGGAGAGGTCGCGATGCGGATTTTCCGTGCCGCCGCTGAGCTGGGCCTGCGGACGGTCGCCGTTCACTCCGCCGACGACGCGACGTGCCTCCACACGCGCAGGGCCGACGAGGCGCGGCTGCTTCCCGGCCGCGGCGCCGAGGCCTACCTGGACACTGACGCGATACTCGCGGTCGCGCGCGCCGCCGGCTGCGACGCGATTCATCCAGGATACGGGTTTCTCGCCGAGAGCGCCGCGTTCGCGGGCCGCTGCGGCGAGGCGGGAATCGCGTTCGTCGGACCGCAGCCCGAGGTGCTCGAGCTGCTCGGGGACAAGGCACGGGCGCGCGCGGTCGCAGCGAGCTGCGGCGTTCCGATTCTGCCCGGCACGCCGGGTCCGGCGGGCGTCGTGGAGGCGCGCGCGTTTCTCGCCGAGCTGCCGCGTGGGGCGCCGAACGTCCTGAAGGCGGTCGCGGGCGGCGGGGGCCGCGGTTTGCGCGTCGTCGCTGACGCGGACGGGCTCGCCGACGCGTATCTACGCTGTCGCTCCGAGGCGCAGGCGGCGTTCGGCGACGGCACGCTCTACGTCGAACGGTATCTCCCGCGTGCGCGTCACGTCGAGGTGCAGATCATCGGCGACCAGGCGGGGGGCGTCGCGCATCTGTGGGAACGCGAGTGCAGCCTGCAGCGCCGCCGCCAAAAGCTCGTCGAGATCGCGCCGAGCGCCGGGCTCGCGCCGCCGCTGCGCGCGCGTCTCGTCGCGGCGGCGAACCGCATCGCAACGGAGGTCGGGTACCAGAGCCTCGGCACCTTCGAGTTTCTGATCGACCTCGACAGCGCGACGCCGGCGGGTGACGCGGACTTCTTCTTCATCGAGGCGAACCCGCGGCTGCAGGTCGAGCACACCGTCACCGAGGCGGTGACCGGGATCGACCTCGTGCAGACGCAACTGCGTCTCGCCAGCGGCGCATCGCTCGCCGCTCTCGGCCTCGGCGACGGCGTGCCGGAGCCGCGCGGATTCGCGATGCAGCTTCGCATCAACATGGAGCGCATGCAGGCGGACGGTGAGGTCATGCCATCGGGCGGGACGCTGACCGGGTTCGAGCCGCCGTCGGGGCCGGGCGTGCGCGTCGACACGCTCGGCTACGCCGGCTACACGACGAATCCGCGGTTCGATTCACTGCTCGCCAAGCTCGTCGTGCACACGCCGTCGGCGGCGTTGCGCGACGTCGTCGCGCGCGCGCAGCGCGCGCTCGCGGAGTTCAAGATCGAGGGGGTGGCGACGAACCGCGAGTTTCTCCAGGCGTTGCTGCGCCATCCAGCGATCGCGGCGAACGACGTCGATACGACGTTCGTCGAGCGGCATGTCGCCGCGCTGCTGGCCGCTGCGCATGCCCCGCAGCCCCGTCTGTTCTTCACTGCGTCAGGCGACGAGGTAAACGACCGTGAGTGCGGCGAGGGAGAGGAGAGCGGCGACCGGGCCGACCGTCGGACGGAGGGGCGCCGTGCGGTGCCACGCCGCGCGGGAGCGCAGATCGATGCCGTCGACCCGCTCGCCGTCCTCGAGCACGGGAAGCGCGAGCGCAGCGCGGTCGCCGGCGCCGACGCCGTGAACGACGACGCGCCGCCGGGCACGGTCGCGATCCGCGCGCCGATGCAAGGGACGATCGTGTCCATCGATGTGGCGGCCGGTGCCGTCGTCCGCGCCGGCGCCCCGCTCGTCGTCATGGAATCGATGAAGATGGAGCACGTCGTCGTCGCCGACGTGGGCGGCGTCGTGGCGCGCGTCGTCGTCGCGGCCGGCGACACCATCTTCGAAGGCGACCCACTGGCATTCGTCGCGGCGGGCGCGGCGAGCGAGGACGCAGCGGAGGCGGCCGCCGCCGTCGACCTCGAGCACGTGCGCGACGATCTCCGCGAGGCGCAGGAGCGGCACGCGATCGGCCTCGACGCGGCGCGACCCGAGGCGGTGGCGCGGCGGCGGAAGACGGCCCAGCGCACCGCACGTGAGAACGTCGCGGATCTCTGCGACCCCGGGAGCTTCGTCGAATACGCGCCGCTCGTCGTCGCGGCGCAGCGGCAGCGGCGCGCGATCGAGGACCTCATCAAGAGCACGCCCGCCGACGGGCTCGTCGCCGGCGTCGGGCGCGTCAACGGCGACGCGTTCGGGCCGTCGCGCTCACGCTGCGTCGTGCTCGCCTACGACTACACGGTCCTTGCCGGAACGCAGGGCGCCCAGAACCACCGCAAGAAGGACCGCATGCTCGAGATCGCCGAACGCCAGCGTCTGCCGGTGGTCGTCTTCACCGAGGGCGGCGGCGGCCGGCCGGGCGACACCGACGCCCTCGGCATCGCCGGCCTCGACGTGCCGACGTTTCAGACGTTCGCGCGCCTCTCCGGCCTCGTGCCGCTCATCGGCGTCAACTCCGGCTTCTGCTTCGCCGGGAACGCGGCGCTCCTCGGCTGCTGCGACGTCGTGATCGCGACCGCCAACTCCAATATCGGCATGGGCGGACCGGCAATGGTCGAGGGCGGCGGCCTCGGTGTCTTTCGCCCCGAGGAGATCGGTCCGATGGCGGTGCAGCTGCCGAACGGCGTCGTCGACCTCGGCGTTGCTGACGAAGCCGAGGCGGTGCAGGTCGCGAAGCGCTACCTCGGCTATTTCCAGGGTGCGCTTCCGGTGTGGGAGTGCGCGGATCAACGCCTGCTCCGTGCCCTCGTGCCGGAGAACCGGCTGCGCGTCTACGACATGCGCCGCGTCGTCGAGACGCTCGCCGACGCGGGCTCCGTCCTCGAGCTGCGGCGCGACTTCGGCGTCGGCATGGTGACGGCGCTGGCGCGCATCGAGGGACGGCCGCTCGGGATCGTCGCCAACAACCCGACGTACCTCGCCGGCGCAATCGAGCCCGACGGCGCCGACAAGGCGGCGCGCTTTCTGAAGCTCTGCGACGCGTTCGACCTGCCGGTCGTCTTCCTCTGCGACACGCCTGGGATCATGGTCGGGCCGGAGATCGAGAAGCGCGCGCTCGTCCGCCATGCGGCGCGGCTCTTCGTCGTTGGCGCGAGCCTCAGCGTCCCCTTCTGCACGATCGTGCTGCGCAAGGGCTACGGTCTCGGGGCGATGGCGATGGCGGGTGGGAGCTTCAAGGCGCCGCGCTTCACGGTCGCATGGCCGACCGGCGAGTTCCGCGGCATGGGGCTCGAGGGAGCGGTGAAGCTCGGTTTTCGGAAAGAGTTGGCCGCGGTCACAGACCCGCACGAGCGACGCAAGCTCTTCGACGCGATGGTCGAGCGCATGTACCGCCACGGCAAAGCCGTCAGCGCCGCGTCGCATTTCGAGATCGACGACGTGATCGATCCGGCCGATTCGCGGCGCTGGATCACGAGCGCGCTCGCGTCGGCGCCCGACCCGGAGCGACGCGGTCGTCGGCGCAAGAAGCGTCCCTGCATCGACACCTGGTGACGCGCGGTTTCCACCGACGGCGCCATCGCCGCTGATACGGCGGAGCGCATTGTGGAGCGGACATCTCACCGAGATTGGGTCGCCGTTTCACGGTACGACGTGATTGTCTGCGTCGTAGCGCGCCCGCTAGCGTCCGGCGACCAACCTACGGTGACCACCCTACTCGGCTCTAGGAGGAGCTCAATGGCACTTGGACGACTGAAGACGAACGTGCGGTTCGGAATCGCCGGCGGGGCGCGACGCATCGCAGCGATGTCGTTCGCCGACGACGTCGCAGACGCCGCGATTCGTGAACGTGGAAGGCGTCGGGGTGGTCGATGCGTTCCGCTCCTCGACGGTCGAGGTGAAGAAGCCGAAGTTCTTCTGCGCGCCGACGAACAAGAACAACGAGGATCCGACGGCGCCGTCGCATCCAGACCATCTGACCGATTTCAGTACGAAGACGGCGAAGCTCCCGCCGGCGGCGCTCGGGCAACATTTCCTCGATCAGTTCGGATCGCTGATCCTGGACGTGAGGGGACCGCTCACGCTGCAGGTGCCGTCGGAGAAGAGCACGACCGGGACGCCGCCGACGCCGGCCGCTCCCGGGGTCGACCACTTCCAGTGCTACAGCGTGCGGACGCCGGCCGGCGCCGCGCGGTTCCTGCCGGTTTCCGGCGTGACGATCCAGGACCAATTCGGCTCGATGACGGTCGACGTGAAGCGGCCGACGCGCGTGTGCGCGCCCGCCGACAAGAACAACGAGGCACCGGGCGCGGAGACGCACGCCGATCACCTCCTTTGCTACAAAATCAAGCAGACGAGCCTGCCGAGGTTCGCGAGGGTGACCGGCCTCTTCGTGAACCACCAGTTCGGACCGGAGCGGCTCGACGCGAAAGTGCCGAAGGAGCTGTGCGTACCGGCGCTCCGCAATGTGACGAGTCCGACCCCGACGGTGACGGCGACGACCCACAACCCGACCGCGACGCCGACGCCGACCCTGACCGGTCTGACGCCGACGCGCACGCCGACGCCGGTCTCGACCGCGTGCGTGCTGCCGAACCCGCTTCCCGAGGTGCTGAGCTTCGTTGCCAAGCCGGGCGTCGATCTCGACACCGGTTGGACCGGCCAGTCGCACGATCTCCCCGGCATCGACAACGCCGCATCGGCCGCCGTGCGTCTGAGCAACTGCGACACGAACACGTCGTCGCCGACCTGCGGACAGTGTGACGTCGACGGACCGGTGCTCTTCCCCGGCCCCTCGAAGAACTGTCGCTGCTTCCATCTGTCGGATCCCGACTCGAGCAGCCTCGCGGTCTGCGATCCGGAGATGCCGTCGAGCTGCACGTCGCCCGAGACCTGCGAGTGCTTCTACGGCCCGCCGTTGCCGCTGTCCTCGGGTGCGGTCTCGGTCTGCGTGACCAATCGCTACACGTCGTCGGTGTCGGGTACGGCGAACATCGCGGACAACGGCCCGCACGCGGGCGAGGGCACGGCGATCATCAAGCTCGAGTCCGCCGTGCACAACGGCCCGACCGTCGATCAGCCGTGTCCCGTCTGCGTCAATGACCCGACGCCGGAGGACGGTGTCAAGGGCGGCACGTGCAGTAGCGGACCGAAGCAGGGCCAGCCGTGCGACGTCTCCGGCACCAATCATTTCTTCGGCGCGATGAGCTTCGACTGCATCCCGGCGCACGCGGCGAACATCGGCAACCTGGCGATCCGCTTCAACCCGGCGACGACCGCGACGACGACGCTCGCGACCCAAGGTCTCAAATGTACGGCACCGGGCTTCACCACCGCGGATTGTCCCTGCGACACGTGTGCGAGCGCGGCAGCGGAGCCGTGCAGCACCAACGCCGATTGTCTCGGCGGCGCCGTCTGCGGCGGCAAGCGCTGCATCGGCGGCGCGAACAACGGAACGGCGTGCGCGGCGACCTCCGAGTGCCCGAGTGGATCCTGCGGACGCCCCGGACAAGCGACGGCGCCGAACCAGTGCTCTGACGGCGTCTGCTCGCCCGACTCGTCGAATCCCGCGACGCCGAACGACGGCGTGTGCGACGCTGGGCCGTTCGATCAATTCTGCAGCACCGAGAGCTTCCGCGGCTGCGCGTCGGATACCGATTGCAACCCGCCGCCGAGCGGCAACTGCGGCACCTGCAAGCCGAACCAGGTTTGCACCGGCGGCTTCCGCAACTGCTTCCTCGACCCGATCGTCCGCAGCGGTACGCCGGGAACGCAGAACTCCGTCCTCGCGGCGACGTTCTGCATCCCGCCGGTCAGCGCCGGCGCGATCAACGGCGTCACGGGTCTGCCGGGACCGGGCGCGCTCCTGCAACCGGTCGCGATCTTCCGCAGCGGCGCCCAGTGCGGCAACGGCGTGCTGAACAGCGGCGAGACGTGCGATCCGCCGAACGACAGCGCGTGCCCGGGCGCGTGCCTGCCGAACTGCCAGTGCCCGACCTGCGGCGACAACCACGTGAACCAACCGAGCGAGCAGTGCGACGGCACCGACGACGCCAATTGCCCGGGGAACTGCCAGGCCAACTGCCAGTGCGGCGGCAGCTGCGGCAACAACGTCGTCGACTTCGGCGAGCAGTGCGACGGCACGGCGACGAACGGCCAGTGCCCGGCGAGCGCGTGTCAGTCCGATTGCACCTGCGGGCCGTACTGCGGCAACGACGTCGTCGACGCCGGCGAGCAGTGCGACGGCAGCGCCGGGAACGGCCAGTGTCCGGCGAGCGCGTGCCAAGCGAACTGCACGTGCGGGCCGTACTGCGGCGACGGCACCATCAACGGCAGCGAGCAGTGCGACGGCAGCGCCACGGGATCATGCCCGGGCAGCTGTCAACCCGATTGCACCTGCGCGCCCTTCTGCGGCAACGGCGTCCGCGAAGCCGGCGAGTTGTGCGACGGCAGCGACGCCGCGCTCTGTCCGGGACAATGCCAAGCGGATTGCACGTGCCCGCCGATCGGCGAGCTCTCGTTCGTCGTGACGCCCGGCGCCGATCTCGACACCGGATGGACGGGCACGTCGCACGACTTCGGCGTGCAAGCCGGATCGACGATCGCCGGGGTCATCGGTGCCTGCGACGGCATCACCGACACCGAATGCACCTTCTTCGCCAACGTCGGCTCGCACTGCTCGAGCGACGGCAGCGTCTCGTGCACCGACACGACGCAGTGCCCGGTGGGCCAGACGTGCGTGATCGAGACCTATGGTCCGCCGCTTCCGCTCTCGTCGGGCGGCATCCCGGTGTGCGTCGTCAACCGCTTCGCCGGCGACGTCACCGGTACCTACGATACGTCGAACGGGAACTCCGAGATCACGGTACCGCTCAACTCGCTCGTCTACCTCGGTACCGACGTCAATCGGCCGTGCGCGATCTGTCAGTGCAGCAATCAGAGCGATCCGCAGAACTGCGCGATCGGAGACACGGGAACGTGCAGCGACAATCCGACGCGCAGCTGCACCGTCGAGGGCACCGGACCGCTCGGGCCGACGTCGAATGACTGTCCGCCGAACCCGGCGTCGAACATCTCCGGCGGCGGACTCAACCTCGCGTTCGCGCCGGCGACGACGTTCACGAAGACGTTCGCGTCGAATCAAGCCTGCACCGGCTCCGGCTTCACGAACCAGCAGTGCTGGTGCTCGGGCGAGACGCAGCCGAACGCGTGTCTCAACGCGTGTAACGGCGGCGACCACGACGCGCAGCCGTGCACGACCAACGCCGATTGCGCGGGAAATACGTCCGGCGTCTGCGTGCCGCTCTGCCGTTCCATCGCGGGACAGACGCGGCCGGGCCAAGGCGTCCAGGCGACCGGCGAGGCCGAGTGCGTCGCCGGGCCGTTCGACCAATCATGCTCGGGCGCGCCCCAGGTCTCCTGCACGAGCGACGCGAACTGCGTCGGGCTCGGCACCTGCGTCACCTCGACGCGGCGCTGCTTCCTCGATCCGATCGTCCGCACCGGCACGCCGGGAACGAGCACGGACGTGCTCGCGTCGACGTTCTGCATCCCGGCGACGACGAGCCCGGCGGTCAACAACACGGCGGGCCTCCCCGGTCCGGGGGCGATTCGCTTCCCGAACAGCGTCGACGCGAAGTACTGCGGCGACGGCGTGAAGAACCGCCCGCAGGAGCAGTGCGACGGCAACGACGCCACGGCCTGCCCGGGCCAGTGCCTGCCGAACTGCACCTGCAACACCGCGTGCGGCAACAACGTCGTCGAGGTCGGCGAGCAATGCGACGGTAGCGGCCAGGCGCAGTGCGGTCCCGGGCAGACCTGTCTGCCGCCCGGCGATCCGGCCGAGTGCACGTGCTCGCCCGCGGTCTGCGGCGACGGCTTCAAGGCGCCGAGCGAGCAGTGCGATCCGGGCGGCCCCGGCGGCACGCCGCTGCCGAGCGATGCCGCGTGTCCGGGCCACTGTCTCGCGACGTGCACGTGCCAGCCGCCGGTGTGCGGCAACGGCGTCATCGAAGCTGGCGAGGTCTGCGAGCTGCCGCAGACCGGGTGCGGGCCGCTGCAGATCTGCGTCGCGTGCACGCAGTGCGCCCCGTAACGCGGTAGCGATCTGCGCACACGCAGGGGGAGGCGCGTTGCGTGCGCCTCCCCCACCTCCCGCGTGATTGCTGGCCGGCATGGCGCGAATGTGCGACACCGGCCGCCGTGCGGCGGCTCTTCCGATTCGGCGTCGCGATCGTGGCGCTCTTGGCGATCCTGATCGCGGTCGCGCCACTCTTCTTCCGCCCGACGGGCAATCGGCTCGCGATCACGGAAGATCCGAGCAAATACGGCCTCGCGTACGACTCCGTGACGTTCCGCCCGCCCGACCGACCGATCACCTTGCGCGGCTGGTGGATTCCGGCCGAGCAGGCCCACGCGGCGCTCGTGTTCGTGCACGGCGGCGGCGACGACAACCGCAGCCTGCCGTACGGCAGCGGACTCGCGCTCGTGCGTGACCTCGTCGCGCACCGTTACGCCGTGCTGATGATCGATCTCCGCAACTTCGGCGAGTCCGACGGCACGCCCGAGGGCATCACGTTCGGCGACCTCGAGGTGAACGACGTCGTGGGCGCGCTCGATTTCCTCGCCGCGCGCGCGCCGGACCTTCCCGCCGCCGCGATCGGCTTCTCGATGGGCGGCGGCACCGTGCTGCGCGCCGCCGCGCACGACCCGCGCCTACGCGCGGTCGTCGCCGACAGCGCGTACGCGGACGCGATGGAGGTGGCGGTCGCCTTCACGCACGCCGCGACCGGCTTGCCGACGCTCGTCGCGGCGCCGTTCGTCTGGAGCGCGCAGCACCTGCACGGCGTGCCGCTCGGCCGCGGCGCGACGATTGCCGCGCTGCGCGGCGCGACGCTGCCGCCCGTCCTGCTGATTCACGATCGCCACGATCCGATCGCGCCGGTCGGCGACTGCGCACGTCTCGCCGCCGTGATTCCGACCGCGACGACGTGGATCACGGACTTCCAGCAAGCGGGCCCGTTCGGCACCCACATCCAAGCGTACCGCCTCGGTCCGGCGGCCTACGTCGAGCGTGTGACGACGTTTCTCGACGGCGTCTTCACGACGACTGCGGAGCTTCCCTAGTGTCCTGTTCCTGAAGTTCGTCGACAAAAGCGCGCCACGTAATCCAGGATTTGGTCAGCTGTTTTGGTCCAGACGAAGGGCTTGGGATGTTGGTTGTTGAGGCGCAGGTACTCCCGGATCGCGCGTTCCAGCTCGCGGGTGCTCCGATGCGTGCCGCGCGCGAACCTGCTCGGCGAGGAGGGACGCGGCTTCAAATATCTGATGGAGAAGCTGCAGCAGGAGCGGCTCTGCATCGGCATCGGCTCGGTCACGTCGTGCCGGCGCGCGCTCGATGACACCGTTGCCTACGTGAAGCAGCGCCACGCGTTCGGACGGCCGATCGCCGCGTTTCAGAACACCCAGTTCAAGCTCGCCGAGCTCGCGACGCAGGTCGAGCTCGGCCAAGCGTTCGTCGACAAGCTCATCCTCGCGCACGTCCGCGGCGACGACATCGTCGCCGAGGTCAGCATGGCGAAGTGGTGGACGACCGACCTCCAGAAGCGCCTCACCGCCGACTGCGTGCAGCTCCACGGCGGCTACGGCTTCATGCTCGAGTACCCGATCGCGATGGACTACGCCGACGCGGCCGTGCAGTCGATCTACGCCGGCTCGAACGAGATCATGAAAGTGATCAT
>VBKW01000018.1 GCA_005879405.1 Deltaproteobacteria bacterium
CTTCGCCGCGGGCATCGGCCTCGCCCTGTGGCGTGACAGCGCACCGCCGCAGCAAGGTCCGCCGCTCGAGCCGGCGACCGCACCCGTCATCGACGTCCCGCCGCCGCCCGTCGCGAAGGCGCCGCCGGGGGTGCAGCAGCCCGCCGCGTCGGCGGTGAACGCCGACGAGGCCGCGCCGGCACCGCCGCCGCCTGCCGCCGTGGCAAAGGCGGAGCCGCCGGCGAATCCCGCACCCGTCGCCGCCGTGCCGCCCGCCGCGGCACAGCCACAGCCGGACGCCGCGCGCCCACCGAGCGTCCCCGCTGTCGCCAACCCGCCGGTGCCGCCGCCGAACGCGCCCGTCGCCGCCAACCCGCCGGCGCCGCCGCCGAACGCCGCCGCGCCGAACGCACCCGGGGCGCCGCCCGTTCCGAACGTCGCGTCCGCGCCGGCGAATCCAGCGGCGCCGGCCAACGCAGGCGTCGTCGTCGGCTCGGCCGATCACGGCGCCGTCGTCGAGCCCTCGCCGTTCACCGCCGGTAACGAGCCCGGAGTGGCGGCATCGGCCGCGCCGACGAAACCTGGACGCGGCGGACGAAAGTCGCAGGCGGCACCGCCGGCCGCCGCCGCGCCGCCTCCACCGCAAGTCGCGCTGGCGCCGCCACCGCCGGTGATCGCACCGCCGCCGGCCGTCGTCGCGCCGCCTCCTCCGGCGCCCGAGTCGGCGCCCGCACCTCCTCAGGCCGAGCCGGCGCAGCCTCCGGCCACCGTCATCGATACCGGCCGATCACCGCCCGGTTCACCGCGGGTCGCACTCACGTTCCTGCAATGGTCGGCGGACCCGAGCCGACGCTTCGCGTTCGTCAGCATCGACGGCGCACCGGCGGTGCGGATCCGTGAAGGCGACACGCCGAGCGGGTTGACCGTCGCCGAGATCACGCCGACGGGCGTGCAGTTCAAGCGCGAGGGTCAGGTGTTCATGATTCGGCCGCGCCACTGAGCCGAGCGCGATCGGTGTGCTGAAGCTGAAAGCTCAGCACGCTGCTGCTCTTGACGCGCAGTCGCTTCACTGCGCCGCGCCGACCTCGACGTCGACGTAATCGGAATCGGTGTCGCCGGTGCTGTCGGTCACTTCGACCGACGCCCGGAACGTGCCGGCTTTCTCGTAGGTGTGCGTCGGATTCACGTCGGTGCTGGCGGGGGTGCTGTCGCCGAAGTCCCATTTCACCTTGTGCTCGCCTTGGCCGCCGGAGATGTCCGCCTTGAGCTTCACCTGCAGCGGCGGCGGCCCTTCGTCGGGCTCGGCCTCCGCCCACACCATGAGAATCTCGTCGCCGTCTTGGGCCTCCGCGCCCGTCGCCGCTGGCGCCGCAGGAGCCGGTGATGCCGCCGCCGTTGCGCTGGCGACCGGCTTCTCCTCGTTGCGCGTGCACGCCGGCACGCTCGTCATCACCAACGTCGCGATGACGATCCAGCGAAAAACTCGCATGCGTCCTCCTCGAGCGAATTATGCGGCGACGATCACGAAATTCGATGCGGCGCGAATTGTCGCCAATGAAAAGCAGGGAGTCAAGGTAAGAGCGCGCCGCGATCGACGACGGAACGGGAGGTTACGCGAGCGGCAGACTGGCGTGCAGGCGCGGCGCGATCACACGTCGACTCAGCCGAAGCTCCACTTTGCCATCGTCCACACGTCGCGCGGGCTCTCGCCGAGCTTGCGCACGACCGAGGCCTCGAAGCCGCTGTGCATGAGACAATCGCGGCAGCGGTGGTCTTGGCGCGACTCCCAGTAATCCCAATCGACGCCGTTCCAGAACTCCTCGAACGTGGGAAAGAACTTCTCACCGACGAGATAGCACGGCCCTTTCCAGCCTTGCGGCGTGCGCGTCACGTTGCCCCACGGCGTGCACGGGTACTCGCGCATGCCCGCGGCGAACTCGAGGAAGAGCGGCGTCGAGTACAGCTTGTATTTCTTCGCGAGCTCGACGACGCGTTTGAACTTCGCGTTCACCTCGTTGCGGAAGAGGAAATGCTTCTCCGGCAGCACCTCGTAGTGGTACCCGGGCGACAGCAGCATGCCGTCGATGCCGAGCGACGATAGATACGCCAGCATCTCCTCGATCTCGTCCATGTCGGTCTCGCGGAAGACCGTCGTGTTGGTGCACACGCGATAGCCGAGCGACTTGCCGAGCTTGATCATCTCGACCGCCTTTTCCCACACACCGGGGCGATCGACGATGAAGTCGTGCGTCGTGGCCATGCCGTCGAGGTGGACGTTGACCGACAGGCGATTGTGCGGCTGCGCCTTCTTGAAGAAGCGGTCGAGCAGGATACCGTTCGTGCAGAGGTAGACGTGGCGCTTGCGAGCGACGAGACCGTCGATGAGCTCGACGATCTCGGGATAGATCGTCGGCTCGCCGCCGCAGACCGAAACTACGGGCGCGCCCGAGTCGTCCACTGCTTGGAAGCACGCGTCGAGCGACAAGCGATCTTTGAGATCGCCGTTGTACCGTTCCGGCGAGCAGCCGAGACACGCGAGATTGCAGGTGTGCAGTGGCTCGAGCATCAGGACCAGCGGATAGCGCTCGTTCCCGCGCCACCAGTTCTTCGCCTGCCACTTCAGCATGTCGGTCGTTATGTGCGCGGGAAACCGCATGTTCCACCCCTCTACCGGTCGGTCAGCCGGCGACTATATGGGCCCGTTTCGGATGGGGCAAGCGGGGCACGCGCGATCCCGAGCAGCATCGATCGGGCGCGCACGTCGCGCGCGGGATCGCGCGTCGCGGATGCAAGCCATCACACTTCGGTCGCGGCGTCGGGTGTGCCTGCGGGCAACGCGGGCAGTGCCGCACGCGCGGCCCGCGTCAGCACGGTTCCCGCCGTCAGCGCGTGACGGCGCAGCGTCGCGAGCAGCGGCCACACCCACGGCATCGTCGCCCGGCAGCTGCTCCAGCGAGAGCGCCGCCGGATCGAGGACGACGCGCAACGCGAAGAGCGGCACGCCGTGCTCGCGGGCGTGCTGCGCAAGGGCCGCCGCTTCCATCTCGACGCCGGCGGCCGCGTGTCGCTCGTACGCGGCACGCTTTGCGGCGACGTCGGCGACGACGGCCGCCGCCGAGAACAGCGTGCCGATCCGCGGCGGGCGCGCGAGGACCGGAGTGAGGACGCGGGCGAGGCGGTCGACGAGCGCCGGCTCGACGTCGTGGCGGCACGCGAGGCCGCCCTCTTCCCAGACGATCGCCGACGGCACGATCACGTCGCCGGTCGCGAGCTCCGGGTCGAGGCCGCCGGCGAAACCGAGCGATCCGACGAGCGTGATGCGCGCCGGCAGCGCCATGGCAGCACGTGCGGCCGCGACCGGACCCACGCCGCCTTCGACGACGACGATCTCGTGCTCGCCGGCGCGTCCACTCCAGCTCGGGCGCGCCGCGGGACGGAGGCGGCGCGTACGCGTGAGCGCGCCGAGCACCGCGCGCGTCTCGAGACGCAGCGCCGTGACGACGCCGATCGTGCTCACCGCCGCGACGTGCCCGTGGCGGCGGCGATCGCCGCCGCGTCGGCCGCGCCCTCCTCGCCGCGGCGGAGCGGGACGCGCGCGCACGGATAGTCGCGCGCGTGCGCCGCGAGATCGTCGGCGGTCGCGCGCCGCCGCGCGATGAGCGCATGACTCATGACGAGCACGACCATCGGCACGTAGAGCAAGATCCCGATCGTGCCGAGGAGCGGCTCGCCGATCCAGAAGGTCAGGGTCAGATTGAAGAGCACGACGCTGCCGTAGAGCAGCGGCTCGAGGAGACCGCCGAGCGCCAGCGCGTGGACGCCGGCGGAATCCAGACGTTCGCGTTCCCGCGCTTCGACGATCTGATAGAGCCGGATCGTCGTCAGACCGACGAGAAACCAGCCGGCGAAGTTGCTGAGCGGCACGCCGAAGTAGAGTCCGCCCTCCGGATAGTAATAGATCTTCCCGAGAAACCAGCGGTCGCCGAGGACGGTGAGCGGATCGATCACGACGTCGAGCCACGTCATGAACACCGCGCCGGTGATCGCGACCCGCCACGACGTCGCGATCGCCCGCGTCTCGACCACCTCGAAGACGCCCGGCGCGATCGCCAGTGGGGCGTACACGAGGACGGCGAGCCGCCAGCCGAGGTAGCAGAGGAACGTGAACGACAACGAGTCCCAGAACGGCACGTTGCTGATCCAGAGCTCACGGTCGCGCGTCACGTCGATGTAGTGGTAGAGCCCGAACGGAAAGCCGTTGCGGGTCGAGGAGAGCTCGGCCGCGAACGCGACGAGGTAGGCGATCGTGGTGAAGAGGGCGGTGCGTTTCCAGCCGAGGCGGGTGACCGCAGTCACGACGTAGATCGTGAAGAACACGAACACGTACGGCCGATGCACGACCATGCCGACGATGCGAGCGGCGAGATCCATCATCACGTGGCGGGGACGATCGTCACGACGACGCGTCGCTCGGCGCGCGGCCCGTCGAGCTCGACGAGCATGATTCCTTGCCACGTGCCGAGCAGCAGGTCGCCGTCACGGACCGGGATCGTCTCCGACGGGCCGAGGATCGCCGCCTTGATGTGCGCCTGCGCGTTGTTGTCGACACGGTCATGCAACCATCCGGCGTGGTCGGGGATGGCGCGGTCCAGGGCCGCGAGCAGGTCGACGCCGATGTTCGGATCGTCGTTCTCGTTGACGACGATCGCCGCGGTCGCATGCAAGACGCTCACGTGACAGAGGCCGTGCCGCACGCCGGCGTCGCGCACCACGGCACGGACGTCGTCGGTGATCTCGACACACTGCTTGTGCGCCGTCGTCCGGAACCGCAGCATCATCGTCGCGCTCCTAGCGTGCCGCCGGACGCTCGGCAAACGACCACGGAGGAAGGATGAGGGTCGTCGTCCAACGCGTCGGGTCGGCGCGCGTGCTGGTCGCGGGCGAGCTGATCGCCACGATCGGACGCGGGCTGCTTCTCCTCGTCGGATTCGCGCCCGGCGACGGCGAGCGCGAGCTCGCGTGGATGGCACGGAAGCTCGCCGGCTTGCGAATCTTCCCCGACGCGGCGGGGCAGATGAACGCCGCGCTCGCCGACGTCGGGGGCGCCGTGCTCGCGGTGCCGAACTTCACGCTCCTCGGCGACTGCCGTAAGGGCCGACGACCGTCGTTCGACGGGGCGCTCGCGCCCGACGCCGCGCAGCCGCTCTTCGCGCGTTTCGTGGACGTTCTGACTGGGCACGTCGCAGGTCCGGTCGCCGCCGGCCGCTTCGGCGCGACGATGCAGGTGGAGCTCGTCAACGATGGGCCGGTGACGTTGGTCATCGAAACGTGAGAACGCGCTGGTACCCGCGTGCGCGCGGCCGGGCGACGCCACGCCGCCCGGCCGCCATCCGCCCCTCCGCCCCTACTTCGCCGCCGCGGCGCCGACGGTCAGCTCCGGGCGCAGCGACTCGAGCATCTTGTCGCCGATGCCCTTCACCTTCTTCAGATCGTCGACGCTCTTGAACGGCTCGGCGGCGCGATAGTCGACGATCGCCTTCGCCTTGGCCTCGCCGATGCCGGGCAGCGCCGCGAGTTCCTCGGCCGACGCGGTGTTGATGTTGACCGCGTGATGCGGCTCGGCGCCTCGCGCGGGTGGACCCGCGAGCGCCAGCAACGCGGCGATGGCGAGAACGTGGAGAACGAGGTGAGACTTCGAACGCATACGGGTTCCCTTCTGCGCGAGCGGAGACCCGGGGGTGGCGTCATCATCACGGCTCGTCGGGCGCGGCGGCGGGCGACGCGCCGTCGCCGGTCGGCTGCGGAGGTTGGCACAGGTCGGCGAGCGCCGCTTGTGACGGGCGACGCGCCAACGATGCGGCGATGCCGAGCCGGCTCGACCAGTAGCGAAACTTTCTGAGCGCCAAGTTGCGCCGGCTCTCGGTGAGCGGTTGCCCCGGCACGTGCTGCTCGCCCGGCGACAGATGAAAACCGAGCAGAACACCCGCCGCCGTCTTGTTGCCGGCCGCGGCTTCGTAGGCATCGAGCAGCGCGCGGCGTTGGATGCGGGCGGTGATCGCGTGAAAGCCCGGCCAGCGGCGCTGCGTCGCCGTATCCACGTCGCCTTCGGCGATGTGATCGAGCGTCGCACCGTATGCCGCGTAGGTGCGGCCCTCGTCCGCGGCGGCAGACGCCCCGAGCGCGGCCGTACGGACGCTCCCGCACGTGTCGACGTGCGCCGCGCCGGCGACGTGCGCCGACCCGGCGGCAGGAGGCGGCGCGGCGGACGTGCCGCAGCCCGCGAAGCCTCGCAGCACGTGGGCAACGAGGTCGGCCGACAGAGTTTGCGGCTCGATACGCAGTGCCACGCGCAGAACGGTAAAGAGCTGCCGGACGTTGCCGGGCCAATCGTAGTCGCGTAGACGGTCGAGGGCCGCCGGCTCGAGTGTCACGTCCCGACCGCACACCGCGCTGACGTAATGCCGTGCCAGCACCGCGACGTCCTCGCGACGCTCGCGCAGCGGCGGAATCACGAGCACACCGTCGCGCACGAGACGATAGTAGAGATCATGACGAAACGCGCCGCGCGCGGCGAGCGCCGCGAGGTCCTCGTGCGCGGCGGCGATCACCGCGACGTCGACGGTGATCGAGGCGACGCCGCCGACGCGACGGAACGGCTTGCCCTCGATCGCGCGCAGAATCTTCGCTTGGTGGTCGCGTCGCATTGCAGCGACCTCGTCGAAGAACACGACGCCGCCGTGCCCGCGCTCGAGCGTGCCGCGCTTGTCGATCGCGCCGGGAAACGCGCCGCGCACCGTCCCGAAGAGCTCGCTTTCGAGATGGTCCTCCGGGACGGCCGGACAGTCGAACACCTCGTACGCGCAGTGCGCGCGCGGCGACGAGCGTCGGAGCGCCTCCGTGACGACCTCCTTACCGACGCCGGACTCGCCCTGCACGAGCACCGTCCGAAAACCGGCGCGCGCGATGGTCGCGAGCTCGGCACGCAAGCGCACGATTGCCGGCGACACGCCGAGCAGCTCGGTGGAGGCGGCGACGAGCGGCGTCCTGCCGCTCTCCGCGCTCCGCCCTGCCGCCACGAATGCGCCCGTCACGGCGCGCACTCTTGCGATGCGCAAACGTCGCAGTCAATGCCGTGCGCGCATTTCCGTCGGGAGAATGTCGACGCGATCATAGTCGCGCGAACGACCGGCGCGCGATGGAACTCGGCGATTCCTATGCTCCGCCGCGCACGCGCGCGATGGCGCTCGTCGCGCGAACCATGTACCCGTACCCGTAGCGGCACGGCACGACGAAGGAGGCGTGATGACGAGCGACATTGAGCGTGACCTCGAAGGCCAACTGCGCATGACCCACGATCGCTTCGTCGCCGCGATGAACGCGCGCCTACCGACGATGCCTCTCGAGCAGAAGGAGCGCTACTTCGCGGTGCTCTCCGCGTTGGTCGCGAAGCTCGAGACGCCGGCGAAGCCGCTGCGCGAGGTACTGCAGGAGATGATGGCGGAGGCGGCGGCCTACGTCTTTCAGGAGATCCACTGACGCACGGGGGACGCGGGCACGTCGCCGGGCGCTCCTTCTGCCGGCGCCGCCGTCTACGTAAACAGCTGCCGCACCCGCGCCAACGTCAGGCCGGCGAGGCTGGGCACGACGAGGTCGGCGAGCGGTCGTAGCTGCGATGCTGGATAGCTGTTCGTCACTGCGAGGCGGCGCATGCCGGCGCGGGTGGCGGCCTCGAGGCCGGCGAGCGAGTCCTCGACGACGAGGCAGGTGCGGGGCTCGATCGCGTCTGACCCGCCGAGCACGCCGAGCGCACGGAGAAACCCTTCGGGGTCGGGCTTGCCGGCGGGTACGTCCTCGGCACCGACGATCGCGGCGAAGGCCTCGCGCACACCGGCGCACCGCAGGATGATCTCGACTTCGTTGCGCAGCGCACCCGAGACGACCGCGAGAGGCACGCCGGCGAGCGCGCGGATGAAGTCGACGACTCCGGGATAGATCCGCGTTTCGGTCTCGAGCACGCGACGAAACCCGCGGGCTTTCGCCGCGATCAACGTCGCGACCAGCTCGCGATCGTCGCCGCGGCCGTGCAGGCGGAGCACTTCCTCGAAGACGCCGCGGTCGTCGAGGCCGAGATACCGGTCGGTGTACTCCTCGACGGTGATCGTGATGCCGAGCGGCGCCAGCACGTCGCGGAACGCCCGCAGGTGGAGCGGCTCCGAATCGGCGATCACACCGTCGCAGTCGAAGAGGACGGCGCGCGGCCCGTTGATCGCTGCGCTCACGACTCAGGCCCCGTCGCGCACCTTGCGCGCACGGCGCGTCATACCGCGCCTTGCTCGCGCAGCGCGGCGATCGCCGCCGCCTCGTAGCCGAGCTCGCGCAGCACCTCGTCCGTGTGCTGGCCGAACGCGTACGGCGGCCGCCGCATGACCGGCGGCGTCGCGGAGAGCTTGATCGGCGACCCGAGCGTCCGCACGCGACCATAGTGCGGGTGCTCCTCCTCGAGCACCATCTGCCGCGCACGCAGCTGCGGATCCTCGAGCGCCTCGCCGACGTCGTTCACCGGCCCGAAGCAGATGTCGACGGGTTCGAGCTCGCGCACCCACTCATCACGCGTCTTGCGCCTGAACGCATCGCGGAAGAACGCCAGCACGCGTTCGCGATCCTCGCCCTCGGCGAATTGCAGCGGCACGAGGTCGGCACGACCGAAGTGCTCGCAGAGATTTTTCCAGAAGTGCGCCTCGAGCGCACCGACCGTCACGTACTTGCCGTCGGCGGTCTCGAACACGGAGTAGCACGCGTACCGGCCGGTGAGGCGGGTCGCGCCGCGCGCGGTGCCCTGCCCGATCAGATGCATGAGGACGTGGAAGACGTTCCAGCTGAGCGACCCGTCGAGCATCGCGATGTCGACGAGCTGGCCGCGGCCGGTGTGCTGGCGTGCGAGGAGCGCCGCGAGAATGCCGATGACCGCCATGAGCGTGCCGCCGCCGATGTCGGCGATCTGCACGCCCGGAATCACCGGCGGCCCGCCGGCGGTGCCGGTGACGCCGAGGACGCCGGCGTAGCCGATGTAGTTGAGGTCGTGCCCGACCTTGTCGCGGTACGGTCCGTCCTGACCGTAACCGGAGATCGAGCAATAGACGAGGCGCGGATTCACCGCGGCAAGACGTGGATAGTCGATCCCGAGCTTGGCCGTCACACCGGGACGGAAGCCCTCGAGGACGACGTCGGCGCCGGCGACGAGCTGCGCGAAGACCGCGCGCCCGGCCTCGGCTTTGAGGTTCAGCGTCATGTGACGCTTGTTGCGAGCGAGGAGCGGGATGCCGGCGCCGAGGGGGTCGTTCGGCGCGGCAATGGTGAGGACGTCGGCGCCGAGGTCGCCGAGCATCATCGCGCAGAACGGCCCCGGCAACTGACGCGAAAGATCGAGGATGCGAACGTTCTCGAGAGCGCTAGCCACGACGGTCTCCTTCGATCGGCGGCGGTCGCATGTCATACGACGTTCACCCGCCGAGAACCAGCACGCACCTTGCGGCCGCATGCGACCCGTGGTGAAAGAGCGCCGTGAGCGCGCCCCGCATCCTCGTCTTGCAGCACCATCCACTCGAGCATGCCGGCGTCTTCGCCGACGCGCTGCGCGGCGCCGGCGCGGAGCTCGAGGTCGTGCGCGCGTTCGCGGGCGACCGCCACCCGCGCGCGCTTGCGCCGTACGACGGGCTGATCGTCATGGGCGGCCCGATGAGCGTGGGCGACGACGACGCCCATCCGTGGCTGCGCGCCGAACGCGCGCTCATCGCGGAGGCGATCGCCGCGGATACGCCGACGCTCGGCGTGTGCCTCGGCTCGCAGCTGATCGCCGCGGTCGCGGGCGCCGCGGTGGTGCGCGGGCCCCTGCCCGAGATCGGCTGGTACCGCATCGCGCCGACGGCGGACGTGCGCGACGATCCGCTGTTCGCCGACGCGGCGCCGTTCGCCGCGCTCGAATGGCACGGTGATGCGTTTCCGCTGCCGCCCGGCGCCGTCGCATTGGCAGCGAGCGCGCGGTACCCCGTGCAAGCGTTTCGTCTCGGCCGGCGTGTGTACGGGTTGCTGTTTCACCTCGAGGTCGACGCCGAGCAGATCGAGGGTTGGTGCGATGCGTTTGCGGGCGGCGAGCGCACGCTGGGCGGAGACGCCAGGCCCGACTTCGCCGGCGCGAATCGTCGCGCGGTCACGATCGCGGAGCGGCTGTTCTTGCCGAGTCGATGATCGATGCGTCACGTGCGGGCGGCTCGTCACCGAGAAGCAGGCGCAGCTCGAGGTCGACGCGCTCCTGCGGCTCGCCCAAGCACTCGAGCTTGTGCGCGCGCAGCTCGCGGCCGAGCGCAGGCGGCAGACGGCGCGCGTCGCGGCCCCGTCCACGACGAAACGCGGCCCACGCGAGCAGCGCGACGGCGCAGGCGGCAAGCGTCAGTGCCAGGATCATCGGCCCGCCGACCGTCCTGCTGCGCTCCGCCGTGCCAACGGTCGCCGCAGTGCGAAGAGCTCCTTCCATGCCCAGGCCGGAATGCCGAGCGGCGGCCCGAGCTCACGCACGACGCGGTCGCGGTCGTGGTGCAGGCAGCGAGTACGGTGCTCGACCAGCTGAAAGATCGGCCGCCGGGGAATCGTCTGACGCTTGCCGGCGCGCCGTCCGAGACGGTACGCCGCCATGATGACGACGAAAGCGAGAGCGATGCAGACGACGGCGGCGAGCGCGCGCGACATGACGTTGAGACGGCGGACGCCGCCGCATCTTACGGTCGCCGCGGCCGCGGGAGCCATGGCGAGCGACCCTGACCGCGCCACCGACGATGCGGTGTCGCCCGACCCGCTCGTCGCGGCGGCCATCGCCGACGCCCCGGGGGCGCGCGACCGTCTCTTCGAGACGTACGCGCCCGCGGTGCACGCCGCGATCAGCCGCTACCTCGCGCTCCGCGCCCGCGGACGCCTCGACCTCGCGGACGACCTGACGCACGAGGTGTTTCTCGCACTCCTCCGCGACGACGGCCGGCGCCTCCGGCACTTCGAGGGACGGAACGGCTGCTCGTTCACCGGCTGGCTGCGCGTCGTCGCCGTCCGGCTGACGATCGACATGCTGCGGCGCGAGCGGCGTCTCGTCTCGCTCGACGACGACGGCCCGGCGATGACAGATTTGCGCCGCGCGCTGCGCAGCGAGGGCGGCGATCCCGAGCTTGGCGTCCAAGGACACGAGACGGCGACGCGGCTTGCCGGCGCGATCGCGAGCCTCGGGTCCAAGGACCGCCTGCTCGTCGAGCTGCACCTCGTCCGCGGCGCGTCGCTGCCGGCGGTCGCCGCCGCGCTCGGTGTGACCGCGAACGCGGCGTACGTGCGGAAGAGCCGCGTCCTCGAGCGTTTGCGGCGGACGGTGGAGGAGATACGGTGATCGGTACCAGCGCCGATCGCGAGTGTCCCGGCGAAGAGACACTGGCGGCGTGGATCGAAGGTCGCGACAGTCCGACGCGCGCGGCCGTCGAGCGCCACGTGGCGTCGTGCAGGGCCTGCCTCGACGTCGTGGCCGCCGTGCTCCCGCCCGCCGACGCGGCAGCGGAGCGCCGCGCAGC
>VBKW01000019.1:0-17788 GCA_005879405.1 Deltaproteobacteria bacterium
AGAGCAGGATGATCCAGATCGTGAAGAAGCCGAGGAAGTTCATCAGGATGTCGTTGCGGACGAGCTCCTCGTTCGCCGCCGCGAGCACGCCGATGAGACCGCCGGCGAGCTTGAACGCCGCCTTGTCCATCGGGTTCTCGGCGATGAAGTTCCGGCAGCGGGCGATGATGCGGCGGATGTTGTCACCCTGGTGATTGCGCGCGAAGAACGTCACGTGCGCGGTCGTGTAACTCGGGTCGACGTACTTGGCGGTCTCGGTCGGTGGCGAGCCGGAGAAGAAGATGAAGAAGAGGCCGCCGATGTCGGTCCAGCTATCCGGGATGACGCGCCACTTCGGCTCGAGCTCGTGGAAGACGCCGTTGACGGCGCGGATGATGTCGGCGAGGGAGAAGCTGTAGCCGATGCCGGGATCGCGCTCGAGCGTGCGCTGGAATTTCTCCATCGTCCGCAGCGTCTGCGGATCTTTCATCGCATCCTTGTCGTAGCCCTCGGCGACGACGATCAGCGGCTCGACGCCGCCGAAGCTCTCCTGAATCGCACGATGCGCGACGTTGTAGGGCGAGTTGGCGAAGAGGAGCGGCGACGCCGCCGTCGGGTCGCCGATCGTGAGGCCGCGCATGAAGAAGAGGCCGACCACGACCATGATCCCCCAGCTCGCGAGCGTGACCGTCTTCCCGATCGGCGACATGAGCACGTGAGTGAATCGCTCGATCTGCTTGCGGAACCAGCCGCGCTCGCGCAGCACGACGAGCTCGGGCTCCGGCGCCTTCAGGTAGAAGTACACGATCGGGTTCAGCAGCATCTCGGAGACGGTGATCGCCAAGATCCACCACGACGCTGTGATCGCCAGCTTCTGCAGCATCACGACCGGCACGAGGATGATGACGAGCACCCCGAGCGCGTCGGTGATGACGCCCGAGAAGGTCGGCACGAAGAGCTCGGCGAACGACGCGACGATTGCGCGGCGCTTGTTCCAGCCGCACTTCTCGAATTCCTCGTAGTACCGGTCGTGCATCTGGATCGCGTGACTGACGGCGCGGGCGGTGATGAGGAACGGCATGACCAGCATCAAAGGATCGAGGGCGAGGCCGATGACATGGATGAATCCCATCCCCCAGAACGCGGCGATGAGACCCGTCAACGTCGGACGTAGTGAGCCGCGCCAGTCGTGGAAGTACATCCAGCGCAGCACCCACTCGATGCAGTAGGTGACGACCAGGATCCAGAACACGTCGCCCGCGTACTGATACACCCAACCGTAGAGCCGCGGCTCGCCGGCGACGAAGATCTCGGTGTTGGCGTCTTTGAACGGATCGACGACCTTCGTGTTGACCTCATCAAAGATTCGTTTGTAGTCGAGGCGGCCCTCGATGAAGTTGGCGCGGATGAGCGCCGCCTTGTCGTCGAGCGAGACGATCAAGCCGTAGACATTCTCGGCGTTGTGGACGATGCGGCGGATCGAGTCGACCTCGTCCTGACCTTGCGGCGCGCGCAGCATAACGGGCTCGGCGCGCAAGGTGCCGCCGGCGGCGACGCGCAGATGGCGCACGGTCCGGTGGCCAATCGACTCGATCTGGTTGTGGTTGACGCCGTAGACCGTGTCCATGCCCTCCGTCATGCGGAAGATCTTCGTCAGGTTGTCCTTGGTGAAGATCGTGCCGTCCTTCACCTGCAGCATGACGACGATGTTGTTCGCGCCGCCGAACGTACCCGAGTACTTGTTGTGGATCTTCACGAACTCGTGCGTCTGCGGCAGCAGATCGCCGAAGCTCGTGACGAGCTTCAGCTGGAAGCTCCAGTAGGCGAAGAGCGCGGTGACCGCCAGCACGACGATCATCACCGGATTGCGCCACTCGATCAGCTTGTCGCCGAGCCAATAGAGCGCGCGCTTGTCCTCGGGAACGTCGTAGTCGAGTGCCATGGATCCCCCGGTTATGGGTCGCGTTCCGCGCCGCCGCTCAGGTCAGCGCGAACGCGGAGAGCTATCGAAGATCGCGAAAAATCGACGCAGGTGGGCCGCTTCTAGCGCCGCGTTTCTGGGGTGTCAAGCGACTGACCCGCGTCGTCGCGGCCTGCCGCGGTGCGGCGTCCCACGACGCTGCGCGACCCCCGTTCGTGCGCGATACGCGACCGATCGCGGTGCGTTTCGAACCGTTGCGGATCGATCAGCCGCGATCGATCCCCAACGGAACAACGCGCTCAGACCCCGACGAGTACTCGACGAGAAGGATCAGCCGAACCGCACGACGATGAAGAGCCGCGCACGCGAGCCAAAACTGCATGCCCCTCTGAGATGGCGATGGCGCACTGCCCAGACGAGTTTGCTGCCCGCGCGACCGGGTCGAATTGCGAGCGAAGCGACGCGCGCTTCCTGCGTACGACGGACCGCGGGCGCGACGCGGGGCCGTCTGCTGCACCCGTGGTGCGCAAACTTACCCTCTTGCGCACGTCGGGTGCGGCAGACGGCCCCCGCGTCGCGCCCGCCGCCCTACGTATGCAGGAAGCGACGAGCCACGACGTATCGCGCCGCAACTCGGCCCAGGCGTTGACAGCAGAGTGCGACGTCCGCTACCGCCGCCCCATGCACCTCGCGTTCTCGCCGGCGGAGGCCCGCGTGCGCGACGCGATCCGCGCGTTTCTCGTCGACGCCATGCCGCCGTCCTCGGCGATCGCCGAGGACGGATGGATCGGTGGTTTCTCGCCGGAGTTCTCGCGCCGCATGGGCGCGGCGGGATGGATCGGCATGACCTGGCCGCGCGCGTACGGCGGCGGCGAGCGTAGCTACGTCGAGCGCGCGATCGTGACCGAGGAGTGCCTGCGCGCCGGCGCACCGACCGCGGCGCACTGGACGGGCGACCGGCAGATCGGCCCTTCGCTCCTCGCTCACGGAACCGAGGAGCAAAAGCGCGAGATCCTCCCGCGTATCGTCCGCGGCGAGCTCGTCTTCTGCCTCGGCATGAGCGAGCCCGGCGCCGGCTCCGACCTCGCGGCGCTGAAGACCCGCGCCGTCGAGGACGGCGACGCGTTCGTCGTCGACGGACAGAAGGTGTGGACGAGCCTCGCGAGCCAGGCCGACTATTGCTACCTCGTCGCGCGCACCGATCCCGACGCACCCCGCCATCACGGCATCAGCGAGCTCCTCGTCGACATGCACCTACCCGGCATCACCGTCCGGCCGCTCGTCGACATGACCGGGGAGCATCACTTCAACGAGGTCTTCTTCGAGAACGTGCGCGTGCCGCGGCGTTGGCTCATCGGCGAGAAGAACCGCGGCTGGTTCCAGATCGCGTCGCAGCTCGACTACGAGCGCGCCGGGATGGAGCGCCTCCTCAGCTACGCGCCGCTCTTCCGCGACCTGGAGGCGCACCTGCGCGCGACCGGCCGCACGCGCGACCCGCTCGTCCGTCAAGCGCTCGCGCGCTTCCACGGCGAGCTCGCCGTCGGCCGCATGTTCATCTACCGCATCGCGTGGAAGCTCTCGCGCGGCATCGCGCCGACGGCGGAGACTGCGCTCGCGAAGCTCTACGGCACGGAGCTCGAGCAGCGCCTGGCACGCTTCGCCGCGGAGATGCTCGGCGACGAGTCGCTCCTCACGACCGGCGGCGGTCGGCTCGCGACGCGCACGGCGCGCGCGCTCCTCAACGCGCCCGGGCTGACGATCCGCGGCGGCACCGTGGAGATCCTGCGCAACATCGTCGCGCAGCGCGGTCTCGGATTGCCGCGCGAGTGACGGCGATCACTCGGGGTCGAGATCGCTCCCGCCGCCGCCGTCCGTCGCGTGGGTTCGTTGCTTCGCCGGCGCCAGTCTCGCGCGCGCGTGGGCATTCGCCTTCTTCTCCTCCGCGGCACGCTCCTCCTCGATCACGGCCTTTTCCTCCTGACGCTCGGCGCGCTGGTCACGCAGCTCTTTCAGCTCGAAATTGTCATACTTCTTCGCGAACGCCGGGCGCGCGGTCGCCGTGGCGGCAACCGCGATCGCGAGTGCGACCATCATCGTCTTCATGCGAACTCCTCCCGATCGAGAAATGAAGCGGCACACCATGACACGTCGGAGCGATTTACATAGCCCATCTCGCGTTGGCGTGCTACGGCGAGCAGCGTGACGGCGAGCGGACACCATAGCACGCGCGCAGGACATTTTCATCGCGCGCTCGGCGTCCTCGACGCCACCACGCTCGTCGCCGGCTCGATGATCGGCTCGGGTATCTTCATCGTCTCCGCGCAGATGGCGCGCGAGCTCGGGTCGGCGGGATGGCTCCTCGCGGTCTGGGCGTTCGCCGGCACGATGACGGTCGTCGCCGCCGCCCTCTACGGCAATCTCGTGGCGCGGTTCCCGCGCGCCGGCGGCCAGTACGTCTATCTACGCGAGGCGTTCGGGCCGTTCGTCGGGTTTCTCTACGGCTGGACGCTCTTCCTCGTCATCCAGACGGGGACGATCGCCGCCGTCGCGGTCGCGTTCGCGCGCTTCACGGCGGTGCTCGTGCCACGGATCGACGGCGCGATGCTCGTGTCCGGGCTCTCGGTCGAGCGCGCGCTCGCGATCGTGCTCGTCGCGCTGCTCACCGCCGCGAACTGCCGCGGCGTCGAGGTCGGGAAGACGATTCAGAACGTCTTCACGTTCGCGAAGATCGCCGCGCTCGTCGCGGTCATCCTGATCTGCGCGTTCGCCGGCGCCGGCGGCACGTTGGCGCACAACTTCGCGGCGCCGTTCCACCGCGCGGCGAGCGCCGATCTGCCGCTCACCGCCGCGATCGGCAGCGCGATGGTGGGCGCGCTCTTCTCCGCCGACGCGTGGAACAACGTGACGTTCGCCGCCGAGGAGATCCGCGATCCGGAACGTACGATCCCGCGCGCGCTGATCGCCGGCACCGTGCTGGTGATCGGCATCTATCTCGCAGCGAACGTCGCGTACCTGTTCGTCCTCCCGGCGGTCGGCACACCCGACGCCGCCGGTCCGCTCGGACGCGGCATCGCCTACGCGGCACGCGAGCGCGTCGGGACGGCCGTGATGGAAGCGGCGCTCGGCCGGACGGGAGTCGTCGCGATGGCGGTCGCGATCATGATCTCGACCTTCGGGTGCGTGAACGGCCTCATCCTGTCCGGCGCGCGGGTGTCCTACGCAATGGCGCGCGACGACCTCTTCTTCGCGCCCGCCGGGCGTCTGTCGGCGGCCGGCGCGCCGGCGTTCGCGCTCGTGGCCCAAGCCGTGTGGGCGTCGGCGCTCACGCTCTCCGGCACGTACGGCGATCTTCTCGACTACGTGATCTTCGCCGCGCTCCTCTTCTACGCGCTCACCGTCGCGGCGACGCTGCGCTACGGATCGAGCGGCCGCGTGTGGCGTCGGCTGCTCGCGATCGCGTACGTCGCGGCCGCCGGCGCCGTCATGCTCGATCTGCTCGTCGTGAAGCCGCGGTTCACCTGGCCCGGTTTGCTGATCGTGCTGTCGGGCGCGCCCGTCTACGCGTGGTGGACGCGCCGCGACCGCCGTCGTCGCCGCAGCTGATCCGCCCTGTATCGTACGGCCTCAAGGTGCGAGGGAGCGCGGCTCCTGAGCCGAGTTGCGACCCACACGACGACGGCGGTCCTGGGGCGAGTTGCGAGCCAGACGAGGCGCGAGGGAAGCGAGGAGCGCAGGCGTAGCAGCGCTACGCCGAGCATCCGAGCGACCGAGCAACGAAGTCTGGCGACGCAAATCGCCCCAGGACGTCAGCCCTCGCAGTGGGTGCGGAGGAGGTCTTGGATCTTCCGCGGCGTCTCGCTGTTCGCGTTGAGCATGTCGGGGGGAACTTCTTTCAGCACGGCGCAGGCGCGCGCGGCGTCGCCGCCGGCGACCGCGAGGCGGGCGGACTCGTAGTGGGCCTCCAGCCAACCGGGCTTGCCGACGGGCGCGGCGACGACCTCGTCCCAGAGCGCGCGCGCGTCGGCGGGCTTGCCTTGCGCCTCGAGGATGCGCGCCGCGCCGGCGCGCGCGGAGACGACGTCGGGCTCGGTCGCCAGCACGTCGCGATAGAGTGCGAGCGCCCGGTCGCGCGCGCCTTGCTCCTCGTACAACGCGGCGAGCGCCGTCCGTAGACGGCGCACGACGACCGGGCTCAGGTTGCCGACGTCCTTCGACGCCAGCGCGCGCTCGCTGAGGCGCTGCGCGGCGCGTTTCCCGGCGGCGGCCTCGTCGCTCTTCCCGCTCGCCTGCGCGCGCGCGGCGGTGGTGAGAAAGCGCGTCGCGAGATCGTCGAGCAGCGCGGGGTCGAGCGTCGCGACCGCCGGCCGCTCCGCCTCGGTCGCCGCCTCCGTGAGGCGGCCGAGCCGCGACAGCGCGACGAGCCGCAGCTTCACCACGTTCGGCGCTTGATCGGCGAGCTTCGGATAGCGCTCTTCGAGGCCACCGAGCCACGCGACCGCCTGCGCGTAGTCAGGCGGCTCGCTGAGCGCGGCGAGGTATGCCCGCATCAGCGCCGCCTGACCCATGAAGTCGTGCACCGGCGCGTCGCCGAACGTCTTGAAGTCCTGGCTGCCGACCATGCCCCAGAAGCGATCGAGCGACGCGTCGGCCTGACGGCGCAGCGCCGGGTCGGGCTTGGCGCCTTCGGGCGTCTGCTCGAGAAGCTTGACGCTCGATTGCGCGCTCGCGAAGGCCGCCCGCAGCTCGAACGCGGGATCGCCCTTCACCTGCGCGTATTGCGCGATCGCGTCGGCGTAGCGCTCCTGCCGCTGGCGGATCTCGCCGAGGCGGAAGCGCGCCTCCGGCGCCGATTTGTGACGCGGATACTCGTCGACGAGCGTCGTGATCGCGTGCTCGTACGCCGGGAGATGCTCGGGCGTCGAGCTTGCCGCATAGAGCGCCTCGTTCGCCTTGAAGTTCAGATACGCCGCGTCGTCGCGATACGCCGCGCGATCCTTGGACGCGAGCACCTGGCCGAAGGCGTCGACCGCCCCCGCCGTGTCGCCGACGCGAAACTTCGCGAGGCCGAGGAGGTAGCGCGCCTCGGGCTGCTGCTTGCGATCCTCCTCGTCCGACGACGCGAGGATCTTCTCGAGGCGCGGAATCGCGTCCTTGAATTTCCCCGACGCGACGAGCTGCTTCGTGACGTCCCACTCGGACGGTGGCGGCGGCTCGGCTTTCGCTTTCGGACCGGCCCAGATCTTCGGGTTGTCGAGCCCGGCCTTGACGATCGCGTTGGCGCGCGCGCCCCACGGGCCGCCGCCCGCTTGCAGCTCGGCGAGGAGCGCGCTCGCTTCGGTCTTGTCGCCGGCGCGATCGGCGGGCGACGTCGCCGCCGCCATCAGGAGCGCGCGCGCGCGCGTCAGCTTCGCGCGTGGCGCGTCGGCGGGCGTGGCGCCGTCGAGCGCCGCCTTCGAGGCCTTCAGCGCGTCGGCGCTCCGTCCGGCCTTGATATATGCCTCGGCGAGGGCGAGCTTGGCCTTGCGCACGCGCTCCGGCGTCGCGCCTTTCGACTCTGCCGCCGCCTGGAAGTCGTTGATGGCCCACTCGGGCTTGTCGAGCTCGAGGTACGCGAGACCCCGTCCGAGGTGGCTCTCGGCGACGATTGGCGCGTCGCTCTTCGCGGTCGCGAACTCGCCGAAGCCGTTCGCCGCTTCCTCGAGGAGCGACTTGCGCTTCTGGCCCTCGTAAAAGAGCGCGCCGCGGTAGCGCAGCCAGTTCAAATAGTAGAGCGCCTCCGCCGCGAGCTGCTGGTGCTCCTTCCATTGCGGGCTCTCGTAGAGCGCATCGAGATCGCCGTCCGCGTCCATGACGCCCTTGCTCATCGCATCGAGCGCCTGCCGATGCTCGTGGTAGCTGCGCTCCATCGGCTCCGCGATCGCCTCATACGTCGCCACCCCCCCCGCCTCCCCCGCATCCGCCGCGTCGAGAAACTCGAGCGCCAGCTTTCCCATTCTCTCCAGCGCCGCCTGCTCCGAAGCTCCCCCACTCCCCGGCGACAACCCGACCGCATGCGCCTCCGACCGCAACTCCGCCATCGACGCCCCCAAGGCGGAATGGCACGTCACCAAACTCACCAAACAAACCGCAGCGAACACGAACGATCGCAGCGACCACGCGCCTGCACTACGCCACGCAGTGCCGGTCCGCGCGCGAGCGCGAGCGAAGCGCATGACCGCATCTGACGCGCGCGCAGCGCGCCGAGTAGCGTTCGTCGCCCCGGTCGCCGTCGAACGCCGTGCCGCGCACGCCGGAAGCGGCGACGCGGGAGTCGTCCGCTGCACCCGTTGTGCGCAATGCTCCTTATCGCGCACGTCGGGTGCAGCGGACGACTCCCGCGTCGCCGCGTGCGCATGCGCGACAGGGCGTCCTACAGCGACCGCGGCGACGACCTCTTCTCGACGGGCCGAACGCGTCACTGGAGACGGTCCATGTACTTCGCCATCTCCACGCGCCAGCGCGTCCCGAACGTGAGCGCCATCACCTCGCGCAGGAGCGCCTTGTTCTCGCCGAGGCGCACGATCTCGCCGCCGCCTTGATGCGCCATGTCGCCCAGCGAGTCGCTCACCTCGCGATAGAACTCCGGCGTCGGCGACGCGTGGAACTCGCCCTTCGACCCGTGCGCCACCCAATCGGCGTGCTCGTACTCGACGTGCAGCCGATCGGTGACGTCGATGGCGCCGACGGCGCCGTTGTTCTTTTCCTTGAAGGTGCGTACGAGCTGCGTGAGCTCCGGAATGTCCTCTTTGTGCGGCGGCGAGCCGCCGATCACGATCAGGATGCGGCGCGCGGTCTTCCGCCACGACAGCTCGCGGATGGCCGCCTGCACGCCCGCCTTCACCGCCTCGGGATAGTCGCCGCCGCCGTCACAGCGCAGTCCGGCGACGAAGTTCTGCACCTTCTCGGTGTGGAAGCTGAAGTCGACCCACTTCGTCACGTACTCGTCGCCTTTGTCGCGGTACGCGACGACCGCGACGCGGCTCGCGGGCACCATCTGCTGCAGGTCGCCGATGAACGCGCGCACCTCGCGCTTCACGTCCTCGAGGACGGACTGCATGCTGTCGGTGGTGTCGATCACCAGCACGAGATCGATGCCGACCTTGCGCAGACCGCCGAGCACGTCACCGAAGCCGCCACCGCCGATCGACCCGCCGGCGAGCCCGCCGCCGCCGACCGAGAGCGGCACGTCGAGCGTCCCCGGCGACTGGCCGATCGACGGTCCGATGCCGGCGATGCGCGGCATCTCGGGCGCGCGCACCGAGGCGACCGCCGGCGCCGTGCTCGGACCGGTGACGGAGCCCGCCGCGCGCGGCGCGGTCGTGACCGGATGGAGGCTGCCGGCGATCTCGTGCAGCGAGGGCGCGCCTTGAGAATCATCGAGGTCCGACGCGATGTCCTCGCGCAGCTTGACGTTGATGCGCTCGTCGCGATGGACGACTGCGAAGCTGATCGTCGCCAACAGCACGAGAAGCGCCGCGTGGAACGCCGCCGAGAACACGAACGCGGGGAGTCCGCGGCGCATCGGGAACGCGTGCGCGAGCGGATCGTCCTCGAGCGGCTGCGGGCGCGGCGGTGGACGCCGTCCGCCGAGGAGCGAACGGCGCGGCGGCCGTTCGGTCGGTGGCATGGCGCTACTCCGCGGCCGCCGGCCGGCCGCGCTCGGCGGCGATCGCGACCTGCGTGGCGCCGGCGTGCTGCGCGGCCGACAAAATACGGACGGCCTCACCGAGCATGACCTCGCGGTCGCCCTGCAGGACGACCGGGGTGTCGGGCCGCGTCTTCAGCAGCTCCTTCAGCGATCCCTCGAGGCTCTCCATCGGCACCGGGTCGGCGTTGACGAAGATCTCGTGCATCGGCGTCACCGTGATCGTGATCTCGCGCGGCGTCGACTGCGTCTCGTCGACCTCGGGCAACATCACCTTGGCGCCGGAATCGACCATCGCGACGCTCGTCACCATGAAGATGATGAGGAGGACGAGGAAGATGTCGGTGAGCGGCGTGATGTTGATCTCCGCCATGATCCGGCCGCGGCGGCCGGGGATGCTAGCGATGCCGGCCATCGACGACACGCTCCATCGCCGGCTCCGCGGCGCGCTCCACTCGCAAGGCCTCGAGCACGCGCGCGCTGCCGATCGTCAGCGCCGCCTCGATGCGGTCGAGGCGGGTCTGGAAATAGTTGTAGAAGATCAGCGCGACGATCGCGACGATGAGACCGAGCGCGGTCGCGATCAGCGCCTCGGAGATGCCGCCGGCGACGACGGCGAAGCCGCCGCTCCCGAGGACCGACATGTTGTGAAACGCCTTCACGATGCCGACGACGGTGCCGAAGAGCCCGATGAACGGCGCGCTCGCGGCGACCGTGCCGAGAATCCACAGTGATCCTTTGAGCCGCTCCACCTCCTCGAACCGGCGCTCCGCGCTCATCTGATCGAGTAGCTCCGGCGTCGCGACGGCGCTCTGTCGCAACAGGTCGACGAACGTGCGTCCCGCCGGCGTGCGTCGCTCGGCCTCGGCGCGCTCGACCGCGGCGGCGAGATCGGAGCGGCTGACGTCCGTGTACACGGCGCGCGTGAGGCGTGCCGTCTTCCCGATCAGCCCCCGATACGCCCACAACCGCTCGGCGATGACAGTCAGACTGATGATCGACATGAAAATCAAAGGATACGTCGCCATCCAGCCTTGCTGGATCATCTGCAACATATTGATGCTTTCCACGAAGGCTCCTCTCGGGGGGGCGCGGACGTCCGGCGCGCGTCCTCTTCAAACGCTACACGATCACAAAGCACGGAGCAAAAATAGCGGGGCGACGTTCTCGCGCCGCAGCGCGCCGTCCCGCGAAGGGCCGGCAGGGGTCGGCGTGTCGTGGGGCGCCGTGGGCCGTGCGAAGCGCTCGCTCGCGGGCACGTGTTACTCCCCCACGACTCCGCAGCTGCGCCGCGGCCTAGCGCCGACCTCTTCTCGCGGCGTGGCGCTTCGCGCTTTGCCGCGCTCCGGTGAGTGTGGTACGCGCGTCAGCACGCCGTCGAGTAGGCGCGGCTGAGGAGGGGGATGCGGAGTCAGCTGTTCGCGACGAAGCCGTTGCAACTGCTCCTCGACGAGATGGCGGGCGAGCACCGGCTGCGGCGCGTCCTCGGGCCGGTTTCGCTGACCGCCCTCGGCGTCAGCGCGATCATCGGCACCGGCATCTTCGTGCTCACCGGGATCGCGGCGCACGACAAGACGGGGCCGGCGCTCATGCTCTCCTTCGTCGTGGCCGGCGTCGCCTGCATCTTCGCGGCGATGTGCTACGCGGAGTTCGCGTCGATGGTGCCGGTCGCGGGATCGGCGTACACGTACGCGTACGCGACCCTCGGCGAGCTGCTCGCGTGGATCATCGGCTGGGACCTGCTGCTCGAGTACGCGGTCGCGTCATCGACGGTCGCGCATGGCTGGTCGAAGTACTTCCAGAACTTCCTCGATCAGCTCGGCGTACATCTGCCGGCCGTGCTCACCAACGCGCCGTTCGACTATCACCCCGACACCGGTCTCCTGGCGCTGACCGGCACGTGGTTCGATCTGCCGGCGGTCGTGATCACAGCACTGATCACCGTCGTGCTCGTGATCGGCATTCGCGAGAGCGCCGGGTTCAACGCCGGGATCGTGCTCTTCAAGCTGCTCGTGGTCGGGTTCGTGATCGTCGTCGGAGCGTTCCACGTCGACCCCGCGAACTGGCACCCATTCGCGCCTTACGGCCTGACCGGCATCTCCTTCTTCGGCAAGACCCTCTTCGGTCAGACGGGTGTAGCGGGCGAGCCGCTCGGCATGCTCTCCGGAGCGGCGATCATCTTCTTCGCGTACATCGGGTTCGACTCGGTCTCGACGCACTCGGAGGAGGCGCGTAACCCGCAGCGCGACGTCCCGATCGGCATCATCGTGTCGCTGGTGCTGTGCACGGTGCTCTACATCGCGGTCGCCGCGGTGCTGACGGGCATGGTCCCCTATGACCAGATCAACATCGACGCGCCGGTTTCGGACGCGTTTCGCCAAGCCGGGTTGCCGTGGGCACGCTTCCTCATCTCGCTCGGCGCCATCAGCGGCATCACGTCGGTCCTCCTCGTCATGATGCTGAGCCAAGCGCGCGTGCTGCTCGCGATGGCCCGCGACGGCTTGCTGCCGGTCGAGTTCTTCGGCGCCGTGCACGAGCGCTTCCGGACGCCGCACAAGGCGACGCTCGTCACCGGCCTCTTCGTCGCGGCGGTCGCCGCCGTCGTGCCGTTGCGCGTCCTCGCGGAGCTGGTGAACATCGGCACGCTCTTGGCGTTCGTCATCGTATGCGGCGCGGTGCTCATCATGCGCCGCACCCACCCCGACGCGAGCCGGCCCTTTCGGGCGCCGTTCGTGCCGCTGGTCCCGATCCTCGGCATGGCGTCGTGCGCGCTCTTGATGTTCTCGTTGCCGGCGGAGAACTGGCTGCGGCTCGCGATCTGGCTCGCGATCGGGCTCACGATCTACTTTTCGTATGGGCGCCACCACAGCGTGATGGCGCAGTATCTCCGGAACGAGATGCGTCGCCACGGCGTCTCGCCCGCAGGCGCGCCGGCGAACAAGACCCGGCTGTAACCGCGGCGTTCAGCTCAGAGTCTGTGAATCAATCCCCGGACCGAGCCGAGCGAAGAGCGCCGAGCAGCGCGCGGGATTGATTTACAGACTCTCAGAGCGGCGGCTCGGTCTCGCGGCCACGCGAGCGCACGTACTCGATGATCCCCGGCAGGATCGAGAGGAAGATCACGATCAGGATCACCTTCTCGACGTTCTGGCGCACCCACGGGATGTCGCCGATGAAGTAGCCGAGAAACAGCATGCTCAGGATCCACAGCACGCCGCCGATCACGTTGTAGAGCGTGAAGGTCGCGAAATCCATCGCCGCCATGCCGGCGACGACGGGCACGAACGTGCGGACGATCGGCATGAAGCGCGCGAGCACCAGCGTCTTGCCGCCGTGCTTCTCGTAGAACGCGTGCGCCCGGTAGAGATGCTTCTTGTTGAAGAGCAGCGAATCCTCGCGCCGGAAGAGCCGCGGCCCCGTCGCTTTCCCGACGTAGTAGCCGCAGGAGTTGCCGGCGATCGCCGCGATCGGCAGGATGACCGCCATCGCGCCGATGTTCATCAAGCGCTGCCCGGGTGAGGCGAGCAGCCCCGCCGTCACGAGGAGCAAGTCGCCCGGTAGGAAGAACCCGATCAAGAGACCGGTCTCGGCGAAGATGATGGTGGTCAGCATCACGAGCCCGCCCCAGCGGACGATGCCCTCCACGTCGTAGATCTGGTGCAGCGCGTTCGCGATCGACTCGATCATGGTCGGCCGCTCGTAGCGGAAACGATCTTCGACGACAAGGCGACGGCGGCGCGAGGGCGATCCGTCAGCCACCGTTCCGCGCACCGTCGCATTGCCTCGGCCTCCGCTTCTGTGGCTATGTCCATTCTGAACCGCGCGATGAAGAACGGCCGTTCGCGAGATACTCTCGTCGCAGTGCAGGCGGCGCTGGCGGGCCTCGTCGTCGCGTTCGCGCTCTATGGCAGCACGCTCGGGCATCCGTTCCTCAGCGACGATGCGACGCACATCGTCACGAATCCCACGATCGCGCGGCTGAGCGCGACGGGGCTCACGCGGCTGTGGATCACGCCCTACCTGGTGGGCATTCGACCCGACGGAAGCGTGATCGCGTTCGCCAACGATCCGAACCCGTACCGTCCCGTCACGACCGCGAGCTACTGGCTCAACGCCGCGGTCACCGGCGTCCACCCCGCCGCGTTCAGGGCCGCGAACATCATGCTGCACGCGGCCGCGGCGTGGCTGGTCGGCCTGCTCGCGCTCCGTTGGTGCGGGCCGCGCGCCGGCGCCATCGCGGGCGCGATCGTCCTCTTGCACCCGATCGCGACCGACGTGATCAACCGCATCGTCGGGCGCTCCGACATCCTCGTCGTCGTCGGCATGGCCGGCTTTCTCGCCGCGCAACGCGGCGCGCAGCGCGCGCGGTGGACGTGGACGCGCACCCTCGGCGCCGCGCTCGCGGCCACGGTCGCGCTCGGCGCCAAGGAATCCGGGATCGCGCTCCTCCCGCTCGCGATCGTCCAGGCGTGGCTCGGCCGTGAATCCGCGCCGCGCCCCGGCGTCTCGAGATCGGAACCGTCATCGCGGTCGCACCGGCAACCGTGGCGCGGCGCGCTCGCGCTCGCGATCCCGGCGATGCTCTACGCGGCGGGACGACTCGAGGCTGTCGGCTTTCCGCGCTTCACGCGCAGCCACTACGATCTGCTGGAGTCCGCCCTCGCCGCGCGTCCGTTCGCGGAGCGTCTGCCCGCGTCCTTGGCGCTGGCGTGGGACTATTGCCGGCGGCTGCTCGTGCCCTGGCCGTTGATGGCGCTCGACTACCCCGAGCGCTTTCCGCGCTGGACCGACTGGACTCCGTGGGCGGGTCTGGCGGTGCTCGTCACCGTGACGGCGATCACGATCGTGAGTCTGCGTCGACGTCACCCGCTCGCGCCCGATGCTCGCCGGGGCCGCATTGGCGCTCGGTGTCGCCTTCCACGCTCGCGCGGCGCGCAACGTCCGAGCGACGGTGTTCGCCGCGGCGACGCTCGCGATCGTCGCCGTCGTTCTCGTGATCCTGCGCAACGCCGAGATGACGAGCGACCTCGCGCTCGCGGAGGCCGACGTCCGATATCGCCCGCTCGCCGCGAGCGCGCAGGTGAAGCTCGGCGACATGCTCGACCTCGCCGGGCGCGACGACGAGGCGATCCGCGCCTACGAGCTCGCAAGCGTGCTCGCGCCCTGGTCCTATCAGGCGTGGTACCAGCTCGGCGGGTGGTACGAGCGTCACGGTCGACGTGACGATGCGCGGCGCGCCTACGAGCACGCCGCAGCGCTCGATCCGACGTTTCCGTTCGCGTTCGTCAACCTCGCGCTTCTCGACCTCGAGGCCGGCGACCTCGCGGCGGCGGCAACACATCTCGCCGCCGCCGAGCGCGCAGACGCGGACGATCCACACGTGCAATACAATCTCGCCGTACTCGACTCGCGCCGCGGCATGAATGCGGCGGCACGCGCGCGCCTCGAGCGTCTCGCCGCGCGGCGGCCGGATTTCGGCCCCGCCGTCCGCGCGCTCGCGCAGCTCGGCCCGAGGTAGCGTCGCGCGCAGCGCGCCGCGCGCACGGGGGCGAAATCGATAACACCCTACGGCCGACCGCCGCTGCCCCAGGCGATCACGGCGTCGGCGTACGGCTGCGGGCGCTCGAGGCCGATCATATGGCCGGCGTCGGGGATCGTCTTCACGCACGCGCCGGCGACCTTCTCGCCGAAGATGTCGGCGTAGCACGGCGCGATGAAGCGATCGCCCTCGCCCCAGAGGACGAGCGTCGGGGCTGTGATGCGCCACAGACGATGCTCGAGGCCGTGCTCGGGAATCGGGAAGAGGAACTTCGCCGCGGTGCGGAAGCCGCGCGCGAGCCCGATCAAGGTTTCGATCTGCTCCTCGCTTCGGTCGTCCTTGTCGCTGAAGAGCTCCGTGAGCGCGAGCATGCGCTGCGCCGGCGGCGACGTCGGATCGTGGAAGAGGAGCGGCACCATCTCGTGCACCATGTGGCCGAAGAGGTCCTCGACCGGCGACGTGTCGCGCCAGAGGCCGATCGGCGCGACGAGCGCGAGCCGGCCGACGTCGCGCGGGCGCAGCGCCGCCATCTCCGCGGCGATCCAGCCGCCGAGCGACTCGCCGACCACGTACGGCCGCTCGATCCCGAGCGCGTCGACGACGTCGAACGTGTGGAGGAAGAGATCGAATTGATCGTCCAGGCACTCGAGACCGGTCGAGCGGCCGAAGCCGGGGAGGAGCGGCGCATAGACGTGATAGTGCGCCGCGAGCAGCGGCAGCACGCCCTCCCACAGCGGCACGCCGCCGGCGCCGTGCAGGAAGACCAGCGGTGCTCCCTCACCGGCTTCGAGCACCTCGATCGTCGGTCGCTCGGAACCGAGATGGACGAGCTGCGAGCGTGCGGTGCCGTTCGCGCCGCCGTTCGTCGTCACGGCCGCACCTCACCACCGCGGACGCGGACAGTCACGGCCGCACCTCGTCGCGTCGGCGAACGCGGTCGCGGCCCGGTTCGCCGCCGTCATGCGACGGGCGCTCGACCGTCGCACGCACGGCCGTGTTGTAGCTGCCGGCCGCGACGCGCTCCGCGGCCGGTAACGCCTTCGGCCACCAGTGGTCCTCGTACTCGTCCCAGAGCGGCCGCAAGTGCGGCAGGACCTCGGTCGCGCAGAGATACGTCGAGCGATTCGTGAGCTCGATCGGCGACGAGCCGATGTGGAGACCGAGCAGGAGATGCCCGACGCGCAGCGAGCGCGCCAGCTCCTCGAGCTGCTGGCGCACCGTCGCCGGCGAGCCGGCGACGATGTAGCGCTCGTCGACGAGCTCCTTCCAGGTCTTGTTGCGCCCCATGTTCTGATTGGTGTTGCCCGCCTGCGCGACGACGCCGGCACGGAGCGACGCCTCGGTGCGGTAGCCCGGCGCCTCGGAGGTGCCGGGATAGAGGTGCAGGCACTTGTTGAAGAAGTAGTCGACGTGCGGCCACCACTCGCGCTCGCACGACGCGTCGGTGTCGCTGACGCACACCTGCTGGAAGAACGCGCAGCTGTAGGGATTCGCCTCCGCGCCGCGCTCTTCGAGACGTTCCCAGTAGCCGTCGAGCATCTTCCGCGCGCGCTTGTAGCCGCTGAACGAGAGGTAGCTGTAGTTGTACGCGTGATCGACGCACCAGTCCCAGGTCTCGATCGAGCCGAGGCCCGGGATCCAGATCGGCGGGTGCGGCTTCTGGATCGGCTGCGGCCAGAGGTTCACGTAGCGCAGCTTCGTGTACTTGCCGTTCCACGGGAACGGCTCGCGTGATGCCCACGCCTTCATGATGAGATCGTGGCCCTCGCGGTACTTGTCGCGGACGGTCGCCGGGTTCTGGCCGTAGCAATAGTTGATGTCCATCGACGTCCCGACGGGAAACCCCGCGATCAGGCGGCCGCCCGACAGCACGTCGAGCATCGCCATCTCCTCGGCGACGCGCACCGGCGGGTTGTAGAGCGCGATCGAGTTCCCGAGGACGAGTAGCATCGCCTTCGAGGTGCGGCGCGCAAGCGCCGCCGCCATGAGGTTCGGCGACGGCATCATGCCGTAGGCGTTCTGATGGTGCTCGTTCACGCCGATCGCGTCGAAGCCCATCGTCTCCGCGTACTCGAGCATGTCGAGGTACTCGTTGTAGAGGCCGTGGCCGCGCACCGGATCGTAGAGCGCGTTCGGAAGGTCGACCCAGACACTGTGGTAGCGCTCGCGAAAATCCGCGGGCAGCCACCGGTACGGCATCAGATGGAACCAGCTGAACTTCATCACGGCCTCCTTCGTGTCGCGTGGCGAGAACGTCGCCTCATCGGCGTATCTCTGCAAAATCCCCGAGGCAAGGCGGACAAGGAGGAGCCCCGGACGTCATCGTGACGTCCGGAGCTCCTCGCGTCGCCGCGCCTCGCGTCGTCGCGGGGGTCGGCCGTTTACGGACGGCCCGTGGCGATGCCGGGCAGCTCGAGGCGGCCGAGGCCGGGGAGACCGGCGGCGCCGTTCACCGAGCCCGAGGTCGTCGGGCCGATGCAGAAGAGTGCCGCCAGCGTCGGGTTCGCCACGTCGTGCACCGGCGCTTGCGCCACGCCGGTCGCGTTCACCGTGCCGCCGACCGTGCCGTTATCCAGGAAGCAGCGACGGAACTTCCCGATGCTGCAGGTCTCGGGCGCGCCGCCAACCTTCGACTGACAGCTGCCGCTTGGGCATTGTGACGCGA
>VBKW01000019.1:17806-18821 GCA_005879405.1 Deltaproteobacteria bacterium
GAGCAACCCTGGAACGTCGCGTTCGGGCCACAGAACTGATCGAACGGCCCGCCGTTGCATGTCCCCTTGTTCCCCGCGACGCAGCTCCCGCCCGGGCACTCCGACGCGACGCTGCAGTCGCCGTTCTGGTTCCCGCCGCCGAGGCAGGTGTTCGTCGGCGAGCAAACCGTGTCACTGCATTGGTTGAACGCCGTCGCGGAACCCGGGACGTTGCACGCGCCGCCCGGACACTGCGAGTTGAAGGCCGGGCCACGACATGGCGCGCCGGCATTCGTCCCGCCGATGCAGCGATTGCCGTTCAGGCCGCCGCAGATGCCGGCGGTCGTCGAGCAGAAGCCGGCCGTACACACCCCGCTGTCGCATTGCGACCCGGCCGTGCACGGCTGCCCGGAGCACGTCCCACCGCCGGTACAATCCGTATTCGAGGTGCACGCGACGCCGCCGTTCGTCCCGCCGGTGCAGCGTCCCGACACCGGACAGTCGGCATTGCTCGCACACGGTGGCGAGGCGTTGTTGTTGCACGTGTCGCAGAGACACTTGGTCGCGGTGAAGCCCGGCGCGCGACAGTTCGGGCTCGTGCTCGTCAGGGTGACCGTCCTCGCACCGGTCGAGTTGGTGAGGTTGATCGGCAACGAGGCGACCTGCGCCGCCGGGTTCGGCGGGCAATCGAGGCTCGTGCTCCCCCAGAAGAGATTCGGCGAGGTCCCGTTGACGTCGCACGTCATGCCGGCGTTCGGCCCGACGTCGCACGTCCCGCCGCGGGTGCCGTCGTTCGCCGGCCCGTCACCGATGCACTTCGGACACGGATTCGGACCCGTGTAGACGCGCGAGATCAGGTTCGCCGTCGTCGCCGCCGTGCCACCCTCGACGTCGGCGGTGCCACTGATCGTGCCGTTGATCTGGTTGCTGACGCAGGTCGCCACGCCGCCGGCAACGAGCGGCAGGTTGCTGCCGAAGTAGTACTCGCACGTGCCGCCCGCCACGCTGCAATCGGCGTTGGTCGTGCACTTGGTGC
>VBKW01000160.1 GCA_005879405.1 Deltaproteobacteria bacterium
GATCGACGATCGTGGCCTGATGCGAAGCGGACGTCACCGCGTCGCCGTAGCACGTCGTAAGAGGAGATGCGACAGAGGAGATGCGATCGCGCAGTCGCCGACGAGAACCGACCGGCCGAGAAGGACCGCCGCCGTCAGCGCCGTTGAGACGCTCGAGCGAACGCCGCGCAGACGCGGCCGTGACCCACGTCGACGCGAGTCGCCGCGCCGCGCTTCGGCGCGCGCGAGCGGCGGACGTCGGCGCCTTCCGTACGCGCCCCGGCAGAACCGCGCGGCGGGCGGTGGCCGCGGCGCCGCCGGTTCGTTGCTACTCGATCACGGCACGCACTGCGTGCACGCGACGCAGACCTGCAACGGCCCGCATCCCTTCTGCGGCAGCTCGCACACCTCGCCCGGCTCGATGTTGCCGTTGCCGCAGATCGCGACCGGGACGTCGACGCATTGCTGGCAGAGGAGACATGTCTGAAGCGGGCCGCAGCCGACCGCGGGCAGATCGCAGACCTCGCCGGGCTCGACGTTGCCGTTACCGCAGACCGGCGGCAGCGGCGTCTGCACGCACTGCGTGCACTGCACGCAGACCTGCCCGGAGCCACATCCTTGCGCCGGCAGCTCGCAGACCTCGGTCGGCTCGATGACGCCGTTGCCGCAGATGAACTGATTCACCGGCAGGACGCCCGGCGGCGGGAAGCACTCGGAGCAGCCGAGGCACACCTGCTCGGGACCGCAGCCGATCGCCGGCAGCTCGCAGGCCTCGCCGGAATCGAGGGTGCCGTTGCCGCAGGTCGGCAGCTGCACCGCCGGACACTGGCACGGCGAGGTCGCACCACACTCCTGGACGCCGTTGAACGGCGGACACGCGCTCTCGTTCGGCGGCGCGCCGTTGATGCCGCCGGGATCGCATTGCTCGCCGGGTCCGACCAAGCCGTCGCCGCAGACCGGCGGACACATGCAGGCGTTCGGCGTGTTCGGCGCGCCGCACTGACCGTGGCACGCGGAGTCGTCGGTACCGTCACACTGCTCGCCGAACTCCTTCACGTTGTTGCCGCACTCCTGCGGGCACGTGCAGTCGGCCTGGCAATGACCCGGGCAGTTCGCGGCGTCGTTGCCGTCGCACTCCTCCTGCGGACGGTTCTTCACGCCGTCGCCGCAGAACGTCGCGGTGACGCTCGCCGGCAGGCGCAGCGCACCCGGACCCGGCAGTCCGGCGGTCTGGTTGATCGCCTGGCCGCTCGTCGCCGGAATGCAGAACGTCGCCGCACCGGTCAGCGTCTGCGTACCCGGTGTGCCGACGCGGACGATCGGGTCGAGGAAGCAGCGCCGGTTTTGCGTCCCGCAGGGTCCCTTGCCCGTTGGGCAATCGGTGTCGGCGTGACAGCCGACCTCCGGCGCGCCGGCACACGTTTGATCCGCGGGACCGACGACGCAACGCGCCTCACCGACCGGCGCATTTTGCGTTTGCCGGCACAGCGGATGGCAGATGCCGCCGCCACCGCAGTCCGCGTTCGTGTCGCACGACGCGCCGTCGTTCGAGCCGCCGTCGCAGCCGTTCAAGCATGCGCTCGGCTGCGCTTCGCCGTTGCACCAGCACGCTTGATTCTGGAACCCGGCGCCGGTGCAGGGCTGGCTCACTTGGTTCGTCCCGAAGCTCACCGTCCCCGTCGAGAGCGGCCGGAACGGGATCGCGAGGCCGCCACCGGACACGTTCAGGCCCGAGCTCGGCGGACAATCGTTCGACGTCGGGCCGAACGGTCCATTGCCCTGCACGTGGCACGGCGGGCTGCCGGTGATGTCGGAGCACGTTCCCGCCTCGCCGATCTGACAGTCGTGCGGATCCGGCTTCCCGCAATCGCAGATCGGGCACGGCCGGCTGACCGAGTTGCCGAGATGGACGAGCGCGTTGAGGTCGACGAAGAGCTCGGACGAGCCGTCCTGGAGATTGTAGGTGCCGGTTACGTCGCTCGCGAAGCGATCGATGATGCACGCCGGCACGCCACCCGCGGAGAGCGGCAGCGGCGGGCCGAACGTGTTGATGACGCAGTTGCCGGCGCCGCTGCACTGACTCGTGTCGGTGCACGAGCGGCTCGGGTCGCCGGAGCAGAACGAGCCGACGTTGCCGAAGAAGTCGCAGGTGAAGTCGGTGATGCGGTCGCAATTCGAGAGGTCGCCGCTGATCTTCGAGCCGGTCTGGACCTGGAAGTTGTGGGCAATCCCCGTCCAGCCGGTATCGAGATCGGCGCCCGGGATGACGGAGAGCGTGAGCGTGCCGCGCGGCGGGCACGTGCAGTCGGCGCGGCACTTGCCGGGGCAGAGCGCGTCGTCGGTGCCGTCACAGAGCTCGCCTGCTTGGCGGTGGTTGTCGCCGCAGACGGGCGAGCAGGTGCAGTCGGCCTGACACGTGCCTTGGCACGCGCCGGTGCCGTTGCCGTCGCACTCCTCGCCCGGATCGATTTGGTTGTTGCCGCAGAACGGCCCGCACGTGCAGTTCGCCTGGCACGCGCTCGCCGGGCACGCGCCGCCCGGCGCCGCACCGTCGCACTGCTCGCCGTTGTTCACGACGCCGTCGCCGCAGAAGGCGCCGCACGTGCAATCCGGTTGGCAGTGCCCCGGGCACGCGCTGTCGGCAGTGCCGTCGCACTGCTCGCCGGCCTCGACGATGTTGTCGCCGCACGACGCGGCGGCGCAGGTGCAGTTCGCCTGGCACTGGCCGGGACACGCGCTGTCGTCGCTGCCGTCGCACTGCTCGCTCGGCTGATTCACCTGCTGATCGCCGCAGACCGGGCACTGGCAGTTCGGCAGACACTTGCCTGGACACGCGCTGTCGGCCGGCGGGTCGCACGTCTCGCCGCTGTTCACGACGCCGTTGCCGCATTGCGCGCCGCTCTCGAGGATGTGGACCGGCAGCACGAGCGCGCCCGGACCGGGCAACCCGCCGACGCTGTTGACGGAGCTGCTGGTGGTCGGCGGAATGCAGAACGTCGCCGCGAGCGTCGCGTTCTGCGTGCCCGGCGCGCCGACGCGCACGATCGGATCGAGGAAGCAATTGCGGAAGCCGCCGGTGCAGATCTGGTTCGGCTTGCACGTGGAACAGTTGCCCGACGGCGGCGGGTTGCAATCGGTGTCGGCGGCGCAGCCGCGGAACGTCTCGACGCTGCAGAACTGATCGAACGGTCCGCCGTTGCACACACCGTCGTTCGGATCCGGATCCGAGGGATCCGGCGAGCATACGACGTCACTGCACTGATTCGGCGCCGTCGCCTGGCCAGGTCGTCCGCAGTTGCCGTTCGGACACTCGGACGTCGCCGCGCAGGCCGCACCCGGGTTCGCGCCGCCGATGCAGCGCTTGCCGCCGCAGGTCACGCCGGCGGAACAATCGGCGTTGCTGTTGCACGGCTCCGCGCCGGCATCCGCGCACGTGTCGCAGAAGCAGTTCATGGACGTGAAGCCGGGCGCGGTGCACTTCGGGCCGGACGCGAGCGTTGTCGTCCCGGTCGTCAGCGTATTGAAAGCGATCTGCAAGTTGCCGATGGTCGCCGCGAAGTTCGGCTGACAATCGAGGCTCATCGGGCCGAAGAGCGTGTTGTCGCCCTGCACGTCGCACGGCTGCCCATCGCGCGCGCCGCCGTTGCACGTCCCGCCGCGGACGCCGTCGCGCGGCGTCGGATCGTTCACGCAACGCGGGCACGGCTCGTCGACGGCGAGGCCGTTGAAGACGCCGGCCTCGAGGTGGACGATCGCCGACCCCTCGCCCGGATGCGGTCCCGAGTTGGCGATGTTCGCGGTGCCGGTGAGCGACTGCGTGTAGCGATTGATCACGCACACGGGCACGGCGCCCGACGTGATCGGCAGCGGCGGTCCGTAGAAGCATTGGCAGATCTCGTTGCCGCTGCACGTCGACGGCGTCTCGGGATCGCACGACGTGAGCGAGCTCACGTCGCGATTGCCGAGGTTGTAGCAGGCGCAGTTCTTGGCCGGTCCGGGGAAAAGCACGGGACCGTCGATCTGGCATTGGCCGCACGTCGGCGACGAGAGATTGGTATCGCAGTTCGAGAGCCGCGCGGCGCTGAGCGGCGCCGCGTCGTCGGTGACGACGTCGTGCGCCTGGCCCGTCCAGCCGGTGTCGAGATCGGGGCCCGGGCGGCCGAAGAAGCTCACGACCTCGGGCAGCGGATTCGGCAGCACGCACGGCCCGCCGGGCGTGGTCGTCGGTTGCGGCGAGCCACCACCGCCGGGTGTCGAGGTCGGGCCGCCGCCCGGCGTGTGCGTCGGCGTCGGGCCGCCGCCTCCGCCTGTATGCGTTGGCGTCGGGGCCGGCGCACCGCCGTTGCACTCGGCCGGATAGCTCTTCGCACTCGGCGCGGCGAGCGCGTCCACACAATCGACCTTGAACTCGCTCACGCAGTCGACGCAATCGACGAGCTTCGAGAGATCGGTGACCGCCCCGCCGCACGACGCGCCGCCCGGCACGGTGACGTTCGGGCAGCTGCTCGGGAATCCGATGGTCGTGGGCGTCAAGTCGTCGCTGGTGCCGCAGAGACGGTCGGAGCCGCCGCACGCTTTACAGATGCCGACCCGCATCTTCGAGTCCGCCTTCGCGATCGCCGGCTGCGCCCTCGCGTCGGGACAGGAGCCGCCGCCGTTCGTCAGCACGCCCTCTTCACAGTGCGCGAGCGCTTTCGACTTCGCCACGACGAACTTCGTGGCGAACTTGCCGATCGCCCGCTGGCACTTGATCACGTCGCCATTCGTGCTGCTGGCGAGGCTGCCGTAATAGAGGTCGATCGCCTGATCGACGGCCGCCCCGTCGACGCACGTCAAGCAGTCGTTGATCCCGTTGCAATTGGTGATCGCAGCGCCGCAGGAGCCGTGCTCGAAGTTCGGACACGATCCGCCCCAGCCGATGCTGGCAGGCGTGAAATCGTCGCCGGTGCCGCACACGCCGTCGCCGCCGCCGCAATCCCGGCTCACCTTCGTGCGCAGCTGGGTCTCGGCCTTTGCGATCTTCCCAGACGCCGTCGTGTCGGGACACGGTCCCGAGATCGTGTGCTGCAGGACCTGGTCCTGGCAGTTCTGGAGCGCCTTGACCGTCGCTTGCGCGTACGCGGCCGAGGCCTTCGCGACGGTGCGCTTGCACTGCAACGAATCGGCATCCGCCGTTGCCGCGATGCCGAACAGGAGCGTGAAAAGCACGAAGACGGCTCGCTGGCGCACTCCATGCGCACGGCACTCACATGGTGATCGCATGAGACCTCCTGACTCAGGCGGGACGGCACCCGGCGCGCGGGACCGTACGGCGACCCGTGCGCCAGGGTCAACGCGGTAACCGGGGTGATGTGGCGTCTACGTCAGGGGAGAGGCGTCGTCGAATCGGGGGAGCGCACGCGCGCCGCCGCGGGTCGGCGACGAAAATTCGAGGCGCTGCGGACGTGTGTCAGGCGATTGCCGTCGGGCGAACGCCGGAAATGGCATGGACGGTGGTTCGTGCCTACGCAAGGCGGGAGGCCGTGGCCGCGGCACGTATGAGATGCATTGCGAAGCCGCGCGTCGACGGCCCAGACGCCGTTGGCCGGTGTGACGCCGCGCTCGGCCTGTGTGCCTCGGGGGTTCGGCCTTTCGTTCAATATGCCGTGTAAGCGTTGCACGTCTGCATGCACGTCTCGGAGCGCCGACCTTTGCGATCCCGTCGCATATGCGCTTTTCGGCGACGGTGCCGTCGGCGGGCGTGGTGCGATAGCCGGCACGTCCGTTGCTTCCGCGGAACTCCTCATGGGTGCCACGGCGGCGAACACGAGCGCGACGTCCATACGCGCCGTCCTCGTCATCGACGACGACGAGTCGTTCCGGTCGGCGCTGTGCGATCTCCTCGAGCAGCGCGGCCTCGCCGTACACAGCGCGCGCGACGCAAACGAGGCGATCCGCGAGCTCGAGACGGCCCGATTCGGCGCCGTATTCAGCGACATCCGCATGCCCGGTGGCGGCTTCGCGGTGCTCGACGAGGTGCGCACGAAAGGCGAGCGCATCCCGGTGATCTTCATCACCGGCTCGTCGTCGGCGGAGTGGAAAGCGCGCGCCGAGGCGGAAGGAGCCTTCGCGTACCTGACGAAGCCGGTCGGCAAGGAGCAGATCCTCTCCGTGCTGCGACTCGCGTTCGAGCGTGGCCGCGGTCCCGCCGACCTCAGCGCGGCAGCCGCATCCGAGAAGGGCCGCGAACCGCTCCGCGCCGGCGGCGCCGGCTGACGCGTCGGCGCAACGATCGACGCTACTTCCGCACCAGCACGTGGACGTCGCCATCGCGGCGCAGCACCTCGACGGAGCTGCTCGCGCGCCCGGCGCCGCTCACCTGCACGTCGATCGAGGCGTCGCCGAGCGTCACGTTGCGGATCGTGAGCCAGTGCAGCCACGACGGTAGCTGCGGGCGATCGAAGAGGATCAGCTGCCGGCGAACGTCGAACTTGACGCCGAGCATCGCGTGGACGAACAGGAACGCGCTCGCCGCCGCCCACGCCTGCGGACGGCAGGCGACGGGATACGGCACGGGCGTCCCGTAATCCTGGCGGTCGAAACCGCAGAAGAGCTCCGGCAAGCGCGCGTCCTCGACGCAGCGACTGGTGTCGAAGAGCGCGGTCGCGATCCGCAGCGACTCGGCGACGGCGCCGTAGCGACGCAGCCCGGCGGCGAGCAGCGCGTTATCGTGCGGCCACACGGAGCCGTTGTGATAGCTCATCGGGTTGTAGCGCGGCGCGTGCGACGACAGCGTCCGCACGCCCCAGCCGCAGAAGAGATCGTCCTCCATCATGCGCGCGGCCACGCGTCGCGCGACCTCGGGTGGGACGATCCCGGTGTACAGGCAATGTCCCGGGTTCGAGGTGACGACCTTGCACGGGCGCTTCTCCGCATCGAGCGCGACCGCGTAGAAGCCCTCGTCCTCGAGCCAGAAGGCATCGTGGAAGCGCGTCTTCAAGGCCGCCGCCCGTCCGCGGAGCTCGTTCGCGAGATCCTGTTTGCCGAGGCGGCGAGCGATGTCGGCGAGCCCGCGCCGCGCCGCGTACACGTAGCCTTGCACCTCGACGAGCGCGATCGGCGGCGTCGCGAGCTGCCCGTCGGCATGGAAGATCGCGTCGTGCGAGTCCTTCCATCCTTGATTGACGAGGCCGCGCGGGGTCTCGCGCGCGTACTCGACGAAGCCGTCGCCGTCGCGATCGCCGTAGCGGTCGATCCACTCGAGCGCGCGCTCGAGATGGGGCCAGAGCGTGGTCGCGAGCTCGAGGTCATCGGTGCGGCGGACGTAGGCCGCGGCGAGCACGAGAAAGAGCGGCGTCGCGTCGACGCTGCCGTAGTAGCGGCCGAACGGCACCTCGCCGCACGCCGCCATCTCGTCGTCGCGCATCTCGTGGACGATCTTGCCGGGCTGCTCGTCGCGCTCGGCGTTCTCCTCGGTGCCTTGCAGCGCGGCGAGCCGGCGCAACGTCCCGGCGGCGATCTGCGGCGCGAACGCCAGGGTTTCCAGCGCCGCGATGATGCTGTCGCGACCGAAGAGGGTCGCGAACCAGGGGATGCCGGCATAGATGCACGGGCTGCCGTTCTCCGAGCGCAACATCGCGACGTCGGCGGCAGAGCGCGCAATCCAGTCGTTCAGGAACTCGTTGCTGGAGACGAACCGCGCCTGGCCATCGCTCCACGATCGCTCGGACTCGCGGCGGTCCGCCCGCGCATCGGCGAAGGCGCGCGACCGGCCGCTCGCCACGCCGTCCAGCCCGCACTCGACGGTGAGCTCGACGGCCCAGACGCCGCCGGCCGGAAGCTCGACCGCCTGTACGAAGCCGTCGGCGCTCACCGACGTGAGCGCCGGCGTCGCAATGACGGTCGTGCGGCGCTCACGCCCGTCGCAGCCGCGGTACGCGAAGCCGACGCGGCCGGACGCGACCACGGGCGTCGCGTAGGTGCCGCGGCTCGGACGCGTGATCCCCCGCAGCTCGAAGATGTCGATGAAGTCGGCGTGCATCCGGATGAGCAACTCGCAGCGCACCGGCTCCGGGTAGTAGTTGCGCAGCTCGATGCGTTCATGAAGGCGGTCGTGGGCGAGCGTCTTCACGCGCCGGATCGCGATCGTGTCGCGCGGGATCTGCACGTGCTCGCCGACGATGACGTCGGCGTTCGTGAGGTCGGTCACGAGCTCGACGTTGTCGGCAGTCACGTGCGAGGCGAGGAAGTGCGGCAGCTCGCGGTTGACGTAGAGCTCCAAGCGATCGAGGTGGCGCGTGCCGTGGAAGAAGACGCCGAGATCCTCGAGCCCGGCGGACGGCACGTCGCCGCTCACGTCGAAAACCGCGAACAAGTCGCCGTGGCTGAGAATCCGCTTCGTGCGCCGCGACGCGCGCGCATTGACGACCACGTAATACTGGTCGCCGATCTGGACCTCTTCCTCGGCCGGACGCTGGATCATGCCGAGCGCGCCGTCAACCCGCCGATCGTCTCGGCGTAGATCCGCTCGTAGTCGTCGACCATGCGGGTGTCGCTGAAGCGCGACTCGAACACCCGCCGGCACCGGACGCGATCGAGCTCGTCGATGCGGCGCGCGGCGGCGATCATCGCCTCGTCGTCGTCACACACGAAGCCGGTCACCCCATCGTCCACCACCTCCGGGACGGAGCCGCGGCGGCGCCCGATGACGGGCGTCCCGCACGCGAGCGCCTCGATCATCACCAACCCGAACGGCTCCGGCCAATCGATCGGGAAGACGAGCGCCCGCGCGTCGCCGAGAAAGCGCACCTTGTCGGCGCCGCCGATCTCGCCGATGAACTCGACGTCGGCAGTGCCGAGCAGCGGACGAATCGCGTTCTCGAAGTACTCGGCGTCGACACGATCGATCTTGGCCGCGATCTTGAGCGGCATGCCGACGGTGGCCGCGACGCGAATCGCCGACTCGACGCGCTTCTCGGGCGAGATGCGCCCGAGAAACGCGAGGTAGCCGCCGTCGCCGCGACCGAGGGCGTAACTCGCGGTCGGCATGCCGTGGTACACGGTGGCGCGCCAGTCGGCCTGGGCGAGCGGCCGTCGCTGGGCGTCGCTGATCGAGATCAATGCGGCCTCGGGATACGCCGCGAAGACCGCCTGTAGATCGGGGAGATCGAGCCGCCCGTGGAGCGTCGTTACGATCGGCGTCGACGTCGCCGCGACGAGCGGCAGGGCAAGGTAGTCCATGTGATTATGTATGATGTCGAAGTTCCCGGCACGGTCCATCACGTGTCGCAGCTGGGCGAGGTGGTGGGCGAGCGGATCGATGACGGCGGAGTCGAGGCGCAACGCGCGCGGACAGCCCGGAACGAGCCGCGCGCGCGTGTTCGAATCCGCGGCCGCGAACAGCGTGACGTCGTGCCCGCGGCGCACGAGCGCCTCGGTGATGTAGCTCACGATCCGCTCGGTGCCGCCGTACAAGTGCGGCGGCACGCTCTCGTACAATGGAGCAATTTGCGCGACCCGCATGTGGTTCCGCTCATATCGGGCGCGCCGCACAAGCCACCGCGCCCACAGAGTGAGCAACGTCGGTGCCGCGGCGCGTGTAACGCCGTGCAGCGACAGCGTGCATCTACTCGCGCGATACTGCTCGCGGAAGGTCGTCGAGTGTAGTTTTTTCGTGGACGCGGTGCAGGTTTTACAAGCGGGGGGCTCGTGTGCAATCGTCTCCGTCGAGATCCGCGGCAACCCGCTGTCGAAAAATCGGCGACTTATCGCTCTGACCGCACCCTGAACGAACGATCCGCGCCTCGACGTGTACCGACGAGCAGCCAGCACGCCTCTTGCACCCGTCGGGCGACACTCTTCGAGCCCGCCTGGAGGAACGCACGGATGCCGACCCAAGCCGCGACGTTGACGACGCTCGAGACCATCACCGACGCGTCGGTCCCGGAAACGATTCTTCCCATTCAATATTTCGACCGTCTCACGGCGCGGGTGACCGACGTGCCCGAGAAGCGGCTGATGTTCGCGGTGCTCCTCGACGCCGTGATTCACCTCCAGCGCCGTGATTCGCGTGGCGCCGCGGAGGCCGTCGAGTGGATCGAGGGCGAGCCCGACGGCAGCGTCTTCTCGTTCCAGAACATTTGCGAATCACTCGGACTCGAGCCGACGGGCCTCGCGCGCGCGCTCCTCGCATGGCATCACGGCCCGCGAACCGCCCGCCTCGGCGTGCCGGCGCGCCAGCTGCGCACGGCGCATCCGAAGATCCGACCGCTCCGGCAGCGCCGCCGCCGCCGCGCCGTCGCCGCCGCCGGCTGAGCGCCGGACGCGGCGTCACGCGCAGTCGTCGCGGCGCGGTCACGCCTCGCTTTCGGCATCAACCGTGCCCGGCGAAGGCCGTCCTCTGCCCGAAGTCGGTGATTTTCGTGGCGGATTTCTCTTCCGCGTGGCACGCGTGTAAAACATACACGGATCAGCCGTCGGTGGCCGCTCGTCGGGTATACCCCCCACGTCGTAGCGGTCCACAGGAGCCGAGCACGCGATGCCGGAAGCCTTGATCGTCGATGACGATGGTAATGCGCTCCAAGGATTGATGGAGCTCGTCACGCGCGAAGGGTTCACCTCGCGCGGCGCCCGCACGGTCGAGGAGGCCCGCTCCGAGCTGCGGACCGCGCTCCCCGACGTCGTCCTGACCGATCTTCGCCTGCCCGACGGCAGCGGCCTCGATCTCCTCCCGGAGCTCGACGGCAACACCACCACGCAGGTGGTGCTGATCACGGGGCACGCCAGCGTCGACAGCGCCGTCGAGGCGCTTCGGCGCGGCGTCAGCGACTACTTGACGAAACCGGTCGACGTCGCGCGCTTGAAGAGCGTCCTCGCCAACGTGGCGCGCACGCGCGAGCTGAAGCGTGAGATCCACACCCTGCAGACGACGCTGCGGCAGCTCGGACGCTTCGGTCCCCTCCTCGGCGCGTCGCCGGGCATGCAGAAGGTGTACGACCTGATCGCGCGCGTGGCGCCGACCGACGCGACGGTCTTCATCATCGGTGAGAGCGGCACCGGCAAGGAGCTCGTCGCGCAGACGGTGCACGAGCACAGCGCCCGCCGCGGCGAGCCGTTCCTGCCGCTCAACTGCGGCGCGGTGTCGCCGACGCTCATCGAGAGCGAGCTCTTCGGCCACGAGCGCGGCAGCTTCACCGGCGCGGAGCGGCTCCACAAAGGCTATTTCGAGCGCGCGACGCCGGGCACGCTCTTCCTCGACGAGATTACCGAGATGCCGATCGAGCTGCAGGTGAAGCTCTTGCGCGTGCTCGAAACCGGCAGCTTGACGCGCATCGGCGGCGAGCGGCCGCTCGACGTCAACGTGCGCGTGCTCGCCGCGACGAATCGCAAGCCGGAGGAGGCGCTCGCCCAAGGGAAGCTGCGTGAGGATCTGCTCTATCGGTTGAGCGTCTTCCCGATTCATCTGCCGGCGCTGCGCGAACGCGGCGACGACGTCGAGCTCCTTGCCGATCACTTCCTCGCGCAGCTGAACCAGCAGGAAGGATCGAACAAAGGCTTCAACCGCGCGGCGCGCCAGCGCTTACGGACGTACGCATGGCCGGGCAACGTCCGCGAGCTGATGAACGTCGTGCACCGCGCATTCATCCTCGCCGACGAGGAGATCGGCCCCGAGTCGCTCCCCGTGGAGCTCGGCGGCGCCGGCCCCACCGACGCGAGCGGCCCGACGCTGCAGCTGAAGGTCGGGACGTCGATCGCGGAGGCCGACCGCCGCCTCATCCTTGCCACGCTCGACCAGCACGGCTGGGACAAGCGCAAGGCGGCGGCGGTCCTCGGGATCAGCCTCAAGACGCTCTACAACCGGCTTTCCACGTACAAGACGCAGTAACCCGACGCACATCGCCGGGGGCACGTGGGGGTCGGTGTCCGCACCCGACGTGCGCAAGAGGGTAGGTTTGCGCACCACGGGTGCAGACACCGACCCCCACGCGCCCCCGGAGCCGGCGTCGGTCGCTGCGTCTCGGACGTGCTCAGTCGGTGGAGAGTGCCGAGCGTCGGATGTCGCCTACGGCCGCATCTCCGCTCGTCGCAGCCGCGACGCTGCGGGTCGCGTCGCGAGCGGCACCGGCCCGCGCCACGAGAACGCCGTCTCGACGCGCACGCCACCGCGCGGACGTCGCGCGCCGACGACGCTCTGAAACGGACGCCACGTGCGGGGGCGCGGGGGTCGTCGTCTGCACCCGTGGTGCGCAAACTTACCCTCTTGCGCACGTCGGGTGCGGACGG
>VBKW01000161.1 GCA_005879405.1 Deltaproteobacteria bacterium
CTCCGGCATGTTCGAGTGGGCCCGCTTGCTCGGAATCGTCGGACGCAAGGCCGCGGACAAAGTGGTGCCTCCGGCCGTGTTTCGGCTCCGTGATGCCGATTTGGAGATTTTCCTCGGGAGGCTGTGGGCGGGCGACGGGTTCATCGCGAACGCGACGAATTTCGTCCCTTTCTATGCCACGTCGTCTCCGGATCTGGCGCGGGACGTCTAGGCGCTACTGTTGCGTCTCGGCATCCAGAGTGGCGTGCATGTGAAGGCGTTCAGATACCGGGGGCGATCCGTTCTGGGATACACCGTGCATCTGATGGGCGAAGGGTCGGTCGAGACGTTCCGCCAGCACCAAGTCGCGCTGCTGCGACGGAGAGTCGAGTCGACTGAGCGCAGAAGAGCGAGCAAGGACACGATCCCGGCGACCGTACGCGCGTGGGTCGACGCCGCACGGCGCGCTCGCGGCCTCACGTGGCGGGACCTCGAGCGACGCTCGGGCGTGTCCACGAAAGAGCTATACGGTCGCGGATCGCACAAGAAACAAGGCTTCCGGCGCTCGACGATTGAGAAGCTAGGCGAGTCCCTCGCGTGCGAGCGTCTGAAGGCGACCGCCACGTCCGACGTGTTCTGGGACCGCGTCGTCGCCATCGAAGCGCGCGGTGTCGAGGAGACGTTCGATCTGACGGTCGCGGTGGATCACAATTTCGTTGCAGACGGCCTCGTCGTTCACAACTCCCACAGCGCGGCGTACGCGCTGATCTCCTTTCAGACGGCGTATCTCAAGGCGCACTACCGCCACGAGTTCATGGCCGGGCTCCTCTCGCTCGAGATGGGCGAGATCGACAAGACCTACAAGAACATCGCCGAGTGCCGTGCGCACCGCATCTCGTCCGCTTCGGTCTCGGCGCGGTGAAAGGCGTCGGCTCGAAAGCGATCGAGATCATGTTGGCCGCGCGCCGCGAGGGCGGGCCGTTCACCGATCTCGCCGACTTCGCGAACCGCGTCCGCGGCCAGCAGATCAACCGCCGCGTCGTCGAGTGCCTGATCAAGTGCGGCACGTTCGACTCACTCGGCGTCTCGCGCGCGGCCCTGCTCACCGAGCCCGAGCCGGGCGCGCCCGCGTACTTGGACAAAGTGCTGCAATGGGCGTCGACGGCGGCGGAGTCGGCGGGGCAGATCACGCTGTTCGCGCTCAGAAGCGTGCCGCCGCCGCGGCCACCGACGGGCATCGTCGAATGGTCCGACAAGGAGCGGCTCGCCGCCGAGAAGGAGACCGTCGGCTTCTACATCACCGGCCACCCGCTCGACCGCTTCGACCGCGACCTGCGGCGGTTGACGACGGCCCCGATCGCCGAGCTCGGCACGCGCGTGACGCGTGACCGCGAGAAGGTGAAGGTCGGCGGCGTCGTGCACACGCTCAAGCTCAAGAACAACAAGAAAGGCGACCGCTACGCGACGTTCAACCTCGAGGACAAGAGCGGCACGATCGAGGTGCTCGTCTGGCCCGAGGCGTACCGCAGACGAGGTCGGCGCCCTCGCCGCCGTCCGCCAGCAAGCCGTACGCGAGCTCCGCCTGCGCCTCGACGAGGCGGCCCTGACGGCCGAGCGCGCCGCCGCGCTGGCGCGCATGCTCGAGGAGCATCCGGGCAACTGCACGGCGTCGATCGAGGTGCTGGCGGAGGGTTACGTCGCGAGCGTGCGGCTCCCGCGCTATCGGGTCGCGGTATCGGATCGCCTCGTCGACGCGGTGGAGCAGCTTTTCGGCGGCCGTGTCGCCTTCCTGTAGTGACCGGTCCTGGGCCGATTTGCTTCGCGATACTTCGTTGCTCGGTCGCGGGGATGCTCGCCGTAGCGCTGCTACGCCTGCGCTCCCGGCTTCCTCGCGCCTCGTCTCGCTCGCAACTCGACCCAGGCCCTCGTATCTCGTTCATCACGTGACTGAGTCCCTCGGGAATAGCGCAAGATGACCTGCGGTCTCGACGCGCTCTTCCTCGACGCCGGCGGCGTCCTCGTGTACCCGAGCTGGTCGCGGATCAGCGACGCGCTCGCGCGCCACGGCGTCGTCGTCGACGCGGCGTCGCTCGCGCGCGCGGAGCCGATTGCGAAGCGCGAGCTCGACGTCGCCCACGAGATCCACCAGACGACGGACGCCGCGCGCGCCCCCCGCTACTTCGATCTCGTCCTGCTGCGCGCCGGCGTGACGCCCTCCGCGGCGTCGGATGCGGCCTTCGTCGAGATGGACGACTACCACGCCCGCGAGAACCTCTGGGAGGAGATCCCTGCCGAGGTGGTGCCGGCGCTCGAGCGGCTGCGCGCGAGCGGTCTCCGCCTCGTCGTCGTCTCGAACGCCAACGGCCGCTTGCGCGCGGCGTTCGCGCGCATCGGGCTCGCGCGCTGGTTCGACGTGATCATCGACTCGACGGAGGTCGGCTGCGAGAAGCCCGATCCCCGGATCTTCCGCATCGCGCTCGAGCGCGCCGGCACGAGCCCGGCGCGGACGGTGCACGTCGGCGACCTGTTCCACGTCGACGTCGTTGGCGCGCGCGCCGCTGGGATCCGCGGCGTCCTCTTCGATGCCGCCGATCTCTACCGCGATCACGACTGTCCCCGTGTGCGGACGCTCACGGTGCTGGTCGATCTGCTCGAGGCCGGCGACCCGCGCCCTTTCGGTACGCTGCCGCCTGTGCCACCATGATTGCGTGATCCGGCGGCGCAACGGCGAGCGATGAAAGGCGGAACGCAGAGCGTCGGCCCGCAGGCCGAGCGCGCGGTCCTCGTCGGTGTCGCGTACGCCTCGCGCCGTGACGCGGAGCCGGGGATCGGCGCCGAGGAGTCGCTGCGCGAGCTCGACCGTCTCGCGCGCACGGCCGGCGTCGAGCCGGTCGCGACCGTCAGCCAGACCGTCCGCCGCATCACGCCGGCGACGTACATCGGCGCGGGCAAGGTCGCCGAGCTGAAAGACGAGGTCGCCGCCGCGCATGCCGGCGTCGTCCTCGTCGACGAGAACTTGAGCCCGGCGCAGCAGCGCAACTTGACGGAGAAGCTGAACGTCAAGGTGCTCGACCGGAGCCAGCTGATCCTCGACATCTTCGCCGGTCGGGCGCGCAGCCTGGAGGGCAAGCTCCAGGTCGAGCTGGCGCAGCTCGAGTACATGCTGCCGCGCCTCACGCGCGCCTGGACGCACCTCTCGCGTCTCGGCGGCGGCGTCGGGACGCGTGGACCCGGTGAGACGCAGCTCGAGGTCGACCGCCGGCGCGTACGCGAGCGCATCGTCCGCTTGCGCGGGCGTCTGCGCCAGGTCGAGCGGACGCGCGACCTGCACCGCCGCGAGCGGGCCAGCGTCCCGTATGTGACGATCGCGCTCGTCGGCTACACCAACGCCGGGAAGTCGACGTTGATGAATGCGCTCACCAACGCCGGCGTGCTCGTCGAGGACAAGCTCTTCGCGACGCTCGACCCGACGGTACGCCGTCTCGATCTGCCGGGCGGGGAGCGCGCGCTCGTCGTCGATACGGTCGGCTTCATCCATCGCCTGCCGCACCAGCTGATCGAGGCGTTCAAGAGCACGCTCGAGGAGGTACGCCGCGCCGACCTCCTGCTGCACGTCGTCGACGCGACGAGCCCTGAGGCCGAGGAGCAGGTGCAGATCGTCGAGCGCGTCCTCGACGAGATCGGCGCCGGGGCGACGCCGACGATGCTGGTGTGGAACAAGATGGACGCGGCGATACACGCTCCGTCGCGCATCGTCGCGGCCGAGCGCGCACACCTCGTCGGCACCCACGCGATCTCCGCGATGACCGGGAGCGGGGTCACGGATCTGCTCGACGGCGTCGAGCGCTGGATCGAGCGCGAGCGGGTGCGACTCGACATCGCGTTACCGGCGGCGCGGGGCGATCTCGTCGCATGGCTGCATCGCGACGCGCGCGTCGTCTCGGAGCGCTACGAGGACGGCCGGGCGGAGATCACGGCGCTCGTGACGCCGAAGATGGCGGCGCAGATCCGGAAGCGGTTGCGGGAGCTCGCATGCTCAATCTCCCCAACTTCCTGACGATCGTCCGTATCCTGACGATCCCGGCCTTCCTCATCTTGCTCACGAACGGCCGCCCCGGCATCGCCCTCGCCGTGTTCGTCGCCGGCGGCCTCACCGACGCGCTCGACGGCGCGATCGCGCGCCTCACCGACAGCAGGACCGAGCTGGGCGCGGTCCTCGACCCACTCGCGGACAAGCTCCTCTTGCTGAGCTCGTTCTGCGTGCTCGCGCTGCTCGGCGCCGTTCCGAGCTGGCTCACGGTGCTCGTCATCATCCGCGACGTCATCCTCGTGACCGGCTACTTCGTGCTCTTCGTCGTGACCAGCGAGCGCATCGCGGTGCGGCCGAGCATGATCGGCAAAGCGACGACGTTCTTTCAGCTCGCGTCGGTCACGATCGTGCTGGTCGGTTTCGTCTGGCCGGGCGCCGCGCCGGGCAGGGTGCGTCTGACGCTCTTCGTCCTCGCGGCGACCGCAACGACCGTGTCCGGGCTGCAGTACATGGTCCGCGGCCTTTTCTGGCTGCAGCAGCGCGGCGTTCAACAATGACGCCGGGCGGCGCAGTCGGGTCTGGAGCCGGCGCGCCTGGACTGCTATGCGCGCGCAGCGGGAGGAGATCGCATGCGGATCGTGCTGAGGCTGCTCGGGCTTCTGCTGCTCGTCGTCGTGGTGTTCGTCGCCATGCTCGCCCTCGGCATTCGGGGGAATCACCTGCCGATGGACGACCCGCCGGGGTCGTTCGTCCGCCTGAACACCTATCTCAACACCCACGTCGCCGAGACGATCGAGGGCTCGCCGTTTCCCGAGCTGCGGCCGCGCAGCTACACGCTTCCCGCCGACGCGCTCTTCGCCAAGGTCAAGGAGGCGATCGCGCGCCTGCCGCGGTGGGAGATCGTCGAGTCGAAGGACGATACGCGCCAGCTGCACGCGGTCGTGACGAGCGGGCTCTTCCGCTTCAAGGACGACGTCACCGTCTCGGTCGTCCCGCAGCCGGGCGGCAAGCCGCAGGTGACGATGCGCGCCGTCTCGCGCGTCGGCAAGGGCGACCTGGGCACCAACACTCGCCACGTGATGGACCTCTACGCCGCGCTCGAGCAAGTCGGCGCGCACGGCGAGGTCGAGCGCATGTCCTCTCGCTAGCCGTCACTTCGCTGAGAAGAGCGTCGCGGGCGTGCCGGGGCGGCAGTCGGCTCCGCGCGAGGATCGCTCGCGCGGGTTGCCGGGCACGCATTAGAAGTTCCGTACTCCGAAACGGGGTAAAGACCGTAATGGCTCGCTCTTTATGCGCGCTCCGCCAACCACCACGCCGCCGCACTCACGATGCAGGGCGGAAGAGGGCTTCGCGCCGCCGCCGCCCGAGGTGAGGACGGCACGCGCGAGCCGCCATGCCGTCTACGCGCGCGCCGCCGCCGTGCGCCGCGCGCGAAAGCCCTCTTCCGCCCTGCATCGTGAGTGCGGCGGCGTGGTGGTTGGCGGAGCGCGCATAAAGAGCGAGCCATTACAGTCTGTTCGCCGATTCAAGTTACGGAAGATCTAATGCGTGCCCGGCAACCCGCGCGAGCGATCCTCGCGCGGAGCCAACCACCACGTCGCCGCACCCGCGACGCAGCACCGCAACGAGGGCTTCGCGGCGCCGCCGCGCGCGGCGATTCTCCGCGCGACGACCGTGCGGTATGGTGAGCGGATGGAGATCCCGTCGCTCGCCGCGCTGCTGCCGGTCGTGCGCGAGGCGGGGGAGCTCGCGCGCGGGCTGTTTCAGAACGTGACGGCGGAACGCAAGGCGGATCGGACGCTCGTGACCGCGGCGGATCGCGCCGTCGAGAGCTATCTCGTGGAGCGGTTGCCGGAGGTCGCGCCCGGGGTGCGCCTTCTCGGGGAGGAGTTCGGTGCCGTCGGTCCCGACACGGCGGCGTGCACGCTCACGCTCGATCCGATCGACGGGACGTCGGCGTTCGTCGCGGGGCTCCCGACCTGGTGCGTGACGGTCGGGATCATCTGCGACGGTCGCGCCGTGGGCGGTATCACGTACTTACCCATGACCGGCGAGACCTACGTCGCCGAGCACGGCGAGGCGCGGTGGAACGGGCGTGCGCTGCCGCGTGGGCGACGGCCGGCACACGAGGGCGACCTCTTCATCGTGACCCATTCCGACCTGCACCGTGGGCGCGGCATCCGCTTTCCCGGCAAGGTGCGCGCGCTCGGGTCGACGGCGTACCACATGGCGCTGGTCGCGCGCGGCGCAGCGGTGGCGGCGCTGCTCGGGCACGCGCGGATCTGGGACATCGCCGCGGGTGCGGCAATGCTCGACGCCGTCGGCGGCGAGCTTCGTTATCGTACCGGCGCCGCCGTCGATTTACGGCCGCTCCTCGGCGGCGAGCGCGCCCCCGAGCACCTCGTCGCCGCGGCGCCGGGAATGATGGACGAGATCCTGCCGCAGCTGCAGCCGCGATGAACGAGAGATCGGCGATGCAATTGAGGGGGACCGGATCAGCGAGACGGGCAGGGCGGTGGAGCTGAGCGGACGCACGGCGCTCGTCACCGGCGCCGCACAGCGAATCGGCCGCGCAATCGCGACGGCGCTCGCGGGCCACGGCGCGCGCGTCGCCGTGCACTACCACGGCTCGGCGGACGAGGCGCAGGCGCTCGTCGCCGAGCTGCGTCGCACGGGCGCGGCCGCGGAGGCGTTCGCCGCCGACCTCCGCGACGCGACGGCGCTCCGCGCGCTCGCCGCCGACGTCGAAGCGCGCCTCGGCCCCGTCGACGTGCTCGTCAACAACGCCTCGGTCTTCCATGCGACGCCGCTCGATACGCTCGGCGAGCGCGAGTGGGAGGAGAATCTGGCGGTGAATCTCACCGCGCCATACCTCCTGTCGCTGCAGCTCGGCCGCGCCATGCGGCGCCGCGGCGCGGGCAAGATCGTGAACCTCGGCGACGCGCGCGCGGCGCGGCCAGTGCGCGACTACCTTCCGTACGGCGTATCGAAGGTCGGGCTGGTGGCGCTCACCGAGGCCTTCGCGCGCGAGCTGGCGCCGGCGGTGCAGGTGAACTGCGTTGCGCCGGGGCCGATCCTGCCGCCGCGCGGCGCCTCGCCGATCGACGAGGCGCGCATTCTCGCGCACACGCCGCTCGGCCGCTTCGGCGGCCCGCAGGCGGTCGCGGACGCCGTCCTCCATCTCGTCGCCAGCGACTTCGTCACCGGCACGACGCTCGTCGTGGATGGCGGCCGGAGCCTCGTCTGACGTGCGGCCGAGGCTGTCAGGGCGCGGCGGAGACCGGTCGCTCGCGACCCTCGAGAAACGCGGCGATCTCGTCGCGCCGTCCGCGCACGACCGCCTCGGCGAACCGCGCGCCGTCCATCAGATGCAGCGTGCCGCCGTCGTCGCGATAGAAGGTGGTGAGCGCGAAGAGCTTGTCGCCGAGGAGCGCCAACCCGTAGAGATGATTCGCCTCGAGGCCGCGCGCGATCCCGGCCTGAGGCTCGATCTGATGAAGACCCGTCGGCACGGCGCCGTAGGTGACCGCATCGAGCGTCGCCGGCGGCGTCGACTCGAGACACTGCGTCGACCACGAGTCGCAGACGCTCGCCGCCCAGCGGTAGCGTTCCGATCCGTCGGGTGGCACGAACGAGACGTGGCCGGCGGTGCGGCGGGCGTCGTCGTAGTCGATCAGCGCAACCACGCGCACCGCCGTCGGCGGGAAGCGGAAGCTCGGCGGCTCCGTGCCCACGACCTCGACTGGGCGCGCGCTGTCGTGCAACAGCGAGAGCAGCATGTGCTCCTGGAGCCGGCGGCATCCCGGAGGCGCGACGATCGCGAGCGCGACCGCGGCGATGGCGAGGATCAAGACGGTTCGCACGCGCCCGCCGCGATACGCGAGCGCTCGCGGCCCGTCAAGGCGGTGGAGGCTCGACCGCCGTCCTGACGAGGACGGCGACCCAGGAACGATGCGCTAGACGATGCGCTATCTCATCGGCCGCCTCATGTGGGCGCTCCTCATCCTCGTCGGCACCACCGCGATCACCTTCGCGATCGTGTTCCTCGTCCCCGGCGACCCCGCGCGCGTCGTCGCCGGTCCGCGTGCCGACGCGGCGACGATCGCCTCGATCCGCCGCGAACTGGCGCTCGATTTGCCCGTGCCGGTGCAGTACGGGCGCTACGTCGGGCGCCTTCTCCGCGGCGACCTCGGACGCTCGTATGCGACGCGCGAGCCCGTCGCCGAGATCCTCGCCCGGCGGCTGCCGTCGACGGCGCTCCTCGCCGCGACGGGCCTCGCGATCGCGATCGTGATCGGCCTCCTCGGCGGCCTCGTCACGGCGCCGCTGGCGGGAACGTGGATGGATCGCACGGCGCTCGTGCTGTCGCTCGGACTCCTCTCCGCCCCGGTCTTCTGGCTCGGCATGCTCGCGCTCTACTACGTCGGCTACCGCTGGCGCTTGCTGCCGCTCGGCGGCGCCGGCGACGTGCGCCATCTGATCCTGCCGGCGCTCGTCCTCGGTACCGGGACCGGCGTCTACTATGCACGGCTCCTGCACACGAATCTCGTGAGCGTCCTCGGCGCCGACTACGTACGCGCCGCCCGTGCGCGCGGCGCGAGCGCGCTGCGTGTCGTCGCCGTGCACGCGCTCCGCAACGCGGGCCTGCCGCTCCTCACCGTGATCGGTCTCGATTTCGCGGCGCTCCTGAACGGCGTCGTGTTGACCGAAACCGTCTTTCACTGGCCGGGGCTCGGGCGACTCGCGTTCGACGCCGTGCTGAGCCTCGATGTGCCGGTCATCATGGGCACGGTCCTGCTGAGCGCCTTCCTCGTCGTCGCGAGCAACCTCGCGATCGATCTCCTCTACCGCGTGGTCGATCCACGCATTCGTCTCGGCTGACGTGCGCGGCACCGGCTCGCTCTTGCGGCTCGGGCTCGCGATGGGCGCGCTCCTCGTCCTCGTCGCCGCCGTCGGTCCGACACTCGCGCCCTACGATCCGGCCGCGCCGGTCGCGCCGCAGCTCGCCGAGCCGATGCCGCCGGCGGCGCCGTTCTATCTCGGCACCGACGACCTCGGGCGCGACGTCCTGTCGCGGCTCCTCCACGGCGCGCGCATCTCGCTGCTCGTCGGCGTCGTCGCGATGGTGGTGACGATGGTGATCGGCACCGCGATCGGCCTCGCGGCCGGTTACTTCGGCGGCGGCGTCGACGTCGTGCTGATGCGCGTCACCGACGTCATGCTGGCGTTTCCCGGCTTGCTCCTCGCGGTCGCGCTCGTCGCCGTCTTGCGCCCGAGCGTGTGGACGATCTTCGTCGTCATCGGCCTCGTCAGTTGGACCGGCGTCGCGCGCGTGATCCGCAGCGAGGTGCTGTCGCTGCGCGAGCGCGATTTCGTCCTCGCCGCGCGCGCGCTCGGGGCGCGCCATGCCCGGATCCTGCGCCGCCACGTGCTGGTGAACGTGGTGCCGACGATCGTCGTCATCGCCGCGCTCAGCACCTCGGGGACGATTCTCCTCGACGCCGGCCTGAGCTTCCTCGGCATCGGCGTCCCGCCGCCGACGCCGACGTGGGGCCGCATGATCCAGGAGGCGACGGCGTACTATCGCGTCGCGCCGTGGCTGATGCTGTTTCCCGGCGCGGCCGTGCTGTACGCGGTGCTGACGTTCAACTTCATCGCGTATGGACTCGCCGGCGACGGGCGGGCGCCCGGCGCGTGAGGACGACGGCGGGAGGGCGTCGCGTGCACCCGACGCTCGGGCACGTCTGCGCGGCGGTCGCTGTCGCGTGCGTCATGCTCCTCGGCGGGTGCACACGCGACCGGCTCGAGTGGCCGAAGCGCGAGCCCGGTTCGCGGCGGGGCGGGGTATTGCGCTTGGCCGCGGCGGACGACGTGCCGACGCTCGACCCCGCGCTCGGGTACGACACGCGCTCGTGGTTCTTCGAGCAGCACCTCTTCGAGACGCTCGTCGCGTACGACGACCGGGCGGCGCTCGTGCCGGCGCTGGCAGACCGCTGGGAGGTGTCGCCGGACGGCCGGCGCTATCGCTTCACGCTCCGCCCGGAGCCGGTCTTCTCCGACGGCACACCGCTCACGGCGAGCGATGCCGTCGGCTCGATCGAGCGCGTGCTCGAGCCGCGGACGCGCTCGCAAGGTGCGGAGTATTTCCGCGGCATCGTCGGCGCGCCGGCGTTCGTCGACGGCAGCGCGGCGCACGTCGCCGGGCTGCGGGCGTCCGAGCCGGGTGTCGTCGAGATCGAGCTCGCCGAGCCCGATCCGCTCTTCCTCCACAAGCTCGCGCTCCTCTTCGCGGCGGTCGTGCCGGCCGAGCGCGCGCGGCAGCTCGGCGACGACTTCACGACGCAGCCGATTGGGAGCGGGCCCTTCGTGCTCCGCGAGTGGCGCCGTGGCGAGCGCATCGTGCTGGCGCGCAACCCCCGCTATCACGATCCCGAGCGCCCGTACCTCGACGGGATCGTGCAGCAGCTCGGGGTCAATCCCGAGCTCTCGTGGCTCATGTTCGAGAGCGGCGAGCTCGACGTCACCGGCATCCCACCCGCGGACTTCCCGTCCGTGATGCGCGATCCGGCGCGCGCGGCGCTGACGGTCCACGCGACGGCGCTCGAGACGATGTTCGTCGGCCTGAACTGCGAGATGCCGCCGCTCGACGACCGCCGCGTCCGCCAGGCGCTCAACTACGCCGTCAACAAGGCCGACGTGATCACGCTCCTGAACGGCCGCGGCGTCGAGGCGCACGGCATCGTGCCGCCGAACATGCCCGGATACCACGTCGACCTCGTCGGCTATCCGTACGATCCCACGAAGGCGCGCGCCCTCCTCGAAGAGGCCGGCCTCCGCGCCGGCTTCGCGACCGAGATCTGGACCCAGGGCACCGACACCGACCTCAAGATCGCGCAGAAGCTGCAGCAAGACCTCACGAAGATCGGCGTGCAGCTCGCGATCAAGAGCGTCGCCTGGGCGTCGTTTCTCGACGCGATCCGCCAGCCGAAGACGGTGCCCGTCTTCGACCTCGGCTGGTCCGCTGATTTTCCCGACCCGAGCAACTTCCTCGACGTGCTCTTCCATACCGGCGGCGCCAACAACCACCCCTTCTACTCGAATCCGGCGGTGGATCGGCTGCTCGAGCAGGCACGCACCGTCCTCGACGAGACGGCACGCTTTCGTATCGACGCCGAGGCGGAGCGGCAGATCGTCGACGACGCGCCGATCATCTTCCTCTATCACCCGATCACGTACGTCATGCACGACGCGCGCGTGCACGACTACGCGATTCACCCGTTCCTGCCGGCGCGGGTTACGGACGTGTGGCTGACGCCCGAGCAGTCGGCGCGTTCGTCGGGGTGAGGGCAGGGGAGTACGGGACGCGACACGGCGGACCGTCGGCGAACCAGTGGGTCCACGTGCCGCGTGCGTCGAGGAAGACGAGCGACGAACAGCGGGTGCCGAACTGCTCCGTGTGCACGCAGAGCGAGCCGAGCGCGTCGGGAAGGCGTGGGTCGAGTGCGACGGTGTGATCGGAGAGGATCGTGCGCAACGCAGCCCGGAAGGCGTCGAGATCGCCGTCGGCCTCGAAGGCGGTGGCGACGCGGGCGAAGCGCTCGTGTGAGCGCGCGCGCTTCGGGCACGTCGGGTCGTCGAAATCGAGATTGCTGAGGACGTGGACGCCGGCGGTGAGCTCGGTGAGCTGCATGCCGTCGGGACGGTTCTGCGCGACGACGGCGGTTCTCGCGTCGGCGACGAGGAGCGTGAACGCGTTGTACGTCGCAGGGTCGGTCGCGGCGAGCACCTGCGCGGCGTCGGCCGCCGACGGCGCAGCCAGTGTCTCCAGCATCAGCAGGCCGCGGGAGCGCTTGTCGGCGACGGGCGCGTCCCCAGTGCGACGATTCAGGAGGCCGGCGGCCACGCCGTGCTCGGAGATGCCGAGCCACGTCCCGCCGGCGAGCAAGTCGCGACCGCCGACGATGCGCGGCGACGGCGACAGCAAGAGCGGCGACGTCGCCGGCCGCGCGAGGAACTCGTCGCGGTTCGCTGCGACGACGAGCGGGTACTCGGCGAAGCGGCGCACGTAAACGGCGAGCGTGCACATCGCGCGCAGTATAGACGAATTGTGTCGTCGATACTCGCATGCTAGCGTCGAACCTCGACTTTTTTCGAAGGAGCACGTGTGAGCTTTGCGTCCATCGAAGAGGTGATCGAGCGTTTTGCGGGTGAGCGGTACATCTGCAACCGCACGATCGCGACCGTCGTCTATCTGGCGACCCATCTGAAAAAGCCGATCCTCGTCGAGGGGCCGGCCGGTGTCGGCAAGACCGAGCTCGCCAAGGTGCTCGCCGGCGCGCTCGGGCACGAGCTGATCCGGCTCCAGTGTTACGAAGGGCTCGACGAGGCGAAGGCGCTCTACGAGTGGGAGTACGCGAAGCAGCTGCTCTACACGCAGATCCTGAAGGACAAGATCGGCGAGGTGATCGAAGGGACGAAGAGCCTGAAGGAGGCGGTCGACCGCATCACGTCGCAAGACGACGTCTTCTTCTCCGAGCGCTTCATCCTGCCGCGGCCGCTCTTGCGCGCGATCTCGTCGGCCGAGCCGTGTGTGCTCCTCGTCGACGAGATCGACAAGTCCGATACCGAGTTCGAGGCCTTCCTCCTCGAGGTGCTCTCCGACTTCCAGGTGAGCGTGCCCGAGCTCGGGACGCTGCGGGCGCGGCACGTGCCGCTCGTGGTCCTCACGAGCAACAACGCGCGCGAGATGTCGGATGCGCTGAAACGCCGTTGCCTGCACCTGTACATCGACTTTCCCGACCGCGAGCAGGAGCGGGCGGTCGTCTTGCTGAAAGTACCGGAGGCCGCGGCGCACCTGACCGACGAGCTCGTCGGCGCCGTGCAGGCGATCCGCAAGCTCGACTTGAAAAAGGCGCCGAGCATCAGCGAGACCCTCGACTGGGCGAAGGCGCTGACGCTCCTCAACGTCGACACCCTCGACAGCGAGCTCGTGAACGAGACGCTCAGCACGATCTGCAAGTACGAGGGCGACATCCGCAAGGCGCAGCAGGAGCTGAAGGAGTACGTGGCGCGCCAAAAGGCGAAGAGCGCCCGCCCGACCGCGACCGAGCCGGCGAAGGACGTGCTGCACTGAGAGTACGGGGGAGCGCCACGGGCGCGTAGCGCCGCGGCTGCCCCGGGATCTCGTCGCAAGCGACGAAACCGTGGATACCAAGATCATCGAGTTCGCCGGGCTCCTGCGGCAAAACGGCATCCGCGTCTCGTTCGCCGAGAGCCTCGACACGTTCCGCGCCCTCGACCTGGTCGGCCTGCGCTCGCGCGCGACCATGAAGGACAGCCTGCGCGCGACGCTGGTGAAGCGCGCCGTCGATCTACCGGCCTACGACGCGCTCTTCGACCTCTACTTCTCGGGCATCGGCGAGATCGTGAAGCGCAGCGAGGCGGCATCGATGGAGGCGCTGGAGATGTCGCCCGCCGAGTTCCAGCGGCTCCTCGACGAGCTGGAGAAGCTGCTCCGCGAGCAGGGGATCGAGCTCTCGGAGCTGGCACGGGCGCTCCTACAACAGGATTCGGGACGCCTCGAGCGCCTGCTCCGCGAGGCGGCGAAGCAGGCGCGCGTCGACCGCATCGAACGGAGCTTCCAGGAAGGGCAGTACGCGCAGGGAATGCAGCAGGCGCTCGGGATGGGCGACCTCGCGCGCGAGCTGCAGGCGATCAGCGAGGCGCTCGCCGGGATGGGCAACCCGCGCGGCGACGAGATGCAGCGCTTCGTCGACCGCCGGCTGCAAGAGCTGCAGGAGATGATCCGCCGCTACGTGCGGCGCGAGCTCGAGCAGCAGGACGTCGCGCAGCGCGACTCGCTGCGCATGCAGGCGCTCGCCGAGAAGAGCTTCTACTATCTCTCCGAGGACGAGATCCGCCGCATGAAAGAAGCGGTGACGAAGCTCGCGCAGCGCCTCAAGAACGTGCTGGCGGTGAAACGTCGGCACGCACGGCGCGGCAAGTTCGACGTCAAGGCGACGCTGCGGCGCAACCTCCAGTACGGCGGGGTGCCGTTCAAGATCCAGTTCGACGAGCGCAAGCGCGTGAAACCGCAGGTCGTCGTCCTCTGCGACGTCTCAGATTCGGTGCGCAACGTCTCACGCTTCATGCTGCAATTCGTGTACTCGCTCCAGGACCTCTACTCGAAGGTGCGCTCGTTCATCTTCGTCGCCGACGTCGGCGAGATCACCAAGCTCTTCGAGGAGAACGAGATCCACCAGGCGATCGACCAGGCGATCCGCGGCAACGTGATCAACGTCTATGCGCACTCCGACTTCGGGCGTGCGTTCCGACTCTTCCATCGCGACCACCTGGCGGCGATCACGCGCCACACGACCGTGATCATCCTCGGTGATGCGCGCAACAACTACAATCTCCCGCACGAGTGGGTGCTGAAGGAGATCAAGCAGCGCGCGAAACAGCTCATCTGGCTCAACCCGGAGAACAAGATGACGTGGGGATTCGGCGACAGCGAGATGGATCGCTACCTCCCGCACTGCGACGTCGTCGAGGAGTGCCGCAACTTGAACCAGCTCTACAAAGTGATCGACCGACTGGTGCTGGTGTGACGCGCGCGCACCAGCGTCGCACGGCTTTGGGGATTGACCTCCTGAGACCTTTTGGCGAGAATGCCCGACGATCGGGGCGAGCATGAGCGGCGAGAACTTCATTCGCATGACCGTCGGCGGTCTCACCCTCGATCCGGTGACGAAAACGCCCATCGTCATCCTGAAAGACCCCGACAACAAGCTGAACCTTCCGATCTGGATCGGCCTGCTCGAGGCGACCGCGATGGCGACCGAGCTCGAGGGCATCAAGATGGCCCGGCCGATGACCCACGATCTCCTGAAGAAGATCATCACCGACCTCGACGCGACGGTCGATCGCATCGAGGTGACCGATCTGAAGGACAACACCTACTTCGCGCTCATCTATCTTCAGATCGGCGATCGCGAGGTCACGATCGACTCGCGTGATGGAGGAGGGGAAGGAGCAAAACCTCTCGAACGTGTCGCGCGACAAGTGGGCCGAGATCCTCGAGAAGATGGCCCCCGAGGATTTCAAGTACAAGATGTGAGGTCGGCCATCCGACCTCGTCTCGCTCGCTGCGGCGAGCCCACACGACGCCGCCCGGCGACCGCGCGGGCGTCGCGCTAACCACCGGAGAGCCGTGGCCCGTACCGAAAGGATTCGACGCAAGGAGCTTCGTCAGCCCGACGAGTTCGTCACGCTCAGCCGGCGCGCGGTCGCGTACGCGGAGGAGAACCGGACGGCGTTTTTCATGACCGTCGGTGGTCTCGTCGTCCTGCTCGCGGCGATTCTGATCTTCCGCTCCGTCCGCTCGAGTCGCGAGACCAGCGCCTCGCAAGC
>VBKW01000162.1:0-13187 GCA_005879405.1 Deltaproteobacteria bacterium
CGAAGACGGCCCCCGTCAGCACCGCGACGCGCGCGTCGCGTCGCCGAGCGGCGCGCTGCAAGAGCACGAGGCCGCCCCAGAGCGCCGCCGCGGCGAGCGGCTCCGGCATCGTGAGCTTCGCGTACCACCAGCACGCGAAGTTCGCGATCAGCATGGCGGCCGTCATGCCCGCTGCGGCGAGCCCGAACGTCTCCCCCGCAAAGAGCACGATCGCCCACACGGCGAGCGCGGAGAAGAGCGGCGCCACGAGCACGCTCGACGTCGCGCCGCCCGCCGCGCCGAGGATTCCCGTCCAGATCGACAGCAATGGAAAGAACGCGGGCTTCGCGTATCCGGCGTCGAGCGTCTCCATCAGCAGGCCGCCCGGGAGGCGAATGAACGGGCCGGCGCCCCCCCAGCCGACGCTGCTGAAAATCGTCCGCGCCGCGTCCGGCGGCAGCGCGGACGCGATCGTCTCGCGGACGGCGAAGCCTCCGGTGTGCGCGAGGTAGAGCCCGGCGTTCACGTACATCGTCGAGTCCGAGGCGGCGATGACGGTCTCGAACGGCGGCCAGCTCCAGACGACGAGCACGAGCGCGGAGGCGCCCGCGAGCGCACGGACGGCGCGCGGCGCCGAAACCTCGGGCGTTCCGGCGGGAGTCGCGGCCGTCGGGAGGAGTCGCGCCGCGACGACGGTCAGCGCGGTGACGAGCGCCGCCGCGACGGCGACGCTCACGAGCGAGAACCATCCGTACTCGCCGAGGACGAGCCCGACAGCGGAGCAGATCGCAACGCCGACCCACAGCCGCCCGAACGCGTCGAGCGGCATGCGACCGCCGCGCGCCACCACCCATCCGGGCACGTAGCAAAGCGTCAGGAAGAGCGCGAGCGCCGTGCTCGCGCCGAGAAGGCTCAAGGAGACGCGGCCGGTGGGCCGGGCACGCTCGAAGCGGCGGGACTCGGCGCCGCCGACTCTCGCAGTTGCCGCTCACGCAAGCTGCGCCTGATGTTCTCGCTGACGATCTGACCCACCGCGTACATCGCGTCCGGAACGGGACGGTCGGCGTGCTTCGGGTCGGCATAGTATTCATTCACGAGCCGGCGCCAGTACTCGAAGTCGGCGGTGCCCGAGGTCGGGATCATGGTACGCCGGTCCTTCAAGTTCTCGAGCTTCACCGCGTCGATGTACCCGACGACGTAGCCGAGCTGGAAGTTCTCACCGAATCCTTGCCACGCATTGAGCATCGTGGTTGCCGACGCGATCCCGGCGGCCATGCAAAACCCGGTCGCCCAGGCCAGCGTCGTCGTCCAGAAGGTCCGTCGCATCTCCGCGTCTTCTCCCTTACTCCTCCCGACGGGTCAATCCGGGTGCCGGCGCGTACGCCCGAGCGCGTCGCGCAGGAGGCGCACGTCGTCCATGCCGAGGGCGCCGATCGCGACGGTCGCGCCGATGAAGGCGAGCGTCACGATCGCCCCGGTCGCGAGCGGCGCCCCGGGCAGCAGCATGCCGACGAGAACGCACGCGAGCGCGAGCACGAACGGCGGCCCCAGCGGCCGCACGCACGCGAGCACGTCGGCGCGCGTCGCCGGGAAGACCGCCAGCAGCACCTGCGCGAGCAGGCTGGCCGCGAGCGACACCGCCGCGGCGCCGACGAACCCGAGCCGCGGCACGACGATGAGCGACAATCCGATCGTGACCAGCGAGCTCACCGCGTTGGCGGCGAGAAGCACGCGTTCGAGACCGCGAGCGATGAGCAGATTCGTGAGCACCGACCCGGTCGCCGCCAGCAACGCGAGCCAGATCGACACCCGCAGCACCGGCACCGCCGGCAGGTAGCGCACGCCGAACAGCAGCACGACGAGTGTCGGCGCCGCCGTCGACGCGGCGACGATGATCGTGAGCGCGAACACGCCGAGCCAGCGCACCACGCGCACACCGAGCGCGCGCTGCGCGCCGCGCGCGGCGACGTCGTACGCGGCGAACGCCGGCAGCAGAACCAGCATCAGCGGCTCGGGGACGAGGGCGAACCCTTCGGCGAGCCGCGAGCCCGCGGCGAGATAGCCGCCCTGCTCGGCGCCGAGCAGGTCGACGACGATGAGCTGTCCGACGCGAAACGTCACCGTCAGGAGGAGCGCGTTCAGCGCCAACGCCCAGCCCGAGCGCGCAAGGGTCGCGGTCACGGCCGTGCGCCAGCGCGGCCGCACCGGCAACATCCGCCGCGCGAGCGCCGTCGCCGTGAGTGAGCTGCCGAGCTGGCCCATGCTCCACGCGGCGACCACGCCGGCGAGGCCGAGCTGCCACGCGCGGGCGATCGCCAGGACGGCCGCGAACGTCGTCACGTTCACCAGCGCGACGATGCAGAGGCGGTCGAGCCGCTGCTCGGTGCGGAAGACAGCGCGCAAGACAGCGCCGGTCGTCGCGACGAGCCCGCCCGCCGCGAGCGCGACCGTCGCCGCACCGATCGGCAAGAGCCGCGCGCCCACGGCGATCAGGACCGCGCCGCCGACCGCGGTGAACGCGAGCCGCATCGCCATCGCGCCGTCGACGAGACGCTGCATGTCGCCGCGGACGCGCTGCGCGAGCAACCGCACCAACACCGGCTCCTGCCCGAACTCGGCGCCGAGCTGCACGAACGTGACGAGCGCCATCAGCGCCGCATAGCGGCCGAAGTCCTCGGCCCCGAGGGTGCGGGCGATGAAGAGGAGGAGCAGCATCGCCCCGCCCTTCTCGATGACGGTCGCCGCGACGGCGAACGCGGTCGCGCGTGCGGTGCGTCGTGGATCGAGACTGGAAGGCCGCGGCGAGGGTTCCGATGCGGCGTCGGTGTCTGAGCGCGGCGTGCTCACGTCCGGCGAGCACGCCGAGCCGTGCGTTCATGCCGACGGCGGCGCCGGCCGCGAGGACGATTTCGAGCGGAATCCGCATCGTGAGCGACATGCGGTAGCGTCCGAGATAGACGCTGCCCTGCCGCAGGCTCCGAATGCGGAATCCCGCGGCGGCGACGAGCCGGCGGATCGTCGACGGCGTGAAGTAGTGCAGGTGCGGCGCGACGTAGAGCCGCAGCAGCAGCTGCTGCGCGCCGGGGCCGCCGGCACGGGCATACGCGTCGACGAGCGCGGTGAGGAGACAGCGTTGGTTCGGGACCGCGATGTACACCGCGCCGCCCGGACGCAGCAGGCCGTGTACGCGCCGCAGGGTCGCGAGCGGGTCGCGCACGTGCTCGAGGACGTCGAGCAGCGTCGCGGCGTCGAACTGCGCGCCGTCGAAGTGGTGCTCCTCGAACGGCCCGACGGCGATCTGGACGCCGAACTCGCGCGCCGCCTTCTCCGCGGTGAGCGGGCAGATGTCGACGCCGCTCGGCCGCCAGCCGCGCTCGCGCGCCAGATGCATGAAGACGCCCGTTCCCGCCCCGACGTCGAGCAGCGCACCAGGGCCGCCGAGCGTCGCTTCGAGGTCGGCGAGATGGCGGCGCATCGTGCGGATCACCGGATCCTCGACGTAGTTGCGGTGGCAGTTCTTGAAGAAGTCCGCGACCTCCGGAAACGCGTGCTCGTCGGTGTAGCCCTGGGTCTCGATCGCGAGCTTGTCGGCGAGCGACGGCAGCGGGTCAGCGCGGGTCAGGCCACACGTCGTGCAGCGCAGGATCTGCCGCCATCCCATGTCGTGGACGAGGCGGTAGCGGGTGCCGCCGCAGAGCGAGCACGGCACGAGGGGCGCGGCATCGGCAGCCGCGGGTGTCGCCGCTCGAGCGTCGAGGGAGGACATCGCGCGAACCGGATTCTCGCCGAAACCATTCACGTTGGAAAGCGCCGACGGTTACGGGCGGCAGAACGCGACGAGATCGAGCGCGTCGGGACGGCTTTCCGGGACGACGGTGAAGTCCGCCGGTGTGATCTCTCGGCTCTCCGCGACGTTGCCGGCGATACGCCGGCGCACGAGCACCGAGAGCCGCGCAAACGTGAACTTGACGAGGCGCTCGGGCAGGAGCTTGCGGAGTCCCAGCGGATCGAGGCGGAGGATGCGATCGACCTGCCGCTTGCGCTCGGCATCGAAGGCGCGCACCCGATCGTTTCCGAGAACGCTCGCGATTTCGACGCGGCCGAAGAGCGGCTGCAAGAGCTCGCGCAGCTCCTCGGCGACGTACTCGCGCACGTGGTACGGGTTTTCCGACACCGTCGTCAGGCGGTTCGGCGTCGTCAGCATGAGCATTCCGTCGGGCTTCAGGACGGACCTGAGCGCGCGGAGAAACCCCGTCGGCTCCGTGAGGTGCTCCAGGACCTGGAAATTGGTGACGAGGTCGAAACGCCGGTCGAGCTTCGGCAGATCGTAGAGATCCAGCTGGCGGAACTCGAAATGCGGGCGCACGTGCTGCGCCCGCGCGGTCTCGACCGCCGGCGCCGAGTAGTCGACGGCAAGGACCGTCCGCGCCGTCTCCGCGAGCAGCGCGGTGCCGAAGCCCTCGCCGCAGCCGGCGTCGAGGACGTCGTGATCACGCGCGAGCTCGCGCGCGTGCAAGTAGGCCGCGCGGTGCCGCGCCTCGTCGTACTCGAAGTACTCGCCGTGCCCCGGTCGCTCTCCGGTGAAGGTACGTGCGGATCTCGTCGATGCTGCGGTGACCACGGTCCTTCTCATTTAACGCGACTCGACGTTGGACAGAAACGGCGAACCGGTACGCGCGAGCGCCGCGGCGGCACCCGTCAGTCGAGCTGGTATCGGCTTCTCCAATCGACGTCGTCGCGGAGCGCCGGCTGGCGCGTCTTGTCGAGCACGCACGAGCCGAGGACGAGATGGTCCATCTCCGTCCGCATGAAGCAGAGGTAGGCGTCGCGCGGCGTGCAGACGATCGGCTCGCCGCGGACGTTGAAGCTGGTGTTCACCAGGACCGGGCAGCCGGTGAGCGCGGCGAAGCGCTCGAGGAGCGCGTGGTAGAGCGGGTTCGTCTCGCGGTGCACCGTCTGGATGCGCGCCGAGTAGTCGACGTGGGTGACCGCGGGGATGTCGGAGCGCGGCACGTTCAGCTTGGCGATGCCGAAGAGCCGCTGCTCGTCGGCGCTCATGGCGATGCGCCGCGTCTCCTTCACCGGCGCGACCAGCAGCATGTACGGCGAGTCGACGTCGAGCTCGAACCATTCCGACAGGTGCTCGCGCAGGATGCTCGGCGCGAACGGCCGGAAGCTCTCGCGGAACTTGATTTTCAAGTTCATGACCGACTGCATCTTCCGCGAGCGCGGGTCGCCGAGAGCCAGCCGACGACCTTCTCGTCGGCGAGGAGGTGCGCGGTGCGCTCGACGACGTCGGCGGTCGGCAGCTTCTCGTACACCGCGCCGACGGAGCGCAGGAACGTCTCGATCTCGGCGTCGGAAAACGCCGGCCCGAGATACGAGCCGTGCATGCTGTCGCCTTCGGAGCGGTGGTGGCGCGGCGCGCCGAGCACCTTGTGGTGGATCGTGAGCGCGACGCCGAGCGCGCCGCCGGCGTCGCCCGCCGCCGGTTGGATCCAGAGCCGCTTGAACGGTCCCTCGCGCAGCAGCCGTCCGTTGCCGACGCAGTTCAGTGCGACGCCGCCGGCGAGGCAAAGATTCTCCATCCCGGTCTCGCGGTGCACGTGGCGCGCCATCCGCAGCATGATCTCCTCGGTCACGACCTGGATCGACGCCGCGAGGTCCATCTCGCGCTGCGAGAGCTCGGATTCCGCCGCGCGCGCGCGGCCGCCGAAGAGGCGCGCGAAGGCGTCGTTCGTCATCGTCAAGCCGTGCAGGTAGTCGAAGTACTCCATGTTCAGCTTGAAGGAGCCGTCGTCGCGCAGCTGCACGAGCTGGTCGAAGATGAGATCGACGTAGCGCGGCTCGCCGTAGGGGGCGAGGCCCATCACCTTGTACTCGCCGGAGTTCACCTTGAAGCCGGTGTAGTAGGTGAACGCCGAGTAGAGCATGCCGAGCGAGTGCGGGTAGTGGAGCTCGGCGAGGAGATCGAGCGCGCTCCCGCGCCCGACGCCGTAGGACGACGTCGCCCACTCGCCGACGCCGTCCATCGTCAAAACCGCGGCCTCGGCGAAGGGCGACGGATAGAACGCGCTCGCCGCGTGCGACTCGTGGTGCTCGGTGAACATGATCGGGCCGGTGTAGCCGCCGAGGTCGCGGCGGATCTGGTCGCGGGTGAAGAGCTTCTCTTTGAGCCACACCGGCATCGCGGTCAGGAACGAGCGCAGGCCGCGCGGCGCGACGCCGAGGTAGTTCTCGAGGATGCGCTCGAACTTGAGGAGCGGCTTGTCGTAGAAGCCGACGTAATCGACGTCGGCGATGCCGATCCCGGCCTCGCGCAGGCAGTACTCGACGGCGTGCCGCGGGAACTCGGAGTCGTGTTTCTTGCGCGTGAAGCGTTCTTCTTGCGCCGCGGCGACGATCTCGCCGTCGCGCACGAGGCACGCGGCGGAGTCGTGGTAGAAGGCGGAGAGGCCCAAGATTGTCGTCATCGGATCGTCGTCATGGGATCGTCGCCATCGCCCTCAGAACTGCTGCTCGTAGCGGGCGCGATCGACCGGCTCGACTTTGCGCCGCACCCACTGGCTGCGCTGCGCGTCGCGTAGCGATCGCGTCATCGGATCGTGGAACAGGCGCATGACGAACCCGACCGGCGTGAATACGACGTAGAAGAGGAGCCCGAGGATCACGCGCGTGTTGAAGGCGCCCAGCACCTCGGCGAACGCCATCCACGCGCGCTGCACCGGGGCGAGCATCGCGGGCGCGAGGAGCCCCGGCACGACCAGCAGCACGCCGAGCGTCCACAGGATGCGCGGCGGCAGCTCGTGGCCGCGCCAGCGGCTCACCGCGCCGAGCGCGAGGAACGCGAGGCCGACGCTCACGCCGAACTTGCGGAGCGCGCGTTTGGAGGGCTGCTCCACGCCGCCTCTAGAAGATCGTGTACACGAACGGCGCCAGCGCCGACCCGTGCGTGAAGACGATCAGCGATCCGAAGAGCGCCATGATGATGAGGATCGGCGCGAGCCACCATTTCTTGCGCACGCGCAGGAACGCCCAAAGCTCTTTGACGAGCGATAGCATTACGGATTCCTCGCGACGTCGATGCCGTTCGCTGCCGCTCTCGGCCAGACCATGTCGTCGATGGTACCTGGACGACGGTCACGTCGTCTAGGCGACGCGGCGTCCGCTAAACGCCGTCGGCGCGCCCGCGCCGACGCACGTTGACGCCTCCTAGCCGTTGCAGGATCATCGTCGCAATGGCTCACCCGACGTACCTAGCTGGCGCGTGAGCGTCGGCTCACGTCCCGATGGCGGCCCGATGAGCGTCGTCGCCATCGTACTCAACTGGAACGGACTCGACGACACACTCGCCTGCGTCGAGAGTCTCGCGCGGCAAACCTACGCGCCACTCGCGGTGCTCGTCGTCGACAACGGCTCGCGCGTATCGCCGCGCGCGCAGCTGGCAGCGCACCACCCCGCGCGCTCGCGCGTAGCACCGAGCTGATCTGGCTGCTCAACAACGACACCACCGTCGAGCCCGACACGCTCGAACGTCTCGTCGACGCGGCCCGGCGCCATCCGGATGCGGCGATCGTCGGCGGCAAGGTGCTCCGCATGGATCGACCGGACACGCTGTGGACGGCATGGGGTCGCGTGACCTGGTTGCAGAGCCTGATAGCACTCGAAGGCTGCGACGCTCCGGACGACGGCGCATTCGACGTCGAGCGCCCCGTTCCGTGGATCCCCGGATGCTCCATCCTGCTGCGCGCGCAGGCGCTGCGCGAGATCGGACTTCTCGACGAGAGCTTCTTCGCGTACCACGAGGACGTCGAGTGGGCGGCGCGCGCGAGGGCGGCGGGATGGAGCGTGTGGTACACGGGCGGCGCGCGCACGTATCACGCGGTCCATGGAAGCTCGGGTGGCGAACGATACTATGGCGGCTTCCACAAATACCTGAGCGCCCGAAACAGCGTCCTCTACGCGAAAATCCATGGCCACATTTGGCAGGTGGCGCTGATGGCGGCAGCGATCGTCGTCACCATCCCGTTTCAATTCGCGCGTCGCTGGCTGCGGGGCGAGCAGGAAGGGTTCGCAGAGCTCGGTCTGATGTGACAAAGCGCGTGGACACTGCGCAGTCTCGCCGGGTATTGTTTCGCACATCCCATGAAGAAGATCGCCGTCGTCCCCACGTTCAACGAATGCGAGAACATCGAGCATCTCATCCGCGCCGTCCTGGTCGTCGATGACGAGACGGAAGTCCTCGTCGTCGACGATCACTCGCCGGACGGCACCGGTGAGATCGTCGACGCCATCGCCGCAGCGGAGCGACGCGTCCACGTCTTGCACCGGCCGAAGAAGGCGGGCATCGGGCCAGCATACGTCGCAGGCTTCCTCCGCGCGCTCGAGCTCGGTGCCGATCTCGTCGTGCAGATGGATGCCGACCTCTCGCACCCGCCGCAGACGCTGCCGGAATTCTTCCGTCTCATGCACGACTACGACGTCACCCTCGGCTCGCGGTACGTGGATGGCATCACCGTCATCAATTGGCCGATGGGGCGTCTCCTGCTCAGCTACTTCGGCAATCGATACGCGCAGGCGGTGCTCGGGGGGCTGCCGATCAAAGACGCGACGGGCGACTTCAAATGCTGGAGGCGCGAGGTACTCGAGGCGATCGACTTGGCGAACGTGCATTCGAACGGTTATGCTTTTCAAATCGAGATGAACTACCGCGCGTGGCGGCTTGGCTGCCGCATCAAGGAACTGCCCATCGTCTTCGTCGACCGCCGCCTCGGCACGTCGAAAATGCACCTCAACATCGCGATCGAGGCGCTGACGATCGTCTGGCGTCTGCGCCTGCAGAGTCTCTTCGGCCGCCTGCCTCATCGCCCGGCACTCGTCCCGGTGCGACCGCGGAGCACGTAACCGTCATGGACGACAGCCGCCGGCCGCGAGCGGGAGCGGCGGCGCGCGCAGTCCTGCCTTCGGACGGTTCTCACGCGCCGCGGCGGCGCATCCTCGTCCTGAACGAGCGCGATCTGGAGAATCCCCTCGCGGGCGGCGCCGAGGTGCACGTCTTGGAGATCTTTCGGCGGCTCGTCGAACGCGGGCACCACGTACAGCTCCTCGCCGCATCGTTTCCCGGCTCGAAGCCCGTAGCCGTGACGAACGGCGTGCCCGTGCGGCGCCTCGCGAACCGCTATCTCTACTATGCCGCGGTTCCATTCGCCGTGCGTCGGATGGTCGCGAAGGGGCGGATCGACGTCGTCGTCGACGTGCTGAACAAGGTGCCGTTCCTCACGCCCTGGATCACCGATGTGCCGTGCTGCGCGATCGTGCACCATCTTTTTGGGGCGACGGCGTTCCGGCACGTGTCGTTTCCGGTCGCGCTCGCGACGTACCTGACGGAAATGCTCGTTCCGCGTGCCCATCGACGCACTCCCATGCTCGCGATCTCGGCGAGCACGCACGACGACCTGGTGGCGCGAGGCGTCGTCGCCGAGAACATCACGGTGGTGCCGCCTGGGCTCGACCACGCGCTCTACACCCCCGGTGAGAGCGGCCGCGCACCACTGCTCGTGTGGGTAGGACGACTCGAACGGTACAAGCGCGCCGATGTGATGATCGATGCGATGCCACGGATTCTGCAGCACGTCCCGGCGGCGCGACTCGCCATCATCGGCTCCGGCCACGCGCGCACAGAGCTCGAACAGCACACAAGACGCCGCGGTGTGGCGCACGCCGTCGAGTTCACCGGGTACGTCGTCGAGGAACGGAAGGTCGATTATCTCCGCCGCGCCTCGATCCTCGTCAACACGTCCGAGAAGGAAGGCTTCGGGCTGACGGTCATCGAAGCCAACGCGTGCGGCACGCCCAGCGTATCGAGCAATGTCGCCGGGCTGCGCGATTCGGTGCGGGACGGCGAAACCGGACTGCTCGTGCCGTTCGGTGACGTGACGGCGCTGGCGAGCGCCGTCGTTCGGCTCCTGACGTCTCCGCAGCTGCGGGAGCGGCTCGCAACGAACGGCATCGCGTGGGCGCGGTCCTTCTCGTGGGAGCGATGCGCCGACGCCGTCGAAGAAATGATCGAGCGGGCGATTGCGATGGACACCTCGCCGCAGCGCGGGGCCGACCAGGCACGTGCGCACGGCGGCGTCGAAACGCGCTGATGCGCGCGGCGGCGATCTTCTGCGCAGCGTTCCTGTACTTCTTCTTGTTTCGCTTCTACGGGTTTCAAGTCGAAGACGAGGGAACCCTCCTCTTCCAACTGCACCGGGTCGTGACCGGCCAGCTCCCCTACATCGATTTCCACACCGGCTACACGCCCGGGTTCTTCTACCTCGGCGCCGCTCTCCTGCACGCGTTCAGCTCGACGGCGACGATCCGCCCCGTGCTGGCGCTGCTCAACGCCGCGAGCGTCGCCGGCCTGTACGCCGTCGCCAAACGCGTGGTCGGGCCGTGGCTCGCGATGCTGCCGCCGCTCGCGTGGATGGCGTTTCTGCCGATCTACCGCGAATTCGCCTCCTTTAACGTCCCGTACCCGGCGTGGTTCGCAACGGCCGCGTGGGTCGCCGTCGCGCTCGCGCTCACGCGCTGGGTCGATCGCGGCGGGCGCCTCGAGCTCGTCGGTGCCGGTTTCGCGGCGGCGCTGGCGTTCGCCGTGAAGCCGAACGCCGGCGCCTTCGCGCTCGCAGCGGCGACGTGGCTCGTGAGCCTCGCCGGCACTCACCGCAACGCGACCGACTGGATCGTCGGAGCGGCGGCGAGCGTGGTGATGCTCGCGGGTGTCGTCCTGGCGTTCGGCTTGGGCTGGTGGAGTGTCGATGCGGCGATTCACCTGGCGCCGATCGCGGTGATCGCGCTCGCCTGCGCGTTCGTTCTCCCCGGCCGACTCGCGACCGGCGCGCACCCGCGCGCCGCGGTGGGCATCGCATGCCTGGCGCTCGGCTTCACCGTACCGACCGCGCTCTGGGTGGTACCGTTCCTCCACCGCCTCGGCACCGCCGCTTTCGCGCGCGATGTGCTCCTGCTCGGCTCACCTGCGGCTGCGCTCTATTACCTCCCGCATCCGCCGCCGCAGTTCTATGCAGTCGTAGTCGTCGCCGCCGCCTGCGCCATCGCGATCGTGGGTCGCGCCGTGTCGCATGGGCGGCTCGGACCCACACTGCCGTTGCTGGCAGGCGTGCTGGTGATCGTCTCGCTTCTCATGCGCCTGCGCACCCAGGCGATCATGCCGGAGTCGCTCGTGAACTCGATCGGCTCGCAGCTCGAGAATGCGGGCTACTGGCTTGCGCCGCTCGCGCACTGGGGAGGGATCGCATACCTCATTCGCGTCCGCACGATGGCCGTGACGGTCACCGTCCGCCGTGTGGTCGCGCTCGTCCCGCTCGCGACCGCGATGTATCTCCAGCTGTATCCGCGCACCGACGCTATGCATCTGATCATTGCGGTGCCGCTCACAATGATATTGGCGACGGCGCTCCTGGAGCGTGTCATCCGCTTCTGGACGCACCAGCCGCGACTCGCCGGGATGTCCAGTCGAGCGGTCGTGCACGCGCTCGTCGGCGTCGCGGTCGCCGGTGTGCTCGTCGCGCGCTTCGGCGCGGCGCTCGATTATTGGTGGGAGAGCCGCGCGCAACGCGATCTCCTGATCGATACGCCGACGATCAAAGCCCGCGCCGAACCGGGAACCGCGGACGATCTCGCCGCCTTCGGCGACGCCGCGGCATTTCTTCGCAGCCATACGACACCCGGAGAGCCGGTGCTCGCGTTTCCCGCGCTCACCGGGCTGCTCTTCGCCACGCAGCTCACGAGTCCGGTGCCACACGATTACTGGTACCCCGGGCGCCCGGATCACGACGACGAGGCGGCGATGGTCGCCACACTACGCACCGCTCCACCGCGGTTCATTGCGACGCTGAACGACGGCTGGACGTTCTTCATCGACTCGCCACCGTATTTTCGCGCCGCCCGCAGCTTCGCACTCGAGCAGTACCGCCTCGTCGCTCGATTCGGCCGCTTCGACATTCTCGGTCGACGCGACGTCGCGTCGACGATCGTCCTGCAGCACCACGAGGAGCGCGGCCCGGCGGCGGCCGCGATCGAGCCGGATCTCGGACGGCGGCGGCAAGCGGTCCGGCGATGGATGGCAGCCCTGACGGTCGACGAGGCGACGCACGCGGTGCTCGACGACGACGTGCGAGCCGCGATTTTGCGGCTACGCGCGATTCGCGACGGTGGCGACGTCCGCGCCGCCGGCTGGCTCATTGCGGGGTATCGGAGCGCGCATCCTCGGATCCACGAGGAAGCGCTCGGCGCGATGCAGCTGGTCACCGCTGGTCTCGAAGCCGCGCGGTATCGATGGGCAGGCGATTTCGACCCGGCCGCGCTTCGTTCGTACGTGGCGCCGTACGTCATCGACGTGGAAGCGCTTCGGAATGCCCCCGACGTCCGCGCCCGTGACTTCGCACGCGCGCTGCTGTCGCTGACGACCAGCGGCCACGGCTGACCGTCTCGCGTGGGCGCGGCGCTAGCCGGTCGCCGTCTCGGCGTCCGCCGGCGGAATTACGAGCCGCGACCCGTTCGCGTCGAAGAGCGGACTCTGCATCAGATGCATCTTGTGCAACCGATACGCGAGCGAGGTCCGCACGACACCCATGCCGTACACGACGCTGCGGCGGAAATTGATCGACGAGGCGTCGGCGAAATACTTCGTCGGGCACGACACTTCGCCGATCGTGAAGCCGAAGTAGGCGATCTGCGCGAGCATCTGGTTGTCGAACACGAAATCGTCGGAGTTCTCGTTCAGCGGTAGCGCCTCGAGGACGTGGCGTCCGAACGCGCGATAGCCGGTGTGGTATTCGGACAGCTTCTGGCCGAGCAGCAGATTCTCGAACAGTGTGAGCGCGCGGTTGGCGATGTATTTGTAGAGCGGCATCCCACCGTTCAGCGCGCTCTGGCAGAGAATGCGCGAGCCTAAGACGACGTCGTACTGGCCGACGGCGACTAGCGACGCGAGCGCGAGTAGCAGCTTCGGAGTGTATTGATAGTCGGGGTGCAGCATGACGACGACGTCCGCGCCCTGGCGGAGCGCCGCCTGGTAGCAGGTCTTCTGGTTGCCGCCGTATCCCTGGTTCTGCTCGTGCACGATAGTGGGAATCCCGAGCGTGCGCGCGACCTCGACGGTGCGGTCGGAGCTGCCGTCGTCGACGAGCAGCACCTCGTCGATG
>VBKW01000162.1:13192-14227 GCA_005879405.1 Deltaproteobacteria bacterium
TTGTATGCCGGCATGACGACGACGATTCGCTTGCCCAACAGCATGTTGGTGGCTCCTTCGTGGAGGGTGGGGCGAGCGCCCGACCCCGATGTAGCACAGAATCGACGAGGCATGGACGGCGCGCCGCCTGGTGTCGGCGGATTGACCTTCGAGCAGGGAATTTCGGTTGACTTTTGGATCCGGGGTCGGGTACCGTCTCGGATTGCCGGTGCTTTGTGCCGTCCATTGCTGTTTGACTGCGCACACCGAACACCTGGCCGGCGATTTGCATCCACTCCTATCGTGTCACTCGCGGAGGAAAAACCCATGAACGCGTCCAATGCGACCGCAAGCGTCGAGAGCGTCGCCAGTCGATCCGACCGGGCACGGAACCTTCGGATTCTCTGCTACATCCCGGCCTACAACGCCGCCGCGACGATCCCCAGCGTCATCGATCGCATCCCGCCGGCCATGAAGGAGCGGATCGACGAGATTCTCGTCGTCGACAACGCCAGCGAGGACAACACGCACCTGGTCGGCATCGGGTACGCGCAGCAGAAGGGCCTGACGAAGCTCAAGGTCCACCGCAGCGAGCGCAACGGTGGGTACGGCGGCAGTCAGAAAGTCGGCTATCGGTACGCGATCGACAACGGCTTCGATGTCGTCGTGATGCTGCACGGCGACGGGCAGTATGCGCCGGAAAAGATGGAGTACCTCCTCGAGCCGATCTACCAGGGAAAGGCCGACCACGTGTTCGGCTCGCGTATCACCGGCGATCCGCGCGCCGGCGGCATGCCCCTCCACCGCTATCTCGGTAACCGGTTTCTCACCACGGTCGAGAACTGGATGCTCGGATGGAATCTCTCCGAGTATCATTCGGGATATCGGATCTATACGACCGAAGCGTTGAAGAAGATTCCGTTCGAGCGCTGCAGCAACGAGTATCACTTCGACTCGCAAATCCTGGTACAGATCCGGATGGCTGGTCTCCGCGTCGTGGAGCGCACCATTCCGACCTACTACGGCAGCGAGAAGTGCTACGTGCCGCTCATGAAG